>NZ_JCBDHJ010000008.1:0-429364 GCF_059834135.1 Vibrio sp. R10-SG-ISO4
ATATAGAGGCGACCCTAATGTCCAGAAGATTGCCCCCTTTGAACTCATTAAAAGTGTTCGAGGCCGCCGCACGTCATTTGAGCTTTACCCGTGCTGCCGAAGAGTTGTTTGTGACTCAAGCGGCAGTGAGCCACCAGATTAAAGCGCTGGAAGAGTTTCTCGGCTTGAAACTGTTTCGTCGCCGAAATCGCTCGTTACTGCTCACCGAGGAAGGTCAAAGTTATTTCCTTGATATCAAAGATATCTTCTCTTCACTGGCCGAAGCGACAGATAAAGTTCTGGAAAGAAGTGAGAAAGGTGCCCTAACCATCAGCTTACCGCCGAGCTTTGCGATCCAATGGCTTGTTCCAAGACTGGCGGACTTTAACCAGCAAGAGCCAGATATCGACGTGCGTATTAAAGCCGTTGATATGGATGAGGGGTCTCTGACCGATGATGTCGATGTGGCCATTTACTACGGGCGCGGTAATTGGCCCGGGCTTCGAGCAGACAAACTTTACCAAGAATTTTTAATCCCACTTTGTTCCCCGTCGTTACTTTTAGGTAACAAACCATTAGAAACATTAAGTGACCTCAAGCAGCATACTCTACTTCACGATACCTCGCGCAAAGATTGGAAGCAGTTTGCGAAAGAGCATGACATTGAAGGCGTCAATGTCAACCACGGCCCCATCTTTAGTCACTCAACCATGGTGCTGCAGGCGGCTGCTCACGGCCAAGGGGTCGCCTTGGGTAACAACGTTCTTGCCCAACCAGAGTTGGAGGCAGGACGCTTAATTGCCCCATTCGATGAGGTATTGGTCTCCAAGAACGCCTTTTATGTGGTCTGCCATGAGAAGCAGGCGGATATGGGGCGTATTGCCACTTTCCGTGATTGGATGCTGGCCAAGGCGCACAAAGAACAAGAGGTATTGCTGGATGAATAATCGACGTATTGACGGCGATAGCCATGATCCTGTGTTTATTTTTGCTCATGGCGCGGGGGCGGGAATGGATCATGCGTTCATGGATGCCGTCGCCAAGGGGCTCGCGAGTCACGGTATTCAAGTGATTCGTTTTAATTTTCCCTATATGGAAAAGTGCGAACAAGATGGCAAGCGCCGCCCGCCAGACAGAGCGCCCAAGTTACTGGAAGCCTATCAACAGGTACTTGAGCAACATGCCGCTTCCCCTGTGGTGATCGGCGGTAAGTCGATGGGAGGACGCATGGCGAGTTTATTGGCTGATGACGATAAGGTGCGCGCGGTGGCATGTTTGGGGTTTCCTTTTCATCCGCCGGGCAAGCCAGAGAACTTTAAGGGCGACCACCTAAGCACTATCCACAAACCCACCTTGATTTTGCAAGGTGAGCGTGATGCGTTCGGCTCAAAAGATGAGTGCGTGAATTTCTCTTTGTCGTCATGTACCGAGCTTGTGTTCATTCCAGATGGCGATCATAGCTTTAAACCTCGCAAACGCTCTGGGCATACTGAGCAAAGCAATATCGCCTTAGCGGTCGAGAAGTTGGCCGAGTTTATTCAAGGAGTCTACAGTGAAAAGTAACCACTTACTTGCCTTGGGTGGCATGTTTGCCGGTCTTGGTGTCGCATTAGGCGCTTTTGCTGCCCATGGTTTAAAAGCCATGCTGCCGCCTTATCTGCTGGAGGTGTTTCAAACCGGCGTCCATTATCAATTCCTCCACGCTGTCGCGATCATGCTCTGTGCGCTTTTCCTTCGGTTGACGTCATTATCCGCCGGAGAAAAAAATTTCGCACGTGCGGCAATTTGCTTTATCATCGGCATCTTTTGTTTTAGCGGCAGCTTATACGCACTCGCGATCACGGGCATCAAATGGTTTGGCCCGATCACTCCGTTCGGTGGAGTGATGTTTTTGATTGGTTGGGCGCTGTTTGTTGTCGCCGCACTGCAAAGTAACGAGGTGAATCAGTGAAACAGTTAATGCTCTATTGCCGTTCTGGGTTTGAGAAAGAGTGTGCCGGAGAAATTCTAGATCGCGCCACCCAGTTGGAAGTGTATGGTTTCCCTCGCCTGAAAAAGAATTCGGGATACGTGCTGTTTGAATGCTATCAAGAGGGCGATGCCGAGAAGTTGGTCAAAGAGCTCGACTTTAAGTCGCTCATTTTTGCCCGTCAGATGTTTGCGGTGGCGGTAGAAATTGACGAGCTGCCTCGTGAAGATCGTATCACGCCGATTTTGCAATCTCTGGCTGAGGTCGAAGATTTTCCTCGTTGCGGCGATATCCGAATTGAGACGCCAGACACCAATGAGGCCAAAGAGCTACTCAAGTTCTGCCGAAAATTTACCGTACCGATGCGCCAAGCGATGCGCGGCAAAGGCATTCTTTTCGATAGAGAGAGCCCGAAAAAACCAGTATTGCACCTCTGCTTTGTAGCGCCGGGGCACTGTTTTGTTGGCTACTCGTTACCTAGCAACAACTCCCAATTCTTTATGGGCATCCCGCGTCTTAAGTTCCCTGCTGATGCGCCTAGTCGTTCGACGTTGAAGCTTGAAGAAGCGTTCCATGTCTTTATCCCAAAAGAAGAGTGGGACGAGCGTCTTGCCTCTGGCATGTGGGGTGTGGACTTAGGTGCGTGTCCGGGCGGTTGGACCTATCAACTGGTCAAGCGTTCGATGTTTGTCCATGCGGTTGATAACGGCATGATGGCGGACAGCTTGATGGAAACAGGGCAGGTGAAACACCATCAAGAAGATGGTTTTAAGTTCGAACCCGCGCGTAAAAACGTCACTTGGCTCGTGTGTGACATGATTGAAAAACCGTCACGCGTGGCGCAATTGATGGGTGAATGGATCATCAGTGGTTGGGCGAAAGAGGCGATCTTCAATTTAAAGTTGCCGATGAAAGGGCGTTACGATGAAGTGTTGGAAGATATTGAAAACTTGAAGATTTTCCTGATTGAAAACAAGGTCAAATTCAAGCTGCAAGCGAAGCACTTGTATCATGATCGAGAAGAGATCACCGTGCACGTCCAGTGTTTATCGAACATCTCGCCGCACTAAGCTAACCGATTAAGGTCAAGTTACAGCCCTGCATTGTCAGGGCTGTTTTTTATCCTTGTTCGGGCGGTGAATAGCGCAAATCTTGCAAGTTGAATCCAAGCTCGATATCGGTTTTCAGCGCGGCAACTTGGCGGCACAGTTTGGCTTGCTCAATATGCTCGTCCAATTTTTTACGATATTTGGGCGCTAAACTCTCGCTGGCGTAGGCCTCATCGATGTTGGCAAATTGCGTCAGGATCTCTTTGGCGGCTTTCGGGCCAATGCCCGGAACCCCAGTCACTTGGCTTGAGCTAATGCCAGCCAATCCCCAGTAGTCGGCCAATTGCTCGGGTTTGACACCAAATTCTTGTTCGATAAATGGCGCGTCCAACCAACGATGCTGAAAATAGTCGCGAATTTGCAAGGTGGGAGAGAGCAATTGGCAATAGCCTTTATCGGTGGAAATGATGGTCACTTTTTCGCCGTGACTCGCGACCTTCATCGCCAGTGTGGCGACCAGATCGTCAGCTTCATCCCCTTCAGATAACAGCGAATCCACCCCCAATTGCCACCATGCTTCTTGAATGCTCTCTAGGCCCTCTTGCAGTGGTTCGGGCATCGGTTTGCGGTTTTGTTTGTATTCAGGCAACCGTTCGGCGCGCCAGCCTCGCTCTTGCAGGTGATGATCAAACACCGCAATAATGTGGGTGGGTTGGCTTTCGTTGATGATGCGACTTAAAGTGCGCGAGGTGGTTTGAGCGGTACGTGCGATGTCTGACGCATCGGGCTGCGCTGAGTGGACTCGGCGAATCAAATTGAGGGCATCGATGATCACAAGGTGTATAGACATAACAGCGTTACCAAAACGGCATAAAATAAGGGCTCTAAGGCCCTTATTGTAATGATTGAGTGATAGATTGCTAGGCGGTCTTAATCCGATAGCACGGTTCGTAGGCACTGCCTCCGGGCAGTTTCATCCGGTCTTGGCTGACAAAGTCTTTTAATAGTCTGTCCATCTTTTTCATCAGCTCACTATCGCCATCGAGTTCGAACGGGCCGTGGCGTTCAATCTCACGGATACCTTCTGCCTTCACATTACCCGCCACAATACCCGAGAACGCTTGACGCAGAGAAGCGGCGAGGTTTTCAGGTCGTTGATTGAGGTGCAAATCCAAACTCGCCATGTTGTCGTGGGTCGGTTCAAAAGGCAGTTGGAACTCAGGCTCAATTTTAAGTGACCAGTTGTAGCTGTATGCATCGCCGGTTTCTTTACGATGAGCACGCACTTCACTCATTCCATGTTTCATGATTTGCGCCACACGCGCGGGATCATCAATCACGATTTCGTAGTGTTGTTGTGCAGTTTTACCTAGCGTGGCACCGATAAACTGGTCAATGGAGCGGAAGTACTCTTCACTCTCTTTTGGCCCAGTCAGTACGATGGGCAGCGGCTGATCGGCGTTTTCTGGGTGCATCATAATGCCTAACACGTAAAGCAGCTCTTCCGCTGTGCCCGCGCCGCCGGGGAAAATCACAATGCCGTGCGCCATACGCACAAAGGCTTCGAGGCGCTTTTCAATGTCCGGCATGATGACCAGTTCATTGACGATCGGGTTTGGCGGCTCAGCAGCAATGATCGATGGCTCAGTGAGGCCAAGATAACGCTGCTCGTAGTAGCGCTGTTTGGCATGACCGATCGCAGCCCCCTTCATGGGGCCTTCCATCGCACCAGGACCGCAGCCGGTACAGATGTTCATTTCACGCAGACCCAGCTCATTACCTACTTCGCGCGTGTATTGGTACTCCGTCGCATTGATAGAGTGACCGCCCCAACAGACGACTAAGTTAGGCTCAAGCCCAGGGATTAGGGCTCCGGCGTTACGCAAAATGCCAAACACCAAGTTGGTAATGTGGCTGGCATTGGTCAGGTTTAGACGTTGATTATCCGCTAAGTGCATGTTGACATAAACAATATCGCGCAGCACAGAGAAGAGATGCTCCTGAATACCTTTGATGATTTCCCCGTCAACAAAGGCGTGCTCTGGAGCATTAATGAGTTCGAGTTTGATGCCTCTCTCACGGCGTAATACATTGACATCAAAGGATTTGTATTTGTCGAGTAGCTCTTTTGAGTTGTCCGTGTGGCTGCCGGAGTTAAGCACCGCCAGTGTGCAGTTGCGATACAGTTGGTAGAGATCACTCGAGGCCGTTTTTTTAAGGCGCTCAACTTCAAGTTGAGACAGTAAGTCCATACTACCGGCTGGGCTGATATGTGTGATCATGAAGTCTCCTTAACCAGAATTGTTTCATGCGGTGATTTATTATTGTTAGTGCTCAGTGGAAAATGGAGAGGGAGTGAATAACTGAGTTACTACTAGCTTAGCATGCTTTAACAGATAATAAAGGCTAAGTATTTGATATGTTTATATCAAGCTGAGAAATGAGGGGGTGGGTTATTTCCAAACCAGTTGGCTTTTTCCGACGGATTTCGCTTCTTTCAGTGAAAGGTTTAGGCGTTCGAGTACTTCTTCTGGTGTATCGGACTCTTTGAAGGAGGTGCTGGCCGCCGACAAGGTGATAGAGAGGTTTTGGTCGCGGAATTTGAATGGCAGCTTCGAGACCTGAGACTGAACAGTTTGGATGAGCTTAAAGCTGGCGTTGTCATCGGATTCAGGCAGTAAAATGATGAACTCTTCGCCTGAGAAACGGGCGACAGTGTCTGTGCTATTCAACTGGCTCTTAATGGTGCGTGCAATGATCTTGAGTGCTTTGTCGCCCGCAGAATACCCAAAGCTGTCATTGATGACCTTAAAACCATCAATATCAAACATCACCACGCGAAGATTATGTTGCGCGCGAATCCAGCGGCGATATTCAAGCTCTAAACGATCGTTAAAGGCGGTGCGGTTGTAGACCTTGGTCAGCGGGTCAAGCAACATGCGCTGCGCTTGATCTTCAAGTCGACGACGGTAATCTTGCGTCACTTCGAACAGCGCTTCCAACTGATTATTGCCATATTCCATCCGCTCGATGAGGGCTTGCTCACGCTGCTCCGCTAAGTGTAACCGTTCGGTTAATGCATTGAGCTGACTCAACAGTGGATTGAGATCTTGCTTGAGATCATCGAGCGACTGCGCGTTGTTGACCTTAGATTGAGTACTGCCCAGTAACTCGGAGAGCTCGATGTTCATCTCTTTGCGCTGCTCAAAGTAGCTTTCCGACTGCTGCGTATTTTGCGCGCTACTTTTGAGTGTCGTCGCGAGAGAAGCGTTCACTTGCTCTAAAAACTGCTCAGAGGTCTTGCGCTCATACTTGGTGCCTTCGATGACCAGCTTGAGCGTTTGTAAGGTGAGCTCAAGCAATACATGTGAAGAGACGCCAATCAGCAGTTTGGCACGGATATCCGCTAAGAGATCCCCTGACTCACCTTCAAAATCCAATTCAGTGATGAGGTGTTGCAGCTCATCCGAAAGGCGCAAAAGCAGTTCGCGATCCGAGCTGTTGGCGATTTGATTGATGGAAGTGTCAGGGTTGGAAGTAATGATTTTGATGGAGCGTTCGTAGAGGCCAAGTAGAGTCAAAGCTTGTTCTGCTTTTGGCCGCTCAATGCCGTTGGAATAACTGAGTAAATCGCGTAGATCACGCTTAATCTTGGCAGGCAAACCTGTCAAGCGTAGCAGGGTCTCACCGCTTGCTTTGATTTTCGAGTCTAAATTGTCGCTCTGTTTGTCCATCGCTATGCTCTGCTGTTTAAGCAGGCGTTCAAGAACGGCGAGCTTCGGTATCATGGTAGTGACATCTTGCTGCTGTTCTAAGGCTCGACGCAGTTCTATCAAGCCATCTTGAAGCCTAGGGTTCTCATAAGTATAGGCGCTACTTAGGGACGCGACGATTCGCTTCAATACCTTTTGTTCTCGTTGAAACTTGAACGAGGTATCTCTGTGATTCAATCGGACTTGTTCCAATTGAGATTTCAGATTGTACAGCTGTGACTGAAGATCTTGCTCAAGAACGCCCATGAAAATCTAAACTTAAGACGGATAGGAAAAGCCTAACCTTAATAACGAATTTAACGATAATATCAAAATAAATCCGCCCGTCACGACATACCGACGTCGTTTGCCCAGGTTTTACTCATCTTTTAATAGTTTTTTGATACTGTCCTCATTCTTGAACGATGAATGGACCTTTATTAACCCTTGATTAATGGAATGTTTACACGCTTTACGTATGTTACCAGTTGCAAGGCTCGCTGCCGGAGCATTCTCAATCGCCTTGAGGTAAACCCACTGACTACTGTGTTCTTTCATACTTAAGGTACGCGCCGTGCTGGTGGACATCAACAACACATCAATCAACTCTTTATCATTCACGGCCGTATAAGCCCTTGGTAGGAAGGGGTAATCCGCCATACCAATTCGTACGATGCGGTTAAGCGAGCGTTGAGGCTCAAACTCACAGATCCACTGCTGAATGCGTTCAAACAGTCGTTCAGGATCTCGGTTCTCTTCGCTGGCTGGCTCAATGTAGAGGAGGTTGGCATCGGAAAAGTGATACATACGCGCCGGAGATTCAATTCGGCTGTGCAGATAGTCACCAAAGGCTTTTTCCAGTTTTAACCCCTCTGCGTAGCCGTGTTGCAAATACATGTTACGCAGGAAGGGGACGTCAATCATGACGAAGCGCAGGCGGTCATTGAGTGGTTCATGAATCAGCTCGCCAACATGCCATTTCTCAAATTTGTGGCTGCTCTCTTCCAATGACGCCGGTAGTTTCGCGTTCAACATGCGTAGGTTTTTCAAGCCAGAACGTGAATGGGTGTAGATCAGCTCGTTGAGCAGATCCAACTCCTCACGTTGAACATTGATGACATGCCCTCGACGTATTAAGAAGATAAAGAGCAGCGCGCACACCACAAACAGCGTCACTGTGATTTTCTGAAATTTGAGGTACTCGGCGTGGGTTTCAATCAGCTCTTCTTTTTGGCCCGCTAGATGAAGCGATTGCTCGACGAACTCTTTTTGTTGGCGAAACGCGTCTTCGCTTATGATGTCGAGTTGCTGCTGCTCAATAATGGATAGGGAGTTAAATTGTTTCATAAACTCTAACGCTTCTTTGTATTCCCCACTCAGTTCATAGCCGTAGTAGAGCAGTTGGAACGCGTGTTTACGAATGGTGATGTCATTGAGCGATTCACCGATAGAGAGCGCTTTGAAGGCGCGATCCAACACCACTTTTGCGAGCTTTTGATGACGTGCCAAACCGGATTCAAGCAACAGAGCGTGTGCCTTTAGACGTGGGGTATCTGTGTACTGCAACAGATCTTGCGCGCGCTCTAAATATTGCTCTGCCAGTGGGTAGTTGACCAAATTTAGATAAGTGGTCGCGAGCGAGAGACGAATGTCGATGACACTTTCGATATTGGTGCGCATCTTTTCATGGTCCATGGCGTTGAAGTAGTGCACCAACGCCAAGTTGTATTTCCCTTGCTGGTAGTAGATATCGCCCATACGTTTGAGCAAGGGGGCTAATCGAGGTGATGAGTCAAAGTTGTCATAAAAATCCGCTGCTTGGGAGAGGTGGTCCGCCGCTTTATCCAGCACTCGGCGCTCAAAAAAGAGTTGTCCCAGCACTTGGTTGACCTCTGCCAATTGTTGCCCTGAGTCCACTTCAATCGCTTTCCAATAACTGGCAAGAAGCTCGGAGAGCGCTTGGTTGTACTGTTTATGCGCGAGTAAGTGCTGGCCATAGGTGGTGTGAAAGCGGATAAACGTGCGGTCAGAATTGGAGTTGTCCACATACTCTTTACTTTGCAGGTAGAGTTGATTGGCGAGATCCAATTGCCCTTCCTGTGACGCTATCGCAGCGCGCAACATGGCAGTGCGGTATTGCAATCCGCGCGCAAATTGCTGTGGATTGGCGATTTGACTGATTTCTTGCTCGACCAGCTCGAGCCCTTCACGGGCGGCGGCGCCATCAGCGCTGATTTGCCAACGCAGTTGAATTTCATCAATACGCACGTCAAGCAGCAGATAGGGGAGCTGGTATTTCGCCGCTAATTCTTCCGCTTGTTCAAGGTGCAGGAGCGCGTTTCGTGGGTTGTGCAGATTGTATTCGGCTTTTGACAGAATACGCAGAGCGTCAATGGTGCTGCCTGGAGAGCGAGTGCGGCTCTCAGAATCGTCACGCGATAAAGCGTTCGGGCTTTGCTCCGTCTGACCAATTAAATCACGCTGCTCTAAGAAATTTTGCACCAACTGACGAGCTTGCGCTGGCACGACATCCACCACGCCGCTGGCCTCGTTCAACACGGCGGATGAATAGATCGTGTTGGCCCATAACGGGCGAGAAATCAGCAAAACAAACGCAAAGACAATCGAGCGCCAGCGAAGTGAAATCATGGTGGTAGCTATCCTTGTTGACCAAATTAAGAGGAACGAATGTTATTGGCGCGCCATGCGTTGGTTGTGCAACGGTTCTGGGTATTGATTTGAGCGATATGGGTTGATATCAAGACCACCACGGCGCGTGTAACGGGCATAAACCGTGAGCTTCTCTGGTTGGCAGTAGGTCATGATGTCGGTAAAGATTCGTTCCACACACTGCTCGTGAAACTCATTGTGCTCACGGAAAGAGACAAGGTAACGCAGCAGCGCTTCGCGATCGATTTGCTTGCCCTGGTACTGAATCTCGACGCTGCCCCAATCAGGTTGATTGGTGATCAAGCAGTTCGATTTCAATAGATGGCTGTGGAGGCTCTCTTCCACGTCTTCCGCGAGCGTGGCATTTTCCAGCAGGCTCGCATCAAAGTCGTAGTGGGTGATTTCGATGTCTTGGTGATCGATACACTCGCCATTCATGGTCACAATCACGCTGTCGGTATAGTCCTCAACGCTGTGCAGGGTGACGGATACGGTTTCACCTGCGCAGGCCGAAAGATCGCGGGTCAACGTGCGTTCGACTTCATCCCAACTGTCGAAGCGGGATTGGTTAAGACTGTTAAGGTAGAGCTTGAACGACTTCGACTCAATCAAGTTGGCGCTAGTGGCAGGGATGGCGACGTCACCAATCGCAACTTGAGGCAGCCCTTTACTGTTTAGCCATGAGAGCTCATACAAAGTCCAAAGATCGCAGCCCATAAATGGCAAAGTGTCACCCAGCTGAAGATCGTCGCGGTTGAGGCTGCGCGGGACCGGTTGAAGCAAGCTTGGGTCGTACTGGTTGGCGTAGTCGGTTTTTTGTCCAAGGGTTAGGCCAGCCAGCTCTTTGGCATCAGAATATTTGCTCATACTTTTGTTCATTTTCCATTAGAATGGCGAGAATTTTACGCAATCCCGCCCCTAAAAGCGAACATTGATGTTGGAGATTTGAATGCAAGATATCGCAGCTGAGGCGTTACTCTCGTTGAGTGACCGCTACCGCCAAGCCTACCTTGACCGTCAAGGTCATTTGCCGAAAAGCGCAGAGTTGGCGGACTTGGTCTCACCCTGTGTTGTACACAAGGATGAGGACACAGTCTGGTGGCAAGCTCAGCCGAGAGAGCGTCAAGCGGATTTTTCCAACGTTGAACAAGCGATTGAGCTGACCCTTCACGATGACATCAAAATCTTTTACGGTATTCAATACAGCGCCGATATGGACGTGACCTGGCAAGGCAATGACTTGACGCTCTTGCAAGTGTGGAGTGATGACGACTTTGAGCGCCTGCAAGAGAACATTCTGGGGCATTTGGTTACCCAGCGTCGTTTAAAACTCAAACCTACGGTGTTTATCGGAGCAACAGAGGCGGAGCTCGATGTGGTCTCGATCTGCAATTTGACGGGGAACGTGATTCTTGAGCGCCTCGGCACGGCAAAGCGAGACGTCCTCGCACCAAGTATTGATGAATTTCTTTCCCAGTTAGAGCCGGTGGTATCAAGCGATGTACGTAGTTGAGTTACAGTTTGAGTGTTTTGATAACACCACCATCAGTGCGGTCGACAAAGCCATTAACGGTCTGATGGATGCGCTACGTTACAACGGTCAGGTGCTCGGCAGAGAGTTCCCTATCGTGATGGGCGATGGCGAGTTTTTTGTCCGTGTCGTCTGCCCAGAGAAAGAGAGCTTACACCCAAGACACCACTCCGACTTTGTCAAAGTGTGTCTCAAGCGCCTAGCTGAGGCGGCGCTGCTGGCCCCAAAAATGCGTCTATTGGGCCGAGACATTAACTCGGAAGAGGCCGCCGATGACAGTGCGCCAAGCTGGCAGGTGCTCTACACCACGTATGTGCATACTTGCTCGCCGCTTCGTAGTGGCGATACCTTGCTGCCTATCCCTTTATACCGCACTGGCCCAACGCTCAATGGCGATCATAAAGCGGTGATCAAATGGCAGACGGAATGGCAAGCGTGCGATGAGCTGCAAATGGCCGGTGCGTGCCGCGCTGAACATGCGGCCTTGCATGAGATTGGTGACGTGGACAGCGTGCTATTTAAGCGTGGCTGGGATTTGCGCGGCCGGATTGAGTACATCACGCAAATCCCCACTTACTACTATCAGTATCGCGTCGGAGGCGAGAGCCTCGCGACTGAGCAGGCTAGGTTATGCCCCAAGTGTGGTGGCGACTGGCGCTTAGACGAGCCACTTCATGACGTGTTTCATTTTAAATGCGACGAGTGCCGATTGGTCTCAAACATGTCGTGGGATCATATCAAATAGATCGCCGGGCTAAACCGACTTGGCTGATACGCGGAGATGGCTCCGCGTAATGCTCTGAATCGGAGATGATCTGAATTGGAGATGTTCAGAATTAGGGAGGTAGCTTAGTCTTTGTTCTGCGGGTGAGTGGTGTTGCTAGTGGCACTATTATTGGTCATTGGGTCGCTGCCCTCTGGCGTGCTTTCCTCGCTTTCTTCGAGTAGCTCTTTGAGTAGCGCTTCATCGCTGCGTCGCTCTTGCTCTGCGTCTGTTGGCTGCGTTTTGCTAGTTGGTTTGAGTTTCAAGTAGGAGACATAGCGCAGTGCCGCGATGTTGCCGACCATAAAACAGACGACCAGAATGATGATAAACCAAGGGTTAGTGAACAGTTCCATTGCAAGCCTACGCGCTAATATTGGTGATAAACTGAGTATACAGCGTATCGACGTTTGAGATCAGGTACTCTTTTCCCAGTAGCTCGGGATCGTGCCACTGCTCAGTCAGCAAGGCTGGGGTGAGGTGGCTAAGGCAAGTATCTGCAGTCGCTCGGTGACTGATGTGCCAAGGCTCGGGAGCGACACCGCCACGATCGGTGTGATAGGGGAAGAAAAAACCGTAGTCCTGCAGGGTGTGACTAAGCCACAGATAGAAAGGTTGCTGGTGACCGGTGTGATATTCCCAAGGTTCCAGTTTTAGAGAAGTATGCCGAGGAAGTAAGTTACGTGCATACACGTCGAAATCCGTACCCCAATGATGGCGGCTCGCGCCTGGCACCGCTGACCAGCGCATGATGATATGGATGCGCTCTGCAATGGTGAGCGATTGAGCGTCGAGCGGACGGCTGTGGCTGTCGAGCACGGCAGCCTCTCCGCTCATTTTTCGATTCCAAATCGCTTTTTGCCGATCATAATCCCGAAAACCGCTCGCAACGCACAGGTCAAATCCAGCCTCAAGTGCCGCTTTTCTTAACGTCAGCAAGGCGTGTGTGGCGTTCGGGTGCACCAGAAACGCTTTTTCTCCCACCAACACCTCTTCCAGGTGATCGGAGGCTTTGCCGGTCAGTTGCGAGGGCGTCATGACTACACCAACAGATTTTCGAGCGTTTTCTGGTACATCAATGTCAGCTTTTCAAGATCATCGACTATTACACACTCATTCACTTTGTGGATGGTTGCGTTGACCGGACCAAGCTCAACCACTTGCCCCCCCATTCGGGCAATAAATCGGCCGTCTGAGGTGCCGCCCGTCGTGAGGAGTTGCGGTTTCGTTTGGTTGACCGCATCCACCGCATCCACAACAGCGTCAAGTAGCGCACCGGTATCGGTTAGGAACGGGTCACCATTGAATGTCCATTTCAGATCGTAGTCGAGTTGGTGCTTGTCTAATGTGTCGTGGACGCGTTTGACGATGGTGTCGTTATTGAGTTCGGTACTAAAACGCAAGTTAAACTGAACGTTGAACTCTCCCGGGATGACGTTAGAAGCCCCGGTACCTGCGTGCACATTGGGGATCTGGAAGCTGGTGGGTGGGAAGTAATCGTTCCCTTGGTCCCACTCTGTCGTGGCCAGTTCATGAATGGCGAGCAGCGACTCATGCACTGGGTTTTTGGCAAGATGCGGGTAGGCAACGTGGCCTTGAATACCTTTAACGGTCAAATCGCCGGTGATGGAGCCACGACGACCATTTTTCACTACGTCGCCAACGATGTCTGTGCTGGATGGTTCGCCAACGATACACATATCAATGTGCTCATTGCGTGCCATTAAGGTTTCAACCACGCGCACTGTGCCATTGATGAAGGGGCCTTCTTCGTCTGAGGTGATCAAAAAACCAATCGACCCCTTATGATCAGGATGCTCAGCAATAAACTGCTCCACCGCAACAATCATACTGGCCAGTGAGCCTTTCATGTCCGCTGCACCGCGACCAAATAAGACGCCGTCTTTGATGGTCGGTTCAAAAGGGGGCGTCTGCCACTGTTCAAGCTTACCCGCAGGCACGACGTCGGTGTGGCCTGCAAAGGCAAACAGCGGCGCATCAGTTCCTCTTCTTGCCCAGAAGTTGGTGGTGTCTTCAAACACCATCACTTCGATGTCAAATCCCAAGGCTTTTAAGCGTTCAATCATTACGTCTTGGCAGCCGGCATCTTCTGGGGTCACCGACTGGCGGCTAATTAAATCTTTTGCGAGAGCCAATGTTGGGCTATCTGTCATCCTTGAGTTCCTTAATTATTCATGTCAATACAATGTGGGTGATGCAATATGAGGGATTCTACGAAAAAACCGCTGTGTACTGGTCTGCTTTGAAACCGAGGTGGAGCGTACCGTCGACATCGAGAATCGGACGTTTGATCATCGCAGGCATCTCAACGAGCAGCGACACGGCCGTTTCTTTGTCTAGATTGGCTTTTTGCTCGTCGCTGAGCTGGCGGTATGTGGTGCCGCGTTTGTTGAGCACTTGCTGCCAGTCAAGCTGTTGGCAAAAGCGCTCGACGAGCTCCGTTTCTATGCCTTGTTTGCGATAGTCATGAAATTGGTACTCAATGCCTTGTTGTTCCAACCATTTTTTGGCTTTTTTGATCGTATCGCAGTTAGGAATTCCGTACATAGTGATGGTCATGACTTACCTTTTTTATGACTGTTTTTATTGTTTTCGCATCGTAGCAGGAACTGAGCAACGAGACAAAAGTGTGATCGATATATTTCATTGAGCAAAAAAAATGTGTTGCAACGAATTTCGATTGTCGAGTTATTGATCAAACGCAACACATCGCCAGGCAAAACAGAAATAATGACCATAGAAATCTTTAGGAGGTTATCAATGGAGTTGAGTCCTGTGTTTGCAAGACGCCTATATCTTGCACTGCTCGTTGAAAATTTAGAAAGGCCCAATGTCCCCAAGCTGATTGAACAGACGGGGTGGCCACGCCGCACCATACAAGATGTGATCAAAGCGTTGCCCGGTATCGGTATTGAATTGATGTTTGTTCAAGATGGACGCCGCCATAATGACGGCTATTACCAGCTTTCAGACTGGGGTCCGTTTGACAGCCAGTGGGTGATTGAGCGCCGCTCAGACATCGCGGCCAGTTTGGGCTTTAAAGCTTAGCCAGTGAGTGGAACCCACTCGGGGCACCGCTCTTACCAGGTATTCGTTTACGGACACAAATAGGCGTTGCCCATGAGTGTAAATGAAGTCACGAAATCTTGCGGAGAAACCATATACACCGTGTTTGCGCCTAGTGCGTGAGCACGGTTTTTAATGTCATTGGTTGCACCTTGGATCATCACATCGTTGGCAAAGAACCAGTAGCTGTACCAATGGCCTTCACTGCCGGTCACTTCACCAAGGAACTGACATCGCAGAGGATCAAAGGTGGCATCTTGGCGAAGATGAACGTGCTGTGCCGCAGGATTGAGGCTCATGCTCGGTGACGCGCACCCTACCAATGTAAGTCCGCAAAAGGTGAGCGCGCAAAAGGTAAGTAAAGTGCGATGTTTATTGGCTAACGACATAAGCAATAAATCCTATCCAACTGATGATAAGTAGCCCCCAAGGGAGCCAAGCATTGGTCTTTGAGCGAGAAGGAACCGATTGTGGTTCAGGGGAAAGCGCGACTTTCTGTGTCGGCGTGGTTTTGGCTTTCTGATTTTTCTTACGAGCCTTATCCGCTTGGCGAGCTTTCTCTTTTTGCTGCTTTTTATACAATGCGATGCCTTTCTCGATCCCTTGAGCAATAAGTTTGGTTTGCTCTTTGGTCTGCCCCGGCTTTTGCGTCGCTTTTGCAATGGCTAGCGCGTCTTGCTTGGTTTCAGGTGAGAGGGAAGGGCTGGTTTTCATGGCGGTCTTCATTGAGAAAGTAAACAAAGGCTTATCATAGCACGCCGCTATGGCTTGTGGGGGCTTGCGGGTCGCAAAGTGGCGGCTTTTACTTTACAGTGTGGGTTAGTCGTCTTAGAAAATGAATAACGTCGTGCGTTACGCCATCGAACACTATGATCAACACGGTTTTTTAAAAGCGCCAAAATGGCTATGGCTAGGGTGGTTTTTTCTTGCTCGCGCTTGGATTGTCTTCGTCGTCGCTGGCGCCAGTCGAGAGTCCGGAAGTGAGATACTGACTATCGTGTACCCTAATCAAACGGGTCTCTATCTTGGGTTACTGATGGGGTTGCCGACGATTGCGTTGATGTGGCTTTATGGTTTGCGCAGTCCCGAGCGCACTTGGCTCACTCGTTTACTGTATTACGGTCGCCCGCTCACCTTAGTCATTGCGGTTGCTCAGTGGTTGCAGTGGGCTTACCAGGTATACTTGCATCACGGTGCCTTCAGTTGGACACAGGGTGGTATCGGGTTATTGCTGACTTGGCTCATTATCTATCTAGTTAACAGTCGCAGTGTGAAAGATTGTTTTCAGCTTGGCGTCGAAAATGAGTCAACCAAGTCATCTACGTAAAAGCATCTACGTAAAAGGCATCTACGTAAATCGTGCATTCACCGTTAAAGAAGAATTGAACAGATACTGATCTCCCAACGTAATGGGATAAAGAACAATAAATACGTGAGGTTATAACAATGTCATCGCCACAAAGTGCCATTCTCCCTGAGGCTGGCCCATTCGCTCAATACACACTTCTCAAAATCAAACAGAATCCGCAAGGGGTGCTTGAAAAGCTTCAAGCTCTGCCGCAAAAGGTGGCTGAGCTCAATCAGCAGCAACCGGGCGCACAGTTAACCTTGTCGATTGCGTTTACGCACGCATTTTGGTCGCAGCTCGATGCGCCAATGCCAAGTGAATTGATGGCGTTCCCTGTTTTG
This sequence comes from Vibrio sp. R10-SG-ISO4, assembly GCF_059834135.1. NCBI lineage: Bacteria > Pseudomonadati > Pseudomonadota > Gammaproteobacteria > Vibrionales > Vibrionaceae > Vibrio > Vibrio sp. R10-SG-ISO4. The sequence continues at coordinate 16,490 of NZ_JCBDHJ010000008.1, forward strand.
GGAACGGGTAGTGTGGTGGCGCCAAGCAGTGATGTCGATGTGCTGATTCACTGTCACTCACTGCGTCATGACCTGCATTTTTACCTTCTGCGTACGCTGATGGCGGAGGTGGCCGATGAGGTCGAGATTGTGGATGAGACATACGGTTACCGCTACCTAGACTCTCGTGATATGACCGATTTCGTCGATGGCACAGAAAACCCGAAAGAGGGGCAACGTCATGAAGTGGCGATCATCCCTGAAGGTGAATTCGCCGGCGGTAGTTACGTGATGGTTCAGCGCTTCGTGCACAATTTACCTGCATGGAATCGCCTTAACGTGTCAGCGCAAGAAAAAGTGGTCGGTCGTACAAAACCGGATTCTATTGAGTTAGATGACGTGCCAGCGGCATCGCATGTTGGCCGCGTTGACATCAAAGAAGAGGGGAAAGGACTGAAAATTGTGCGTCACAGCTTACCGTATGGTTCAGTATCGGGTGAGCATGGTCTGCTCTTCATTGCTTACTGTAATACGCTGCACAATTTCAAAGCGATGCTTGAGAGTATGTACGGTGTGACAGATGGCAAGACGGATCAACTGTTGCGTTTTACCACCGCGGTCACCGGGGCTTACTTCTTCGCGCCTTCTGAGGCAATGTTGACGGCGTTAAGCGTCAAATAATCTCCCTCATAAAGCTTAAACGCGAGAGCCGAAGCATCCAGCTTCGGCTTTTTCATATTTGTCATTAAAGAATGGCGTGATTGGCCGATATAACCTGTAGGACTTTAATTGAATTTGTAGTGAAATCATGGCGATCACCGTAAGCACCAACGTGTCAGCAATGACGGCGCAGCGATATTTGAGTAGCGCGACAGAGATGCTCAATCAATCGTTGGAGCGGCTCTCTTCGGGCAGTCGGATCAATAGCGCCAAAGATGACGCGGCGGGTTTACAAATCTCTAATCGTCTTGAGTCACAAATGCGCGGGCTCGATGTTGCAATGCGCAATGCCAATGATGGCATTTCAATCATGCAAACCGCGGAAGGGGCGATGCAAGAGACGACCTCCATCTTGCAGCGTATGCGCGATCTCTCTTTGCAGTCGGCCAATGGCTCGAACAGTCAAGCTGAAAGGCAGGCGCTACAAGAAGAAATGGGCGCTTTAAACGACGAATTGAATCGAATAGCAGAAACGACCTCTTTTGGTGGGCGAAAATTGCTCAATGGTGGCTTTGAAACCTCTTCGTTTCAAATCGGTGCTAGCTCAGGGGAGGCGGTTCAGGTGTCACTAAAAAGCATGCGCACCGACACCCTAGCGATGGGCGGGTTTAGCTACCGCGCTGGCTTATCTGCAGGTTCAGATTGGCAGGTCTCGCAAGGGGCATCGATGCTCAATATTCAGTACACCAACGCCGTAGGTGAGCAAGAACAAATTCAAATAAAAGCCAAACAGGGTGATGACATAGAGCAACTGGCGACTTACATCAATGGGCAAACGGATAAAGTCTCCGCCTCGGTGAATGACGAAGGGCAACTGCAACTGTTTATCGCCGGTAAAGAAACATCAGGAACCTTATCTTTCTCGGGCAGCTTAGCCAATGAATTGCAACTGGGGCTGGTGGGCTACGAGGCGGTCGATAATCTGGATATTTCCAACGTCGGCGGCGCGCAACGAGCGGTGTCAGTGATTGATACGGCGCTGCAGTACGTCGATAGCCATCGAGCAGAATTAGGCGCAATGCAAAACCGCTTTGACCATGCGATCAACAACCTAGGCAATATCAACGAAAACCTTGCCGCCTCGAACAGCCGCATTAAGGACACCGACTACGCACGTGAGACGACGCAGATGGTCAAACAGCAAATCTTGCAACAAGTGAGTACCTCCATCCTTGCCCAGGCGAAACAGCAACCCGATCTGGCGCTAACGCTGTTGAATTAATCGTCATTGTTGAGAAAACAAAAATCTCAAAAAAGAGAAAGGTATCGACAGGTCGAAATAAAGCTTTAGCGAAAAAATGAATTTTTTAACGATTATTGCCCGTTAATCACGTTTTCCTCCCCAACTGCCTTTTTTTCGAAAAAAACAAAAAAAATGTCTCAAGCTTTTCCGCCTCACGCCGTTAATAAAAGTAACTTTGAGAGAACTACTTTGGTTTTCCGAGACGTCGGAAACCGGATACATCGGAAAATCAATTTGGAGAAATCACCATGGCAGTGAATGTAAATACTAACGTAGCAGCAATGACAGCACAGCGTTACCTAAATAGCGCGAACAATGCACAACAAGCTTCAATGGAGCGTCTATCTTCTGGTTTTAAAATCAACAGTGCGAAAGACGACGCAGCAGGTCTACAGATCTCAAACCGTTTGAATGTGCAAAGCCGCGGTCTTGATGTCGCTGTACGTAACGCGAACGACGGTATCTCTATCGCGCAAACTGCTGAAGGTGCGATGAACGAGACAACCAACATCTTGCAACGTATGCGTGACCTATCGCTTCAATCAGCGAATGGCTCGAACTCAAAATCTGAGCGCGTGGCGATTCAAGAAGAAGTCACAGCTCTAAACGACGAGCTAAACCGTATCGCGGAAACAACCTCTTTTGGTGGTAACAAGTTGCTTAACGGTACTTACGCAACGAAATCGTTCCAAATCGGTGCAGACAACGGTGAAGCCGTCATGCTGACGCTCAACGACATGCGTTCTGACAACGTTGGCATGGGCGGTACTAGCTACGTTGCACAAAACGGTAAAGATAAGGATTGGTCTGTTCAAGCGGGTACCAATGATCTCACGATCAACCTGACTGACACTGACGGCCAAGCACAAACCATCAATATCACCGCGAAAGAAGGGGATGATATTGAAGAGCTTGCGACTTACATCAACGGTCAAACTGACATGGTAAAAGCCTCGGTTGATGAAGATGGTCAACTGCAAATCTTTGCAGGTACCAACAAAGTTGACGGCGCAGTGAGCTTCTCTGGTGGTCTAGCGGGCGAGCTAAACATGGGCCCAGGTCAAGACGTAACAGTGAACACCATTGACGTGACGACGGTGGGCGGCGCGCAAGAGTCTGTCGCGATTGTTGATGCGGCGCTTAAATATGTGGATAGTCACCGTGCAGAGTTGGGTGCGTTCCAAAACCGCTTCAACCACGCGATCAACAACTTGGACAACATCAACGAAAACGTCAACGCGTCGAAGAGCCGAATCAAAGACACTGACTTCGCGAAAGAGACAACAGCACTAACCAAATCTCAGATCCTGTCTCAAGCGTCAAGCTCAATCTTGGCTCAAGCGAAACAGGCGCCAAACTCGGCACTCAGCCTACTTGGCTAATCGCCCTCCGCGCTTATCGAATAAAAATCCAGCTTCGGCTGGATTTTTTACGTTTGGTGTTTGCAAGGATTTTCATGGTAGTTAGATCAGTTTCACGAAATTGTACGGATGTGAGGCAAAGAGAAAAAAACTTCATTTTTTTTCTAAAGGTATTTTTTGTTTCGCCGTTACAAGACTGAGAGAAATGAGATGCGCCGAAGTGAGGTGAGAGACACGACAGCGCATCACCCCTAATGCCAAAGGAGATCAATATATGGCAATTAACGTAAACACGAACGTGTCTGCGATGACCGCTCAGCGCTACCTCAATGGGGCGTCGGATGGTATGCAGAAATCCATGGAGCGTTTGTCATCGGGTTACAAAATCAACAGTGCCCGTGATGATGCTGCCGGTCTACAAATCTCAAACCGTTTAACGTCTCAGAGTCGTGGTCTTGACATGGCGGTGAAGAATGCCAATGACGGTATCTCTATTGCTCAGACGGCTGAAGGTGCGATGAATGAAACCACCAACATCCTTCAACGTATGCGTGATTTGGCACTGCAATCGTCTAATGGTTCGAACTCGCGCTCAGAGCGAATTGCGATCCAAGAAGAAGTCACGGCGCTGAACGATGAATTGAATCGTATAGCCGAAACCACTTCGTTTGGTGGCAATAAGTTGCTCAATGGTACTTATGGCAGTCAGTCGTTCCAGATTGGTGCCAGTTCCGGTGAGGCGGTGATGTTATCCATGGGCAACATGCGTTCTGATACAGCAGACATGGGCGGTAAAGCGTATATTGCTACGGCGGGTAAAACACCCGATTGGACAGTGAGTGCAGGGGCGAGCGACCTGACTTTAGACTATACTGACGTGCACGGTGAGGCGAAAAGCTTGACCATCAACGCGAAAGAAGGCGACGACATCGAGCAATTGGCCACTTACATCAATGGTCAAAGTGAAGATGTGAAAGCGTCGGTTGGCGAAGATGGCAAACTGCAACTGTTCGCTGCGACCAATAAAGTCTCTGGTGATGTCACCATTGGCGGTGGTCTTGGTGGAGAGATCGGCTTTGGCGCCGCGCAAGATAAAACTGTCGCAGATGTCGATGTCACTACCGTTGCGGGCTCGCAACTGGCAGTGTCAGTGATTGATGGCGCGCTAAAGAGCGTGGACAGCCAGCGCGCGGAGCTTGGTGCGTTCCAGAACCGCTTTGGTCATGCGATCAGTAACTTGGATAACATCAACGAGAACGTCAATGCGTCTCGTAGCCGTATCCTTGATACAGATTACGCCAAAGAGACGACAGCGATGACCAAATCGCAAATTCTCCAGCAAGCGAGTACGTCGGTTCTAGCGCAAGCTAAGCAGTCACCGTCGGCAGCTCTTAGCTTATTAGGTTAATCGGTAGGTTCGCAGGAGCTTATTGGTAGTAGCATGCGCTACTGACCTATGAGGTGGAAGGGAGATTGTTATGGACATACCATCTAACACATCGAACATCCAGCCTTACGGCTCAGAAAGTGGCACTAAAATTGCTTCTAAGTATGATGGTGCGCAGTCCATTTCTTTAAGTAAAGAAAAGGCCTCTACCCATGAAATGAGCAAGCAGTCTGCCGAGTCTGTCACGCAAGCGATAGAAGCGGCGAAAGCTCGTGAAAAGCTCAATAGCCAAGAAAGGCAACGTTTGGTCGAGGAGATGAATGATTTCATTTCGTCCATCAACAAAGGGTTGTCCTTTCGAGTGGATGAAGAGTCGGGGAGAGATGTGGTCACTATTTACGAAGCGAGTACTGGCGATATTATCCGCCAGATACCCGACGAAGAGATGCTGGTAATATTGCGGCGCCTAAGGGAACAAACGGCTCGATACTCATCGGGCTTAGTAAACCAAACGGTGTGATCGTACTTCGAGGTGATTGAATGAGTTTTGGCCCTATTGGGATGAACACTGGCATGGACATCAATTCCATGGTCAGCAAAATTGTTGATTCGGAGCGTGTGCCTAAGCAGCAACGTATCGACAATGAGCGAGCCGAAATTGAGTCTAGTATCAGTGCCTATGGGCGACTCAGAGAGTCGCTGGATACGATGAGAAGCTTGATGCAAAACTTTCGTACAGAGAAAGCGTTTGCAGCAAGAAAGGTCGATACGACCGATGACTCTGTTGTCTCCGCGACGGCAACCACAGAAGCTATCGCTGGTCGATACGCTATCGATGTGTTGCAGCTTGCCCAAAGTCATAAAATTGCGTCTGATGTTTTGCCAGCAGATGGCAAATTTGGACCGGGCAAGCTGCAGATTTCAATGGGCAACCGAAGTTTTGATGTCGATGTTCAATCCGGCTCGAAACTGGTCGATATTGTACGTGGTATCAACAACGATAAAGCCAATCCAGGCGTTCGCGCCTCAATCATTAACGACGTAGACGGCCCTCGTCTTATCGTCGCCTCCAATAAATCCGGCGAAGAGAACAGCGTATCGCTGCTTGCAGACGCACAGCCGGGTGATCTACTTAAAAATCTAGAATACAAAACGCTTGAGCAGCGCGTGAAAGATCTCGAACGTGCACGTGCTCAGGCGCAAGAGCTGCTTGTCCCTCTCACTCCAGAAGAGCAAGCGATTGCCGACAACATCGCGCAAAGAAACATCGAAGCGGCAAAACTTGTCGATCAGGAAATTGCCGATGCCTCAAAGCAAGCGGCCATTCAAGCCGACCCTAACGCCGCCAAAGATGCGTCAGCAGGGAATGAGCTGTCCGATAGTGCAGCAGCAGCGGCGGCCGGTGCGGGTGTTGAGGCGAACAAGTACATCAAACCAGAAGACCGCATTCCAGGTTGGACGGAAACCGCTTCAGGGACCTTGCTCGACTCTTATTGGGAACCAGAGCCTGAGCTCGATGCCAAAGCGCGCGAGAAAGCCGGTGATGTCCCTGGATGGAGTAACACCGCGTCAGGCACACTGACAGACTCCTACGTGACGCCGAAAGAGGCGCAAGCCAAGCTCGAAGCAGAACAAGCCCGTATTGAGCAGAAGGTGGCCGACGAAAAAGCCGCGCTTCAGCAGCGCGTTGATGCTGGCGAATTGACGGCAGAACAAGCCAAAGAGTTGGAGCGAGCAAAATTACCGAAAGAAGAGCGCGAATATCTAGAACGTGTCGATGCCGCGCAAAAAGCCCTTGAGGACGCACAACGCTCTTTTGAGTCTTATCGCGGGATGACGCAGGTCCAAGCAGCCCAAGACTCCAAAGTGATGCTTGATGGTGTCGCCCAGTTGTCGAGTGACAACAACATTATCGAAAATGCCATTGAAGGGGTCGATTTAACCTTAAAAGGTCGTACGACACCCGGGAAACCCGCATCGGAAATCGATATTGAGTATGACCGAGAAGGTGTACGCCAAGATATTGAACAATTCGTTGCTGCTTACAATCAGTTCTATCAAGTATCAAAAGAACTGTCTGGAGTCGATCCCCGTACAGGCATGGCGGGCCCACTATCAGGCGACAGTATCGTCCGCAATGCCGATGCTAGGTTGAAATCTGTTTTCTCATCCGCTATTGAGCCTGCGCCCGATGACCTCAAAACATTAACCGAGTTTGGTATCACCACCACACGTCAGGGTAATCTTGAGATTAATTACGCGATGCTCGACAGGCAAATCAACAATAACTTCAATAAGCTTGAAGCCTTCTTTGGCGGCAATCAAGGGTTTGCCAAGAAAGTGGAAGATGCCATTCAAGGGTTAACTGGCGCGACTGGGTCGATTCGAACTCGTGAACAGAGCATGATTGAACGCAACTATGGTCTTCGAGATGATCAGGCGGCACTGGATCGCCGCATGGAGAGTTTGGAGCAGCGAACTCACGCCAAATTTTCGGCGATGCAGGACGCGACCGGTAAAATGCAATCACAGTTAGCAGGGATGATGAATGCACTTGGCGGATGATTTTTCGGCGCAACTGGCCACTTTGTGTGATATTGATCAAGCTATTGGCCATCTGCTTTCAATAGATGACATAAATACTGAAGAAATCACCGCCCAAGTCGATACAAGGGAACAGATATTGCAGAAGTTACTCTGCATGATCGAACAGTGCCCTGAGTTAGCGCAATTGCCTGCTTGGCAACGCGCCATAGATGACACTGCAGCCATGGTGCAGTTGATGCAACAGAAAACGGCCCTCGCAGGCCAAGCGCTAAAACAGTATCGTCATGGTCAACGTTCGGTTCAGCAGTACAAAAAGTTTTTATAAAAGAGGATAGTTATGCGTGGTTCTTTACAGGCTTACAAGAAGGTATCGGTTGATAGCCAGCTCAGTGCGGCCTCCCCGCATAAGATAGTGCAAATGCTGATGGCTGGAGCTATCGAGCGTCTTATTCAAGGGAAAGCAGCAATGCAAGCTGGCAATGTTCCAGTGAAGGGAGAGCGTTTGGGTAAAGCGTTAGACATCATCATCAGCTTACGCAGCTGCTTATCGATGGATGATGGCGGTGACATTGCACAGAATCTCGATCAACTCTATGAGTTTATGATCACTCAGATCACGGAAGCGAATCATAAAAATGAACCGCAGCCTATTGACGATGTGATTGAGATTATCCGTGAAATCAAATCAGCATGGGATCAAATACCCACTGAGTTTCATAACCTTACCGCAGCAGAAGTGGGCATTTAACCCGCACTTCGGTCAAGAAATGTTAAGTCGAAAGCCTTTCATTAACGCGCTTTTGGCTTAACATCACACCGAGTTATTGCTCGGTTGCCTTTTGCTATTTATCACATAGAATATAAGTCACTACGTAGCCTAGTGGCTTATTTTTGTTGTAGAAGTTTATACATTCTCTGTCGTTACACCTACACTGTAATTGAAAGACGTTAGAACAGATAAAACAGCCACAACGTTTCTGATAAAAGGCAAATATTCTCACCTATGCAAGGTTTAGCAAAAATTCTCGTGATTGAGGATGACGCGCAGGCGCAAATCAATCTGAGTAACATATTGGAGTTTGTAGGAGAACAGTGTGAGGCCATCTCTTCTCGCCAATTAGAAGAGCCCAATTGGTCTGGTTTGTGGGGCGGCTGTATCGTCGGTTCCCTGATTGGAGACTCACTGCCTGCAAGCCTGAGTGAAAAACTGGCCTCTGCCAACCATATCCCTTTACTGATAGCCGGTACGCATTCTTATCCCGTCGATGAGCTGACCAATTATGTTGGCGATCTCGAATACCCATTAAATTACCCGCAACTCAGTGAAGCCTTACGTCACTGCAAAGACTTTCTAGGCCGCAAAGGTGTGAATGTCTCTGCATCGACTCGAAAAAACACCTTGTTCCGAAGTCTGGTTGGCCAGAGCATGGGCATTAAGGAAGTGCGTCACCTAATCGAGCAAGTGTCTGGCACGGAAGCGAATGTGTTGATTCTGGGTGAGTCCGGTACAGGTAAAGAAGTGGTGGCACGCAATATTCATTACCACTCAGCGCGACGCAATGGGCCTTTTGTGCCGATCAACTGCGGCGCTATTCCACCGGACCTGCTGGAAAGCGAATTGTTTGGTCATGAAAAGGGCGCGTTTACCGGCGCGATCACTTCAAGAAAAGGGCGCTTTGAGCTGGCAGAAGGCGGTACACTCTTTTTGGATGAAATCGGCGATATGCCGATGCCGATGCAAGTTAAACTGTTGCGGGTTTTGCAAGAGCGCACATTTGAACGTGTTGGTGGCAACACCACGATTCGTGTCAACGTACGAGTGATTGCCGCTACTCACCGGAACCTTGATAATATGATTGTGGATCAATCTTTCCGCGAAGACCTCTACTATCGTCTCAACGTTTTTCCAATCGAAATGCCCGCTCTGCGTGATCGTAAAGAAGACATTCCGTTGCTATTGCAAGAGTTGATGACGCGAATGGAATCGGAAGGATCGCAGCCTATTTGCTTCACGCCTCGTTCTATCAATTCATTGATGGAACATGAGTGGCCTGGCAATGTCCGCGAGCTCGCGAACTTAGTAGAGCGTATGATTATCCTCTATCCCAACAGTTTGGTTGACGTTAACCACTTACCCACCAAGTATCGTTATAGTGACATTCCTGAGTTTCAACCAGAGTACCACTCTACGGAGTCGGTTGAAGAGCAGGAGCGTGATGCCTTGCATGATATTTTCTCTGAAGACTTTAGCTTTGAAGGGAGCGACCCATTTCAAGAGTTTGATAACGCGCCGCAAGATCTGCCGCCCGAAGGAGTCAATCTCAAAGAGATGCTCGCAGAGCTTGAGGTCAACATGATCAATCAAGCCCTTGAAGCGCAAAGTGGTGTTGTGGCACGCGCAGCGGACATGCTAGGCATGCGACGCACCACCTTAGTTGAGAAAATGCGCAAATATAATTTGCAGCGCTAAAGCGACAAAAACTCAACTGTCAAATAATCGACTTTTGTAAGTCTTTGAAAAATATATAAAATAGCCTGGTATGCAATTTGCATTTCAGGCTATTGTTGTATTTACGATAAGAATGTCGACATGACCTCAAACCCACCGACAGAACCCGCGATGCCACTGGGCACGCTCGAAGAGCAAGTAGCACGTTATCAGCAAGTGTTGGATGTGATGCCTGCAGGTGTCATTTTGCTCGATACACAAGGTGTTGTGCGAGAAGCCAACCCTGAAGCGCAAAAATTACTTGAAGTTCCGCTGGTGGGGTCGCGTTGGTTTGAAGTAATTCAGCACGCGTTTGCGCCGCGTGAGGATGACGGCCATGAAATTTCTTTGCGCAACGGGCGTAAAGTCCGACTGGCGATTTCCGCCTCGGCGACAGGGCAATTGATTCTCATCACTGACCTTACCGAGACGCGTTTGTTGCAGTCGCGCATCAGTGATTTGCAGCGGCTCTCTTCGCTTGGGCGCATGGTGGCGTCGCTGGCCCATCAGGTGAGAACGCCTCTGTCGAGTGCCATGTTGTACGCTTCCAATTTGGTGGCGCCGAATCTGCCTCCTGCAACGAAAGACCGATTCCAATCCAAATTAATGGATCGATTGCACGATTTGGAAAAACAGGTCAATGACATGTTGCTGTTTGCCAAAGGTGGCGACAACAAAGTCGTTAAACCTTTTTGCATTGGCGAGTTAGTGGATGAGTTCTCCCCCATGGTGGAGACCGCGTTAAAGAACAATCAGATAGACTATCATTTAGAAGTAGAGCAAGAAGAGACCTTACTACTCGGCAATGCCAATGCGCTAGCTTCAGCTTTGAGCAATTTGGTGATGAATGCGATCCAAATTGCAGGCAAAGAGTCTCAACTCGACGTCTTTTTTAGGCCCGTGAAGGGTGAACTGAAAATCTCGGTTCAAGACAGTGGCCCAGGGGTACCCCCTGAGCTGCAAAGCAAAATCATGGAGCCCTTTTTCACCACACGCTCTCAAGGTACTGGGCTTGGCCTTGCGGTGGTACAGATGGTGTGTCGAGCGCACGATGGGCGTTTAGAGCTCATATCAGAACCGGGTGATGGCGCATGCTTCACCATGTGTATTCCGTTGCAGCGCAATGTGGAACCTAATCAAGATTTAAGCACTGGAGAATAACAATGGCTCAAAGCAAAGTACTGATCGTTGAAGACGATGAAGGTCTACGCGAAGCGTTGGTCGATACGTTAGCGCTGGCGGGGTACGAATGGCTTGAAGCGGACAGCGCAGAAGACGCGTTGGTTAAGCTGAAAAGCCAAGAGGTGGATATCGTTGTTTCTGATGTGCAAATGGCAGGCATGGGCGGTCTCGCCTTGCTAAGAAACATCAAGCAGCACTGGCCTAACTTGCCGGTGCTATTGATGACGGCCTACGCCAATATCGAAGATGCCGTGTCAGCGATGAAAGAGGGCGCCATTGACTACATGGCAAAACCTTTTGCTCCAGAAGTCCTACTTAATATGGTCAGCCGATACGCGCCGATCAAATCGGATGACAATGGCGACGCTGTAGTCGCAGACCAAAAAAGCCTTAAGCTGATGGCGTTGGCCGATAAAGTGGCGAAAACCGATGCGAGCGTGATGGTGCTTGGCCCAAGCGGTTCGGGCAAAGAGGTGATGTCTCGCTACATACACAATGCGTCATTGCGCAAAGAGGGCCCTTTTGTCGCGATTAACTGCGCCGCGATCCCAGATAATATGCTTGAAGCTACCTTATTTGGTTATGAGAAAGGGGCCTTTACGGGCGCCGTTCAAGCGTGTCCGGGTAAGTTTGAGCAAGCGCAAGGCGGTACGATTTTACTCGACGAAATCAGTGAGATGGACTTGAGCCTACAAGCCAAACTGCTGCGTGTTTTGCAAGAGCGAGAAGTGGAACGTTTGGGGAGTCGCAAAAGCATCAAACTGGACGTGCGCGTACTGGCGACCAGTAACCGCGATCTTAAGCAATACGTCCAAGAAGGGCATTTTCGCGAAGATTTGTACTACCGCCTCAATGTCTTTCCGATTACTTGGCCAGCACTGTGTGACCGACCGGGGGATATTGAACCGCTCGCTAATCACTTGATGCAGCGTCACTGTTCAAAACTTGGGATGCCGGTTCCGCAGTTGGAGCAAAGTGCGATTCATAAATTGCTGACTTACCGTTGGCCTGGCAACGTACGTGAATTGGATAACGTGGTGCAACGTGCCCTGATTCTTAGCGATCAAGGGCAGATTCACGCTGAGCACATTCTGTTAGAAGGGCACGATTGGCATGACGCGTCAGGCTTACAACAAGTCGTTCAAGAGAGTCATGTGATGGCGCCGGAGGTCAAGCCGATTGCTGAAGCGGAGGCATCGCGTCAGCTCTCAGGGGGAAGTGGCTTGGGAGGCGAGCTTCGTGACCAAGAATACGCAATCATTTTGGAGACCATGGCCGAGTGCAAAGGGCGCCGCAAAGAGATGGCCGAGAAGCTGGGTATCAGTCCACGTACCTTGCGCTACAAGTTAGCGAAAATGCGTGATGCGGGGATTGATATTCCTAACTAACGTGCTATTTTTCGTCTCATTCAAACGTGGCATACAGTTTGCAGCGTCAGAGAAACAGCAGAACAAAATGTCAAAGAGTTGACAATCGAGGTACGGATGAAAATTGACGGTTTTCAGGGCGAAATGCAAGCCATGATGTTTGAAGCAAGTAACACCAGACCTGCCGCCACCGGTCATACGGTCGGGGCGGATTTTGGCGACTTACTCAACAATGCCATCAATAACGTCAATCAACTTTCGAAAACCTCGAGCAACTTACAAATGCGCTTTGACCGCGGAGATGAAGATGTCTCTTTGTCAGATGTCATGATTGCCCGCAACAAATCGAGCGTGGCCTTTGATGCGACAATCCAAGTACGAAACAAGTTTGTTGAAGCGTACAAAGAATTGATGAATATGCCAGTTTAATAGTAGGTATCGACGGTGGCAGAACCAACTCAATCCACAGACCTAACCGTAGCGGATGACCATGTCGATAGCACCATGCTATCGACGGATATCGATAGCGGTGGTCAAAACCCCGATCTTGATGAAAAAAGCAGCTCCAAGTTTGATATGGCGGTGGGCGATCTCGACCTGCTGCGTCAAGTGGTGCTGGTTCTGTCGATCTCAATCTGTGTCGCATTGATTGTGATGCTGTTTTTTTGGGTCAAAGAGCCCGATATGCGCCCACTCGGAGCGTACGATACCGAGGAATTGATTCCTGTCTTAGATTACCTTGATCAGCAAAAGCTAGACTACAAACTCGACGGCAACACTATTTTGGTGCCTGCGAGCGATTACAACTCACTCAAACTCAACATGGTCCGCGCGGGGCTCAACACCGAGAAACAGGCGGGTGACGAGATCTTGTTGCAAGACATGGGATTTGGGGTTTCTCAACGTCTCGAGCAAGAGCGCCTTAAGCTCAGCCGTGAACGCCAGCTCTCTAAAGCGATAGAAGAGATGACCCAAATACGCAAAGCGCGTGTGCTGCTTGCGCTGCCTAAGCAAAGTGTGTTTGTGCGTCACAATCAAGAGGCCTCAGCGTCGGTATTTTTGACTTTGCGTACCGGCACCAGCCTTAAGCAAGAAGAGGTCGACTCGATTGTGGATATGGTCGCGAGCGCAGTTCCGGGCATGAAGCCGACCCGCATTACCGTGACGGATCAGCATGGGCGTTTACTGAGCTCTGGCTCGCAAGATCCAGCCTCTGCGGCAAGACGCAAAGAGCATGAGCTAGAGCGTAAACAAGAACAAGCCTTGCGTGACAAAATTGATTCTGTATTGATCCCAATATTAGGCTTTGGCAATTACACCGCTCAGGTCGATATCCAACTTGATTTTAGTGCGGTCGAACAGACGCGTAAGAGCTTTGACCCTAATACGCCGGCAACGCGCAGTGAATACACCCTTGAAGATTACAACAATGGCAATGTGGTCGCTGGCGTGCCAGGCGCACTGAGTAATCAACCGCCTGCCGATGCCTCCATTCCTCAAGATGTGGCCCAAATGAAAGATGGGTCGCTACTTGGCCAAGGTTCGGTGCATAAAGAAGCGACGCGCAACTTCGAACTCGATACCACCATCAGCCATGAGCGTCGTCAAACCGGTGTCGTGAATCGCCAAACGGTCGCCGTCGCGATAAAAAATCGTGCTGTGGTCAACCCTGAAACCGGTGAGACAACCTACCAGCCGCTCTCGGATGCGGACCTAAACTCGATTCGACAAGTGTTGGTCGGCGCTGTTGGCTTTAACGAAAATCGCGGTGATTTATTGAATGTGCTGAGCATGCAATTTGCTGAGCCAGAGATGGATATCGTCCAAGATGTGCCACTATGGGAACACCCGAATTTCAACGACTGGGTACGTTGGTTTGCTAGTGCGCTCGTGATTATTGTGGTGGTACTGGTGCTTGTGCGCCCAGCCATGAAGAAACTGCTCAACCCAGCATCGGATGACGATGAACAACTGTATGGCCCAGATGGCTTACCGATTGGCGCCGATGGTGAAACAAGCTTAATTGGGAGTGATTTAGAAGGTGGCGAGCTGTTTGAGTTTGGCTCAAGTATTGACCTTCCAAATCTACACAAAGATGAAGACGTGCTGAAAGCGGTTCGTGCATTGGTTGCGAATGAGCCGGAACTCGCGGCACAAGTTGTGAAGAACTGGATGCAAAATGCCTAACGAAATGGTCCCACAGGGGGGCGGTGAAGAATCAGAAAACACCGTGGATATTGAATCAATACCGGGTGAGGAGCGCGCGGCGATTCTATTGTTGAGTCTCAATGAAGAGGACGCAGCAGGCATTATTCGCCACTTAGAGCCCAAACAAGTACAACGCGTGGGTAGCGCTATGGCACGCGCGTCGGATTTAAGCCAAGACAAAGTTGGGGCGGTGCACCGCGCTTTTCTTGAAGATATCCAAAAATACACCAACATTGGTATGGGTAGCGAAGACTTCATGCGTAATGCCCTAGTGGCGGCGCTCGGTGAAGACAAAGCGAATAACTTGGTTGACCAAATCCTGCTGGGTACGGGCTCGAAAGGCCTTGATTCCCTCAAGTGGATGGACCCACGTCAAGTGGCCAGCATCATCGTCAACGAACACCCACAGATTCAAACGATTGTCTTGTCTTACCTAGAGCCCGATCAATCGGCGGAGATTTTGTCTCAATTTGCCGAGCGCGATCGTCTCGACCTGATGATGCGTATTGCTAACCTCGAGGAAGTCCAGCCTTCAGCATTGGCCGAGCTAAACGAAATCATGGAGAAGCAGTTTGCGGGTCAAGCAGGGGCGCAAGCCGCCAAGATTGGTGGCCTGAAAGCCGCAGCCGAAATCATGAACTACATGGACAACAACATCGAAGGCGTCTTGATGGAGCAGATGCGCGATCAAGACGAAGATATGGCGACACAAATCCAAGATTTGATGTTCGTGTTCGAGAATTTGATCGAGGTCGACGACCAAGGTATCCAAAAATTGCTGCGTGATGTTCCGCAAGATGCGTTGCAGCGTGCACTCAAAGGTGCCGATGACGCACTGCGCGAGAAGATCTTCAAGAACATGTCCAAGCGTGCAGCTGAGATGATGCGTGATGATCTTGAAGCCATGCCTCCGATCAAGGTGTCGGACGTGGAAACCGCTCAAAAAGAAGTCTTGGCGATCGCCCGTCGCATGGCCGATGCGGGCGAAATTATGCTTGGCGGCGGCGCAGACGAGTTCTTGTAATGGTTTGGGTCATCACCGCTCAACCGAGTGATGACCGCAACGCAAATCAACGCGAAGAGCGATCAGTAATTCAGTGAACGATCAGTAACTCAGTGAGTAAAAGTGTTATGGCCGGAGAAAGAAAGCGCGGTTTTTTACGATTGGATGATGAAGAAGTGGTGGTCCAAAAAGCGGAGCGCTGGGGCATGCCTGACTACACGTCACACACTCACAAGCAAGCCAAAGAAACGGCGTTGAATTACGATCCGAGCTGGATGCCTTTGCCCACCGAACCTGAAGAAGAGGCGCCCGTTGAGCTGACCGATGAGCAAATTGAGCACATCAAGCAGCAGGCGTATCAAGATGGATTGCTGCAAGGTCAAGAAGCCGGTTTCAAGCAAGGCTATGAGAAAGGCAAAGAGCAAGGCTTAGCGGAAGGCCATCAAGAAGGGCTCGAAGCGGGCCGTCAAGAAGGTGTCACGGCAGGCGAAGCCTTTATCAAAGAACAAGTCGATACCTTCATCAACTTAGCCAACCAATTCGCTCAGCCGCTTGAACTGATGAACGCCCAAGTGGAAAAACAGTTGGTCGATATGGTCCTCATTTTGGTGAAAGAGGTGGTGCATGTCGAAGTTCAAACCAATCCTCAAGTCATTCTAGACACCATCAAACAGTCGGTGGAATCTCTGCCTATTTCCGGTCACGCGATTACCTTAAAACTTCACCCCGACGATGTCGCTATTATCCGTTCTGCCTATGGCGAAGACGAATTGAACCTGCGTAATTGGAACTTGATGAGTGAGCCTGCTCTCAATCGGGGCGATGTTCAAATTGAAGCGGGGGAGTCGAGTGTCAACTATCGCCTTGAAGATAGGATTCGCAGCGTGATCCAAAGCTTTTGTGGTGTCAATCGCCATCAAGGTGTTGAGTGATGCTCGAGCTCGCTCAGCGTCTTGGCCAGTACAAAACCCACGGGTTAACGTGTCGCCCAGTGGCGTCCGGTAAGTTGATTCGCGTGGTGGGATTAACGCTCGAAGCGACCGGGTGCCGGGCTCCGATTGGCAGTTTGTGTACCGTGGAAACCATGCACGGTGAAATGGAAGCCGAAGTGGTCGGCTTTTCTGGCGACAACCTTTTTTTGATGCCGAGTGAGCAGATCACCGGCGTGCTGCCCGGGGCGAAAGTGACGCCGCTGACCAGTGATGCAGGCCTGCCTGTTGGTATGGAGCTTCTTGGTCGAGTGATTGACGGCGTAGGCAACCCACTCGATGGTCTTGGCCCGATTTATACCGAGAAAAAAGCCTCGTTTAATGTGCAGCCGATTAATCCGCTGGCACGTAAACCGATCACGGAGCCGCTGGATGTCGGCATTAAAGCGATCAACGGCTTATTGACAGTGGGCAAAGGCCAACGTATTGGTCTGTTCGCCGGTTCTGGTGTCGGTAAATCGGTGACACTCGGTATGATGACTCGAGGCACAACTGCGCAAGTGGTGGTGGTCGGCTTGATCGGTGAACGTGGCCGAGAAGTGAAAGAGTTTATCGAAGAAATTTTGGGTGTGGATGGTCGCCAGCGCTCTGTGGTGGTCGCAGCGCCCGCCGATGCCTCGCCGTTGATGCGTTTGAAAGGGTGCCAGACCGCCCTGACCATTGCGGAATATTTTCGCGATCAAGGGCTCGATGTGCTGCTTTTAATGGACTCCTTAACCCGTTTTGCTCAAGCGCAACGTGAAATTGCGCTATCGGTTGGCGAACCGCCGGCAACCAAAGGTTACCCGCCTTCGGTCTTTGCCAAATTACCCGCTTTGGTAGAGCGAGCCGGTAACGGTGGCCCCGATCAGGGCTCCATTACCGCATTTTTTACCGTACTGACCGAAGGGGATGACCTGCAGGACCCGATAGCAGACGCATCGCGAGCCATTCTCGATGGTCACGTTGTGCTCTCGCGAGAAATGGCCGATGCGGGTCATTATCCAGCGATTGATGTCGAAAAATCGGTCAGTCGTGTCATGCCACAGATCACCACCGATGAGCATATTTTGATGTCCAAAGCGGTGAGACAAATCCTCTCGATTTGTCGCAAGAATCAAGATCTGGTCTCTATTGGTGCTTACAAACCGGGTACCGATGCAGCGATTGATGGCGCGTTTACTATCAAGCCGAAACTCGATGGTTATCTACAGCAAGGAATGAAAGAGAGCGTGCCGTACGATATGTGCGTAAATATGCTCAAGAACTTGCTGCAAGGGGAGTGATAGTCGATGGATAACGCGTTGGCATTCTTGCTAGAGCAGGCGAAAGAACAGGAAAATCAGGCGGTCATGGCGCTTACACAGGCTCGCGGTGAGCTAGAAGGCTATTACCGACAGCTCAAACAGATTGAGCAATACCGCCTAGATTACTGCCAGCAACTGGTTGAACGAGGTCAGCAAGGGTTAACGGCTAGCCAATATACCCACTTAAACCGCTTTTTAACCACGCTCGATGAGACCCTCGCCAAACAGCAGAAAGCCGAGCACCATTTTAAGAGTCAGGTAGAAAGCTGTGAGCAGCACTGGCTGGAGCGTCGCAAACAGCGACGTTCGTATGAATGGCTGATGGAGAAAAAACGCAGTGAAAAAGCGCGTGAACAAGAGCATCGCGAGCAAAAGCTGATGGATGAGTTTGCCACCTTGCAATATTCACGGCGGAAGCCGAACTGATCGCTCATTATCATCGTAAAAACTTCGTATTAGCTTCCAACTATGGCGTGATTTTTGCTGATATCCTAGCTAACCCCTGTTCCGTCTCTGCGCTGTTTCGAGATGATTAACTGTGAGTAGCTCAACTATGAATATCAATTTATCGTCTGTTTCTGACAGCGGAAAAGCCGCTAAGGTCGCGCCAAGCACGGGTGAGGCCAGCACTGAGAAAAACAGTGGAGAAGGCTTTTTTTCTAAACTCGCTGCGCTGATTAAAGGTGAAGGCGGAAAAGGCGACGGCTCAGGTGATGGGGTAAAAGCGCAAGGCAAAGTCCCTGTAGAGAAAGCACCCGCAGAAAAAGCCCCCACAGAGCAAGCAAGCGCGAGTGAGGCGTCTAAGTCAACGTCTAACGGCGATAAGTCGACATCGACCGCCAATCAATCTACCGACGAGTTACTCGAGGCCGAATCGGTAAGTTCGAAAGCCGACGGTGCAAAAGGCGAAAGCGATCGCGCAGCCTCAGCTAAGGTGTTGGCTGCGACGGATGATAGCGAGGCCTCCCTGCCGAAAGACCAAGCGGCGAAAATTGTGTCCGACAATGACCAAGTATTGCAGCGTCTGGATGAATCTAATCGCGCCCTCAAGGCAAAAGACGGCAAGAACTTGCCTCATGAAGCCAATGCCGCCAAGCTCGATCCTGCAACGGATACGCCTAAAGTGTCTGCTGAAGGGCAAGTGTCTGTTCAAGCCGCCGCCATCTCCGCTCAAGGCGATGAAAAGACCCAACCAGAATCCTTTGTGCGCTCAAATGAGAGTGAAGTGGTGAGAGTGCACGGCGAAACCCTGCACGCAAATAGCCAGGCTAGAGATGAAGGTCAAGATGCAAATGCAGTGCAAGCCGCCGCGTCTTCGGCCTCGGCTACTGGCAGCGATGGCGAATCGCTTGCTGTAAGCGAGGTATCTGAGCAGGCGAAAGCGGAATCGGCGAAAAAGTACCTTAATGTGGAGTCTCCACTTGTGGATAGCGAACAAGATGGTGCTTCGCCTCAGGTTGCCGCTGCAGTGACCGCGAGTGTGGCGGCAAAAGCGGGACAAGACCCCACACCAACCGATGCATTGCCTGTAGATAAGTCGACTCAACACCGTTTCAACACCGAGCAACATCAAGCCGATGCGACCGCTGCGCCAAACGCACTGAATGCCAGCGCCATGATGGTAGGCACGGAATTAAGTGAAGCTGGCGTTGATACGAACAGAGCAGAGCAAGCGACCAATGTCTCTGCTGCCTCCTTGACTGCAGAGCCCCAAACCGTATCGGCCGATACTCTTACGGATACCGAAAAGCCAATGCAAGCAACAGCCATCCCATGGGCCGTACAAGGTGAGGCGGTGGTCAAAGAGGAGGTCAATCTGGCCCGAGATCCGCAAGTGAAATCTCAGCAAGCGGTGCTCGCGCACTCAGTACAACAAGCGATGCATCAAACGCAGTCAGTGACACCTACGCCGCTGCAACAGGCTGCCACTTCGCCTATTCCTAACGCTGCCACGCAAGCGATCCCCACATCGCCTATACCCACCGACCTAAGCGCCAGCGCGATGCCGAATGTGGCGGCGAACCCGGCACTGCAAGAGCAGGCACTGTTAAAATCGGCGTTGGGATCGAAAGTCGCGATGGGCGCCGCCCAAAGTGGGGAGAGCAAAGAGGCGGCATCGGGCGAGCATTTTGCTCAGCAGTTGGCTGCCGCGAGTGGGCAGCAGCTTGGCACTCAACCTAATGGCATGCGTGCGGAGCAAGCCAATCCTGCGCAAGTTCCTTTGCAGCTCAGCCGTGATGTAGCCGCGGATCAAGTGGCAGAGCGCGTACAGATGATGATGTCGAAAAACTTGAAAAACATCGACATTCGCCTTGATCCCCCTGAGCTAGGCCGCTTGCAAATTCGCATGAACATGAATGGTGACGGCGCCACAGTCCACTTTACTGTCGCCAACCAAGGCGCGCGCGATATTATCGAGCAATCGATGCCAAGACTGCGTGAAATGCTCGCTCAGCAAGGGGTTCAGCTGGGAGACACCTCCGTTCAGCAACAGGCCTCTGGCCAGCAGCAAGGACGCTATGCAACAGGCAGTGGGCAAGGAAATGGTCAAGGGAGCAGCAATCACGCCTTTGGCGGTGAAGAAAACCTTGAACCAGACACCAATCTTGATTTGAATGTAGCAACAAAGCGTGATGGAATCAGTTATTACGCTTAAACTGTTAGAAAAACTAGGATTTAGAGACCGTTAAGTTATGGCAGACGAAGATATCACCGCAGAAGCTCCCAAAGGGAAAGGCAAATTACTGATCATAGTGGCCGTTGTTGTTGTCTTGCTGCTTGGCGGTGGTGGTGCCGCGTTCTTTTTGATGGGTTCAGATGAGCCCTCCGGAGAACAGGCTGCAACGCAACAGCAAGTGGTGACGCCCGCCGAGCCTGTCTCTTATGTCAATATTCCTCAGCCGTTTTTGTTTAACGTGACGGGCGACAAACGTGACCGCATGGTACAGATCAAAGTGCAGTTGATGGTGCGTGGCAGCGAAAATGAAAACCTGGCCCGCTATCACTCGCCACTGATCGAGAGTTCCCTGCTGAGCACGTTTGCTTCGGCAACGGTGGACCAACTACGCAGCGTCAACGGACGCGTGGAGTTGCGCGACAAAGCGACGGATGACATCAAAGCCAGTTTGACCAGAGCTGTGGGTCAGCCTGTGATTGAACGTGTGCTATTTACTGATTTTGTAATGCAATAGGTGACGCGTGACTGATCTATTAAGCCAAGATGAGATCGATGCGCTGCTTCACGGCGTCGATGACGTCGATGAGATAGAAGAAGAGAGTAACGAGCAAGACGCGAGCGCCGTCGATTTTGACTTTTCCTCTCAAGACCGCATTGTTCGTGGTCGGATGCCAACCCTCGAGCTGATCAACGAACGCTTTGCTCGTCATATGCGTATCAGCCTGTTCAACATGCTGCGTAAAACCGCTGAAGTCTCGATCAACGGCGTGCAGATGATGAAGTTCGGCGAGTATCAAAATACACTTTACGTACCGACCAGTCTCAACATGGTGCGCTTTCGACCTCTAAAAGGTACGGCGCTGATCACCATGGAAGCACGCTTAGTGTTCATTTTGGTGGAGAACTTCTTTGGCGGTGATGGCCGTTTTCACGCGCGGATTGAAGGGCGTGAATTTACGCCAACCGAACGTCGAATTGTTCAATTGTTGCTCAAAATCGTCTTTGAAGATTATAAAGAAGCATGGTCGCCTGTGATGGGGGTCGAGTTTGAGTATCTCGACTCCGAAGTGAACCCGAGCATGGCGAACATTGTCAGCCCGACGGAAGTGATCGTTGTGAGTTCGTTTCATATTGAAGTGGATGGCGGGGGCGGCGATTTCCATGTCGTGATGCCATACTCAATGGTAGAGCCGATCCGTGAGCTACTCGATGCCGGTGTTCAATCGGATAAGATGGAAACTGACGTGCGCTGGAGTACGGCGCTACGCGAAGAGATCATGGATGTTCCTGTGAACTTTCGCGTTAACTTGCTCGAGCAAGATATTTCCCTGCGCGACCTAATGGAGCTGCGCCCTGGCGATATTATCCCGATCCATATGCCAGAGCACGCCACCATGTTTGTAGAAGAGTTACCGACCTATCGGGTCAAAATGGGCCGTTCAGGGGAAAACCTTGCGGTACAAATATCGGAAAAAATTAAGCGTCCCGATGTAGTGAAAACCGATATTGCCTTCTTGGGCAAAGATGTTATCTCCGAGTTAGAAGATGACGAAGGCGACATTGAAGATTAATTGAAGAGTAGGAATTAGGTATGGAACCAAGTGACGATCAGAAACTGGCGGACGAATGGGCGGCAGCCCTAGGAGAAGATCCCAACGCGCCAGAGATCGATGTGGATGAAGTGATGTCAGCGCAACTGGATGAGTTAGAAGATACCTCCTCACCCATTTCCGATGACGAGCGCCGTAAGCTCGATACCATCTTGGATATTCCGGTCACCATCTCTATGGAAGTGGGCCGCTCGCAGATCAGCATTCGTAACCTGCTGCAACTCAACCAAGGTTCAGTGGTCGAACTTGAGCGCTTGGCCGGGGAGTCACTCGATGTATTGGTCAACGGCACCTTGATTGCCCACGGTGAAGTGGTGGTGGTCAATGACAAGTTTGGTATCCGTTTGACTGACGTTATCAGCCAAACTGAGCGTATTAAGAAGCTTCGTTAAGCCATGGGGCCTGCAACCGATAGCCAGTTAGACATAGCGACCACCTTTGGGTCGCTTTTGTTCGTTGTCGCTTTTATTTTGTTTTTGGCTTGGCTACTCAAGCGAATGCGCGTTCCCGCTATTGGCAATCAGCCGGGGTTGAGTGTGGTACGCCAAATCGCGGTGGGCACTAAAGAGCGTATCGTGATTGTTCAAGCCGG
Organism: Vibrio sp. R10-SG-ISO4; assembly: GCF_059834135.1. Taxonomy (NCBI): domain Bacteria; kingdom Pseudomonadati; phylum Pseudomonadota; class Gammaproteobacteria; order Vibrionales; family Vibrionaceae; genus Vibrio; species Vibrio sp. R10-SG-ISO4. Next base: position 39,129 of record NZ_JCBDHJ010000008.1, read on the forward strand.
AGAAGAGCAGTTCTTAGTCGGCGTGACGGCGCAGTCTATCCAGTTGATTGCGAAGTTGGATAAGCCACTTTCTCAGGAGGAGTTAGCCACCAGTCCGTTTGCAAGCCAACTGACTCAGCTATTGAAAAAGAATGATAAATCGTAGTCGAACTTTTTGGGTCTGGATGACCTTGCTATGGTCTCTTCTCTCTACGGCGGTGGTCGCACAGGAGGAGTTAGCGACATCGGTACCGAGTAATGCGGCGGGCGCATCGTCTGTGACTGTCTCGGCGATGGAGCGTGAACAAGGCGCTTCCGGTAGCAGCGCACAAACGTTGTCGACCGGTAGCTTGACCGGCGGTGGCGGCGGTATCCCTGCCTTTACCATGACCACCAACCCTGACGGCACAGAAGACTATTCCGTCAATCTACAGATTCTCGCTTTGATGACCATGCTGGGCTTTTTGCCTGCCATGGTCATTTTGATGACCTCATTTACCCGCATCGTTGTCGTGATGTCGATTTTGCGTCAAGCGATGGGTTTGCAGCAGACGCCGTCGAACCAAGTGATCATTGGCATTGCTATCTTTCTTACCTTTTTCATCATGTCGCCAGTGTTGAGTAAAATTAACGACGACGCGATTCAACCCTACATCAACGAACAAATCACGGCACGTGACGCGTTCGATTTGGCGCAAGTGCCAATGAAAGATTTCATGCTCAAACAGACGCGTGTTAAAGATCTGGAAACCTTTGTCAACATTTCGGGCTCCGACGCAACCGCTCCAGAAGATGTGTCGATGGCGGTGCTGATCCCGGCGTTCATTACTTCTGAGCTCAAGACGGCGTTTCAAATCGGCTTTATGCTCTTTTTGCCTTTCCTCATCATTGACCTAGTGGTCGCTTCTGTCTTAATGGCCATGGGTATGATGATGCTCTCACCCATGATCGTCTCGCTGCCATTCAAACTGATGCTGTTTGTGCTGGTGGATGGTTGGAACCTGATTTTGTCGACCTTGGCCGGCAGTTTTGCGTTGTAGCGGGAGGAGACCATGACGCCAGAGGTTTTTGTCGAAATGTTTCGCGGCGCACTGTGGATGGTGCTCATTATGGTGTGCGCCATCATTATCCCAAGCTTGCTGATTGGTCTTGTGGTGGCGATTTTCCAAGCCGCAACGTCGATTAACGAACAAACGTTGAGTTTCTTGCCACGTTTGATTGTCACATTGCTAGCGTTAATGCTGTTTGCTCACTGGATGACACAAATGCTCATGGAGTATTTCTTTGCCATGGTTGAGCGACTACCTCAGGTTCTCTACTAGGAGCGGGTATGGAATATCCCGCTAGCGTCGTCCTCGACTGGATTGCCAACTACTTTTGGCCCTACACGCGCATTGCCGCCATGTTGATGGTGATGTCGGTGACCGGCGCGCGGTTTGTCTCTAATCGTGTTCGACTCTATTTGGGCTTAGCCATCACCTTTGCCGTTATGCCCGCTATCCCCGCCGTCCCTGATAATATTGAGCTGCTCTCATTCGCCGGTTTTATGACGTTACTTGAGCAGATCATCATCGGCGTGGCGATGGGTACCGTGACCCAATTTATGATTCAAACCTTCGTCATTCTCGGCCAAATCTTGGGTATGCAGTCGAGCTTGGGTTTTGCGTCTATGGTAGACCCTGCCAATGGACAGAATACGCCGCTGCTCGGTCAACTGTTCATGTTTTTGGCAACGCTATTCTTTCTGGCGACGGATGGCCACTTAAAGATGATCATGCTAGTGGTGATGAGTTTTCAATCTCTACCCATAGGCTCAGGGTCGCTGACGAGTGCCGATTTTCAAGAGTTGGCGAGCTGGCTGGGGATCATGTTTAATGTTGCACTGAGTATGTCGCTATCGGGCATTATTGCGCTACTGACCATCAACCTGTCGTTTGGTGTTATGACGCGTGCGGCGCCGCAGTTGAATATCTTCTCGCTCGGTTTTGCTTTTGCGCTGATGGTGGGTTTGCTGCTCTGTTGGTACATTATCGCCGGCCTGTATAGCCACTATGAGCTATTCTGGTTACAAGGTGAAGCGCAAGTGTGCCGCTTCATCCGGTTGGATTGTTAAGGGAGCGCGATGGCAGAATCCGACGGTCAAGAACGCACCGAAGACGCCACGCCCAGGCGCTTGCAACAGGCTCGAGAGAAAGGGCAGGTTGCAAGGTCTAAAGAACTGGCGTCGGTCTCCGTCCTTGTGGTGGGCGCGATTGCTTTAATGTGGTTTGGTGAAGGGTTGGCACGTGGCTTGTTTCAAGTAATGCGCCGCTTGTTCACTTTGTCGCGTGAGGAAGTGTTTGATCAAGTCAAACTGTTCGACATCGCCCTCGGGTCGCTAGGCAGTTTGATATTGCCATTATTGCTGATTCTGGTGACGCTGTTTGTTGCCGCGCTGATTGGCGCAGCGGGTGTTGGTGGTATCAGCTTTTCAGCAGAAGCCGCGACGCCCAAATGGTCAAAAATGAACCCGCTGAGTGGTTTTAAGCGCATGTTCGGTCTGCAAAGCTGGGTCGAGCTGCTGAAATCCATTCTTAAAGTGGCGCTGGTGACCGGTGTGGCGATCTTTCTTATCAACTCAGCGCAGCAGGATTTGTTTCAGCTGAGTATGGACGTTTACCCGCAAAACATCTTCCATGCGCTCGATATCTTACTCAACTTTGTGCTCTTGATTAGCTGCTCACTGTTGGTGGTGGTCGCCATCGATATTCCGTTCCAAATCTGGCAGCACGCCAACCAATTGAAAATGACCAAGCAAGAGGTCAAAGACGAGTACAAAGAGACTGAAGGTAAACCTGAGGTAAAAGGCCGTATTCGTATGCTACAACGGGAAGCGGCTCAGCGGAGAATGATGGCAGAAGTGCCGCAAGCGGATGTGATTGTTACCAACCCAGAGCACTTTTCCGTGGCGCTCAGGTACAAGCAAGATAAAGATCGCGCGCCGATTGTAGTTGCGAAAGGGACCGATCACATGGCGCTTAAAATTCGAGAAGTGGCGCGAGAGCATGATATCTACGTGATCCCCGCTCCGCCATTGGCTCGGGCGCTGTATCATTCAACAGAGTTGGAGCAAGAGATCCCAGATGGGCTGTTTACCGCAGTGGCTCAAGTGTTGGCGTATGTGTTCCAGCTCAAGCAGTATCGCAAACGTGGCGGTCAAAGGCCGAAGCTCAAGGCGTCCGAACTCCCTATCCCGCCAGATTTGCGCCAGTAATGATTATTTTTCCGGGATCGAGAGTAAAACCAGCAACGCGCCATCGCCACCAAACTCAAGCGGTGCTTGGTGAAACGCCATCACATCAGGGTGCTGGGCCAGCCATAGCGGCGTTTTTTGCTTCAGGATGTGTTTGCCGATGCCATGCTGAACACAGGCACAGGCAATTTCGTTTTTGATGCAATAGGCAATCATCGCGCCGAGTTCACGCTTGGCCTCCAGTTGCGTCATACCGTGCATATCCAAAAAGACATCAGGCACGTACACGCCACGGCGGAGTCGCTTCACCTCATACTGTGACACGTCGTCGCGGGCGTAGCGTGTTGGCCCTTCTTCATTGAGGAGCGGTACAAACTCGTCAGAGAAGTAAAACTCCGAGTCGCTCGCTTCACGTGCGCTGCGTGTGATTTCTTTCTGCTTAGTGTTTCTTTTTGGCTGTTGGACTATGGTATCCTGTCGCAACTTTTTTACGCCTTGTACTGCATCCCTGAAGAGGGCGAAATCGTCATCAATATCGGTGTCTTTTTTGTTCATGGGTGATTTCAATAGGTATGATTAATGCTATTGGCAGTATTGTAGCGCTTTTCGGAGGCAATTTTGGATAAGATTTTTGTAGAAGAAGCGGTATCGGAACTGCATACCCTTCAAGATATGATTCGCTGGACGGTCAGCCGTTTCAACGCCGCTCACCTATTTTACGGTCACGGCACTGACAATGCTTGGGATGAAGCCGTTCAGTTGATCCTACCCACACTCTATCTTCCGATTGATGTGCCTCCCCATGTTCTCAACTCTCGTTTGACCAGCAGTGAGCGCCTGCGCGTCGTCGAGCGTGTGGTGAAGCGCATCAATGAGCGCACGCCTACCGCCTATCTGACGAATCGTGCCTGGTTCTGTGGTTTGGAATTCTTCGTCGATGAACGTGTCTTGGTGCCACGCTCTCCGATTGGTGAGCTGATTCAAGCTCAGTTCGAACCTTGGCTAATCGAAGAGCCGACGCGCATTATGGATATGTGTACCGGCAGTGGTTGTATCGCCATTGCTTGTGCGTACGCCTTCCCAGAGGCGGAAGTGGACGCCATTGATATTTCATCCGACGCGCTGCAAGTGGCGGAACAGAACGTTCAAGATCACGGCATGGATCAACAAGTCTTCCCAATTCGCTCGGATCTGTTCCGCGATTTACCGAAAGAGCGTTACAACTTAATTGTCACGAATCCACCGTATGTGGATCAAGAAGACATGGACAGCTTGCCGCAAGAGTTCACCCATGAACCTGAACTCGGCTTAGCGGCGGGCAGTGATGGTCTCAAACTGGTGCGCCGCATTCTTGCCAATGCCCCCGATTACCTGACCGAAAAGGGTATTTTGATTTGTGAAGTGGGCAACTCCATGGTGCACATGATGGAGCAATATCCAGACATCCCATTCACATGGTTAGAGTTCGAAAACGGCGGGCATGGTGTCTTCTTGTTGACTCGTGACCAACTGGTCGCTTGCGCCGACGAATTCAAGTTGTACAAAGACTGATTTGTTGCCAACCGTGCACGCCCAAACGCCGAGCTTTTGCTCGGCGTTTTGCTCTCTAGCGTTTTCGCGGCTAGGTGAACTAAAATAGTTCTGGCTTGGGGCTTTACATCAAACCGTAATAAAGACACTATGAAAAAACGAACAATTGACGTGTAAAGCCTAATTGACAAGGCTGAAATAATACGAGGAAGTAATGGCAGGAAACAGTATCGGACAACATTTCCGAGTGACCACATTCGGAGAAAGTCACGGTATCGCACTAGGATGTATCGTTGACGGATGCCCTCCAGGTTTAGACCTCTCAGAAGCAGATATTCAAACGGATCTCGACCGTCGTCGTCCAGGCACTTCTCGCTATACCACTGCACGCCGCGAACCTGATGAAGTAAAAATCCTTTCCGGTGTGTTTGAAGGGAAAACGACCGGGACTTCGATCGGTTTGCTGATTGAAAATACCGACCAACGCTCAAAAGACTACTCAGAAATCAAAGACAAGTTCCGTCCCGGTCATGCTGACTACACCTACTATCAAAAGTATGGAGTGCGTGATTATCGAGGTGGCGGCCGTTCGTCTGCTCGTGAAACAGCGATGCGCGTTGCGGCGGGCGCGATTGCGAAGAAATACCTTAAGCAAGAGTTTGGTGTCGAAATTCGCGCTTACCTATCGCAGATGGGCGATGTCGCCATTGAGAAAGTCGATTGGGATGAGATCGAGAACAACCCATTTTTCTGCCCGGATGTGGATAAGGTCGAGCAGCTCGATCAATTGATCCGAGATTTGAAAAAACAAGGCGACTCTATCGGTGCCAAATTGCAAGTGGTCGCCACTGGCGTACCCGTTGGACTTGGCGAGCCAGTGTTTGATCGTTTAGACGCCGACATTGCGCATGCACTGATGAGCATCAATGCGGTAAAAGGCGTCGAAATCGGCGATGGTTTTGATGTGGTAAGCCAAAAAGGCAGCCAGCATCGTGATACCCTCACGCCAAGCGGTTTTGGTAGCAATCATGCTGGTGGCATCTTAGGCGGTATCTCGACTGGGCAAGACATTGTCGCGAATATAGCGCTCAAACCAACGTCGAGCATTACCGTACCGGGTGAAACCATCACCAAGCAAGGGGAGTCGACCGAGCTGATTACCAAAGGCCGCCATGACCCTTGTGTTGGCATTCGCGCAGTGCCGATTGCTGAAGCCATGCTGGCGATTGTGTTGCTGGATCACTTGCTGCGTCATCGCGGTCAAAACCACGGTGTCACAACGCAAACCCCGAAAATTTAATCGTTCAAACGGCTTCGCAAGGAAGCCGTTTTCTTTTCGCTGTGGCGCGTCTTAACGCTGGCTGCGGAGTCGGGTACAATGGCGTGCATCGTTACTTTGAACTTCCACATAGATGACCCACGATTATCGCGATTTGATTGCACTCTTCAATCAGACCTTTTTTGAACTGTATCAGACCCGTCTTGAACTTGGCGGTGATGAACCTATCTATCTTCCCGCGGATGACTCTACTCCTTACCATCGCATCGTGTTTGCACGAGGTTTCTATGCGTCTGCACTGCATGAAATTGCCCATTGGTGTGTGGCAGGCCCTGATCGCCGTTTACTGGAAGATTTTGGTTATTGGTATCACCCCGATGGCCGCGATGAACAGGTTCAAGCGCAGTTTGAACAAGTGGAGATACGTCCGCAGGCGTACGAGTGGATCCTATCGGTCAGCGCTGGCTTTGCATTTAGTGTCAGTTGCGACAATCTCAATGGCGACGTTGAACCTGACCGCCTCGGGTTCATGCAAAAAGTCCATCAAGAAGTGATGTCCATTTTAGCGACGGGGTTGCCGCCGCGTGTGCTGGCATTGTCTGAGGCATTGCGTGCCTTCTACCAAACCCCGCCACTTAAACCTGACGCCTTTATCGTCAAATAGAGCTTGGAATCAGCCACACCGCCTCTGACTCGCCTTCATGTTGGTAGGTGTATGAGGTTGGTACGCTGCCTTCTTCCATAACCCACACCACAGCAATCAGTGATGACCAATGGTTGCCGCTGGCGTTGCGGATGGGGATGTCTGCACGGCGTCAGTGTTTGCTGGAGTCAAACTCCCCATCTCTGTCCCAGTCAATCCAGCCATTGAGCACGCTGTCGGCGCTTGCGCCAGTGACCGTAACTTGCACCGTACTGGTTTGGCCCACTTGCAGCGGGACGGGAAACGCGACACCATCGTCGTCGTTGAGTCCATCGGCGCTGTCATCACTCAATGGAGGAAGATAAGCCTCGCTCTCACCATCCACGCTGAGCCCGAGCGTCAAGCCACTGATACCATGGCGCGCGCCGAGCGCAGCGTAACTGGTTTGATAGCTGTCTGGCGTATCACCAAAGTCTGTGTTGTCACTGGCGACCACTAGCGCTAACGCGCAGCGTGCGCCATCATTCGAGTTGCTGGAAGGGCCGTAGGCAAAAAAATCCGCACTGGATTGAGTACCGTCTAGGGTGACACGAAACACCAAACCGCTGGCCTTGTTGCTGCCATAGAGATTGCCGTCAACGTCAAAATAGATAGCACCAAAGGTGAGCTTGTAGCCGAGTAGATCTTTGTTCAACACTTGGTTAAGACGCGTTGAACTCCCGGCTTCAACGTCAATCTCAATCAAGTAACCGTTAGCATCAATCGAATAGGCGAGGCCATTGTCAGGATGAAACGCGAGATCATAAATCGCAGGCGTGCCGAAATCAGACGGATTGGCCACTTGCGTCATGACCAGAGTCTCGAGATCCGCCTTAATTAGGCCATATGAAGGGTGGTAGCCAAACCACGCATTAGTATGCACCGCCACATCACCAACATAGATGCGCTCGGGTACGCCGGCGGGCTGAGTCATCTCGAGCGGGTATTTGACGAATTCGGCATCGAGTTTAGCCAGAGTCTTGGCATCGTAATCCCACGCGCAAATAAAATCATCATGATTGCTGTAACCGGCGCAATTAAGCTTTGCACTGCCCATATTGGACTCGAGCGTGCGATAGCTGCCGAGGTCGATGTCGACACCATATGCCACTGGGAAGCCATTTGGGTTTTGAATTAGAAACGCCTGAGTGGTGGGACATTGCGCAAAAGGCACCTCAGCGCGCGCGTTGTAATGCGCTGCGGCGAGGGATAAGGCGACGAGAACGTTGACGGACAATCGGGACATCTTCATAGCAATTCCTTGGTTGTTTGCGGTGCATAACTCCCTATTGCAACCGATATGCCAGAGGACAACCCCTTGTGAACACAAGCATTTGCCTTGGGTTTCTCAATGTGAGAAGCTTTGGCCTCTTTTTGAGAATCAAACTGATTTTAGGTAGCTACAAAGAATGATCACGGAATACGAAGAAGCGTTGCTTGCGCTAATTGATGCGCGTATTGAGACAGCATCGGAAGATGAGTTGTTTGCAGGTGGCTACCTGCGTGGGCACATTTCTCTCTCCGCCGCGGCGTGTGAAGAAGAGGGGATCGTCGATCTTGACGTGTTCAAGCACCGCATTCAAGCCAGTTTAGATGAGGCGCGCAGCGAGTTGTCACCTGCTGATCGCACCATAGTGAATGACCTATGGGCCGAGTTAGCTGACCAAGCCTTACGTGCCTAAGTCTTAGGAGCCTGAGTCAGCCAATCGGGCCTTGTTGACTAAAGCCTATTACAACTCAGTAATAGGCTTCCCTTTTCTTAATTTTCTTACCCACATCCGACTCGGGTGACAGGCGTCGAGGATGTCGACAGGCAGTGGCATCGGATCGCCACACATCTGTGAAGCGAGTGTTTCCGCCAGCAACGGTGCGCTGCTCAATCCACGCGAACCTAGCCCCAACATGCAATATAGATTCGGATAACTTGGTACCGGCAGCGCCTCATCCTCTTGCTGTGTTGCTAATGTTTTGTATTGTTCCACCGTCGCGCTCTGCAGACCCACCGCACCGATAAACGGCAGATGGTCGCGGCTCACGCAGCGAATGCCTTGGCGAGATTTGTTCTCACTGGTATCGACATCCTGAGTCCAATCTTGGTTGGGGAGGCAGCGCTTGAGTTTTTCGCCATTGTCGATTTGCGCAGCAGGATCAAACTCTGTATCAAGGCTCGTGCGATCGTAGCTAGCGCCAATACAATGCTGCTGGGTCTTCGGGTTTACTGGCGTCATGTAGCCATCGTAACAAAGTACGTTGCGCAGGCTGCTTAATCGATCGGTGGTCGGGATATGACTTACTTGTCCTTTCACTCGTCCAAGTGGCAGAGTGGAGGTCTGCGTAAGGTCGGTAAATTGATGCCCATTGGCGACCACCACCGCATCAAAGGTGCGGGACTCCTGTTGGCTGCATACCGTCCAAGTGCCCTCTGAGTGCGCTTTTAGCTCGGTGACCTTATGCTCAAAGCGAACCTCGAAAAGAGGGTGTGCCGATAAATCGTCAATCATTCCTCGACTAAACTCTGCCGGGCAGAGCCAGCCGCCCAATGGATAATGCACGCTAGGCATGGTCAACGGTAAGCCGACGGTTTGCGCCGTCTGCGCTGGGTCCAATGGCCTAACCAGTTGAGCATCAAAGCCCACTTGATTCAGTTTGCTCAGTTTGGTGTGTGATTTTTCATCCCACATCAATTGAGTGACGCCGCACCAGTCGTGGTCGAAATGAAAGCGTTCACTGGCTTGCTCGACAAATTGACGGGCGAAGAGAAAAGCAGGGGCGAAAAAGCGTGACACGCCGCTGTGGGTGCCATTGAGCAGTGGGTACACCGCGCCTTGTCGATTGCCAGAGGCGCCCATTGCTGCGGCTTTATCTTGGCAATAGAGCGTGACGCGTTTCCCGCGTCGAATCAGCGCCGTGGCTAAAGTTGCGCTGGCAATGCCACCACCAACAATGGCGATCGACTCTGCGTCTGCGCTATTTGGCCGCGCAAATAGGGGGGAGAGGTTGCTGTAAGGTGTGCGTTCACTCAACTCACCCGCAATCATCTCTCTTTTGGTGCCAAAGCCTTTGACTTTTTTCATCGCAAAGCCCGCTTCAATCAGCCCTCTACGGACAAAACCGGCGGCAGTAAAGGTGGCGCAGTGACAGCCTTGCTTGGCGAGTCTCGCCATGCCGTCAAACAGCGTTTGATTCCACATTTCTGGGTTTTTACTCGGAGCAAATCCGTCGAGAAACCAGGTGTCGACGAAACCTTGCTCAGGCACTGGAACCAGAGGGAGGCAATCTTTAATGTCACCAAACCAGAGATCTAACGTCACGGCACCGTCATCGAGCACAATACGGTGACACTCAGGCACTGCAATCGGATAGTGCTTTTGCAGCTTTTGCGCGTAGCTGGCCAGCTCAGGCCATGCGAGGTGGGCCTTGGCCAAGTCTTCTTTACTTAGGGGGTACTTCTCAAAACTGACAAAATGCAGCTCTTTAAGTGGCGCATCAGGATGGCGCTGTCTAAATTCATCAAACCATTGCCACAACGCAAGGAAGTTAAGCCCTGTGCCAAAGCCGGTTTCTGCCACCACAAAACGGCGTTGGTCATATTCCTGCCATCTTTGCGGAAGATGATTTTGGGTCAGGAAAACATAACGGGTTTCTTCAAGACCATTGACGTTGGAGAAGTAGACGTCGTCAAATTGGTCGGAAACTGGTGTGCCAGCTTCATTCCAGCCAAGCTGGGCGTGCGAAATAGTGGTCATAGAGAGTCAGAATTCTTTCTATTTAGACATTAAAAGTGTGAAGATTGTACGGATTTATGGGAAAGCTGACCACTTTTGCAGGGCAACTTCGTTATTATCTAGCGGAAATTTAATTTATAGGATTGTCATAATGAAACGTGTCGTAATCACCGGTATGGGTATTGTTTCGAGTATCGGTAACAACGCCGAAGAAGTGTTAGCGTCTCTAAAAGCAGGAAAATCTGGTATCACTGCCTCTGAGCAGTTTAAAGAACACGGTCTACGTTCGCAGGTTTGGGGTGATCTAAAAATCAACCCAGCAGAGCACATCGATCGTAAACAGATGCGCTTTATGGGTGATGCGGCTGCGTATGCTTACCTATCAATGGAACAAGCGATCGAAGACGCAGGCCTGACTCCAGAGTTGGTCTCTAACGATCGTACCGGTATTGTGGCAGGTTCAGGTGGCGCATCTGCGCTTAATCAAACGGTGGCGACTGACACCATGCGTGCCAAAGGCGTGAAACGTGTTGGCCCATACATGGTGCCTCGCACTATGTCATCGACGGTTTCTGCGTGTCTTGCGACACCGTTTAAAATCCGCGGCGTGAACTACTCAATGAGCTCGGCGTGTGCGACTTCTGCGCACTGTATTGGTCACGCGATGGAGCTGATTCAACTGGGTAAACAAGACATCGTATTTGCCGGTGGTGGTGAAGAGCTCGATTGGTCTCAAACCATGATGTTTGATGCGATGGGCGCTTTGTCGACTAAGTACAACGAGACACCAGAAAAAGCGTCTCGTACCTACGATGCGGACCGTGATGGTTTCGTTATCTCTGGGGGGGGCGGTATGTTAGTCATTGAAGAGCTTGAGCACGCGCTTGCGCGCGGCGCGAAAATTTACGGCGAAATTGTTGGCTACGGCGCAACCTCTGACGGCTACGATATGGTGGCACCATCAGGTGAAGGTGCGGTGCGTTGTATGAAGATGGCGATGCAAGCTGTCGATAGCATTGATTACGTCAACACGCACGGCACCTCTACACCAGTTGGTGATGTTAAAGAGCTTGGTGCGATTCAAGAGCTGTTTGGTCAAAACAGCCCAGCAATATCAGCAACGAAAGCGATGACAGGTCACGCATTGGGCGCTGCAGGCGTGCATGAAGCCATCTACTCAACTTTGATGCTGACTCACAACTTTATTGCCCCAAGTGTGAACATCGAAAATCTCGACGAAGCGGCTCAAGGCCTTGATATCGTGACTCAAGCGCGTGACGCTGAGTTGAACACTGTGATGTCAAACAGCTTCGGCTTTGGTGGAACGAACGCGACGTTGGTGATTAAAAAGTACCAAGCTTAATCGCTCGCGCTGGTTCGCCAGACACCCGTTTCCAGGACTGGTGGTGAAGAGTTTTACTCACCGCCGAACAGACGCAGACTCTGACCCATGGAGAGCGGGTTAGGATCCTTTTGTTCTGGATAATTGCCCGGCCATGCGCCGGGCTTTTTTACGTCAGGCGGGGCGTGCTACTCGACACCGAGCCTGCTTTTCTGCACAATCGCCCCAACGCCCTTTAATCAAAGACAGCACACCATGAAAATTCTAATCGATGAAAACATGCCTTACGCCGAAGGGCTATTTAGCCAACTGGGTGAGGTGGTGTTGAAATCAGGCCGAGAAATCACTGCGCAAGACCTTATCGATGTGGATGCGCTCATGATTCGCTCCGTCACCAAAGTGAACGCAGAGCTTATCGCCAACGCCAATAAACTGAAATTTGTCGGCACCGCAACGGCGGGGATGGACCATGTCGACCAAGCACTATTGCGTGAACGAGGTATCTTCTTTACCGCCGCTCCCGGATGCAACAAAGTCGGCGTTGCTGAATATGTGGTGAGTGTGATGATGGTGCTAGCGCAGCAACACGGTTTCTCGGTGTTTGATAAAACCGTTGGCATTATTGGTGCTGGTCAGGTAGGCAGCTACTTACAAGCGTGTTTGGAAGGGATCGGCATTCAAGTGCTCATCAATGATCCACCAAAACAAGCGCAAGGCGACATGCGTTCGTTTACTCCGCTGGATAACTTGCTCGAGCAAGCGGATATTATCACCATCCATACGCCGATTACGAAAGAGGGTGAGTATCCTACCCATCACCTTATCGATGAAGCGGTACTCAACCGTTTACGCGGTGACCAAATCTTGATCAATGCGGCGCGGGGTCCCATCGTGGACAACAGTGCACTTAAGGCGCGGCTTGCGCGTCAAGATGGCTTTATTGCAGCACTGGACGTGTTCGAATTTGAACCTGAGGTTGATATGGAGTTGCTGCCTCTGCTAGCATTCGCGACCCCTCATGTGGCTGGATATGGGCTTGAGGGGAAAGCTCGTGGCACGACGATGCTCTTTAATGCCTTTTGTGAGTTTTTAAATCAAGAGTTGAGCGCGAACGCCAGTGATCTGTTGCCGAACGCGCCGGTTCCTCGTCTTGAGCTCAATCGAGCGTGGGATGAGGCGACGCTACACACGATCACACAGCTCGTCTATGATGTGCGTAAAGATGATGCACTGTTTCGCCGAGAAATCGGTCAGCCCGGCGCCTTTGACGCCATGCGTAAAAATTACTGGGATAGACGCGAATACAGTGCTATCACGCTAGTGGGGACGGCTGATTGTCAGTTGTCACCCCTAGCCAAACTAGGTTTTCAGGTTGAGGTAAATCAATGAGCCAGCAATACAATGTTGCCATTTTGGGCGCGACAGGCGCCGTCGGTGAGACGATTTTAGACGTTTTACAAGAACGTAAATTTCCCGTGGGTGATCTTTACCTACTTGCCAGTGAGCGTAGTGAAGGCAAAAGCTACCGTTTTAATGGCAAGACGATCAAAGTAGAGAATGTTGAGAATTTTGACTGGTCTCAAGTTCATATTGCGCTGTTTTCTGCTGGGGGTGATTTGTCGGCGAAATGGGCACCCATCGCTGCAGAGGAAGGCGTTGTCGTGATCGACAATACGTCACATTTCCGCTACGAATATGACATTCCTCTTGTGGTGCCTGAGGTCAATCCAGAAGCGATTGCGGAATTTCGTAACCGCAACATCATCGCTAACCCAAATTGCTCGACCATTCAAATGCTGGTGGCGCTCAAGCCAATTCATGATGCCGTCGGAATCGAGCGCATCAATGTCTCGACTTACCAATCAGTGTCAGGAGCAGGCAAAGCCGGTATTGATGAGCTGGCAGGGCAAACGGCCAAGTTGCTCAATGGGCTACCTGCTGAAACCAACCAGTTCTCTCAGCAGATCGCGTTCAACTGTATTCCACAGATCGACCAGATGATGGAAAACGGCTACACCAAAGAAGAGATGAAGATGGTGTGGGAGACGCAAAAAATCTTTAATGACCCATCCATTACGGTGAACCCGACCTGCGTTCGCGTGCCGGTGTTTTATGGCCATGCTGAAGCGGTCCACGTAGAAACTCGTGCGCCGATTGACGCAAGCGAAGTCGTGCAGATGCTGGAGCAAACCGAAGGGGTTGAAGTATTCCATGGCGAGGATTTTCCGACCCAAGTTCGCGATGCTGGCGGCAAAGATCACGTCATGGTCGGACGAATCCGCAATGACATTAGCCACCACAGTGGCGTCAATTTGTGGGTGGTGGCCGACAACGTCCGCAAAGGCGCGGCGACCAACGCGGTACAAATCGCCGAAGTGTTGGTTCGCGATTACTACTGAGTGTGTGCTTCGCTTTTAAGAGCCTCGCCCTAGTGCGAGGCTTTTTTAATCAAAGTAAGAAAATTAGTGTGAGATTCATGCGATTATGGCGTAGGACACACATTTTTTGGCTCTCAGCCTATAGTTTTACTGCGTTTATCCGATATATTTAACAGATCAACGTTTTCAAACTATTAAGCACATAGCTGAGCCTTTTATGCTTCATATTTTTAAGCGCCTGCTTTTGCCCTTGGCATTGGTGGCCGTGACTCAGACATCCATCGTTAGTGCAGAAAGCATTCGCCTAAAGGGTCCAAATGGCGAAATTCAGTCTTCTCCACAGTTTGCACAGCCGCTTGCGCGTCGCTCTGGACTAGCGAATGAACCGTCACGCTTCTACGGACCGACTGGCGAACAAGAGACCTTATGGAGCATCGCTTCGCAACTGAGACCCTCTAATCAAGTCTCTGTGCAGCAAACCCTCTACGCTATTTATCAGATCAATCCCCAAGCTTTCGACAACCAAAATATCCATGAACTGATCCCAGGCAGCAATCTTCGTATCCCTTCATTAGCGCAAATCCAGAGTGCCACCACTGAACAAGCGGTCAATGTGATGACGGCGCATCAAGCGCGCTTAACTCCGACTCAACCCGTCGCCCCAGCGCCTCAGCCTCAACGGGCAACCCCTTCGGTCACGGCGCCAGTCGAAGCTCCGGTCGTTGAGTCTACAACGCCTGACATGATAGACAAACCGGCGCAAGATGTGCCGAGTACGCCTGAAACTCGCCCACAAGACAGTGCCTCACAAATCAGCGATCTTCAAGAGATGGCCAATCAAGAGCGCCAAGGTGAAGTCTCGACGCTGGAAAATCAGCTCAAAACCTCCGAAACAGAGTTGATGGCGTTGGAGGAGAAAAACCACAAATTGCGCCTGATGCTTGCACAGGTTCAGTCGGAAGTGGACGTACTCAAAGACTCGTTGGGCGATGAATCTCGCATTCGCAACGAAGTTGAAAAACTGCTGGAAGCCGAACGTCTCAAGCTGGCGGAAGAGCAAAAAATGGCGCCAAGCCAATGGGATAAGTTGCTATCGAACACTTGGGCAGTGGCTGCAATGGCGGTGGTTCCAGGTTTGATCATTGGTTTGTTGGTCGTGTTGTTACTCGGGCGCCGTTCTAAATCGGAGCCTCAAGCAGAAACGACACCGGAAGCGACACCAACGGTTGCACCTGTTGTCCCCGATACCCTCAATGAAGATATTGGTGATGATCTGTTGCTTGATGATGACTTGTTTGGCGAGTCAGATGACGGTGAAGCGCTGTTCTCCGATGAGTCGGAAGAGCAAAGTGATGAAGCGGATGTGTTTGCCGACCTTGATGACAGCGATTTAGACTTCAACCTCGAGGGCGAAGAGGGTGAGGACCCATTCGCCGGTATCGGCGATGACGGCGATCTGGATGAAACCCTTGCCGATGAAGTGGACAGTGCCAACGGTATCAGCGTCAAAGGGGACGATAAAGCGCTCAGCTTGGAAGAGATGGAACGTGCGCTTGATGATGTCGTGATGGACGACGATGAAGATGACAGTTTCGACCTCTCGGATGGGGGTGACTTTAGTCAAGATGACATTGACTCGTTGCTCGCCGGTGACAGCGATGACGACTCGCTAGAAAGTAGCGAGCTCGATCAATCCATGTTGGATGACTTGTTTGAGCAGAACAAAGAGAGTGATGAAGGCGATGTTGACTTCGATGAGTTGCTTGATGAAGCGGAAAATGCGTTTGACTTGAGTGATGAGGCCGATGACGAACTGACACAAACCTCAATTGCATCCGATGATGATATTGATGCGCTGTTCGCAGAAGCGGAGGCGCAAGCTAACTTAGAGGAACTCGAGTCTAACTCGGTCGATGACGCCGCTCTGCTTGACGAAATGCTAGAGTCAGACTTCCAGCTCGATGATGACGAAGAGGATGACTTCGACGACTTGATTGGCGCTGATATTGAGGAGAGCGTTGAGCCTGAGAGCACCGAGTTACTCGACGAGTTGCTGGAGGTCGATGAAGAGGACCCGTTTGAGGATTCACAATCTCTACTCGATAGTGAACTCGATGAGCTGATTGGTACCGATGAGTTAAATGCCCCTCTTGATGCCGGCACGGATCTGCTCGATGAACTGGTAGGGCAAGATGGCGAAGAGGATCTCAACGATGACGCCACTGATTTGTTCGAAGAGCTGCTTGATATTGAGCAGAGTAGTGAAGAGAGCCTAGAAGCCATTGCTGACGACGTGTCGCCTAGCGTGAGTGAAGATGTCGATACCTTGCTTGACCAAGCGCAAGCAGAGGAACAGGCTTTACCAGAACCAGAACCAGAACCAGAACCAGAACCAGAACCAGAACCAGAACCAGAACCAGAACCAGAACCAGAGAAAGGTTTTTCTAGCGAAGAGTTCATCGACGATATGATGAGTGTTGCCCCGCAAGGTGACCCATTGCTCGACGCACAAGAACAAGACCCTGATTTATCTACGTTAGCGCTTGACGAGCAGGACGAGTCTGAACTCATCCCTGCAGAGCCAGAGCCAGAGCCAGAGCCAGAGCCAGAGCCAGAGCCAGAGCCAGAGCCAGAGCCAGAGCCAGAGCCAGAAGAAGATGAAGACGACTGGTTAAGCGCCGCTATCGACGAAGTGGAAAATCCTGATTATGACTCAGAGACGCCGCTCGATAGTGACGAGTTGCTGCCGCAAAGCGGCAGTGAGGAAACGCCAGCAGAGCCAGCTACGCTGAGTGATGATGACCAAAGTGATGATGCTGACGATGATGATTGGCTGACGTCCGCCATTGAAGAGGTTGAGCAGCTACACGTTGAAGAGAGCCCATTAGAAGAGAGTCAGGTTAAGGAAGAGTTAGCGACTGAGCCAGAACCAACACAACCTGTAGAGGATGAGAGTACACCTGCCGTTGATGCTGGATGGGACCAGGACAGTGATCAACCAGCTTCTAACACACAGGAGAGTGAAGCGGTAGAAGCACCGGAATCGGATGAGAAGGAATCATCAGACGAGCTGGAGCTTGCGCCATCATCAGCCCCTGAAGTCGCTGCGAATGAGTTTGGTGTTCCGCAAGATGAAGATTGGCTGGTGGGAGACCCAACACCAGAGATACAAACTGATGCGGATACATTGGACAGTGCAGATCCACTGTCGCAATCTGTCAGTGATATCTCTGACGTCGATGATTTGGAACTTCCAGAACGTACTGAAGAAGATGACCTCGCGGATGTGGCCAATGAGCCTGCAACATCAGAGCCAGAGAAATCAGTCAGTGACGATGAGACTCACGATTTTGATGATTTAGAGCTTCCAGAATACAGTGAAGACGATGC
Organism: Vibrio sp. R10-SG-ISO4; assembly: GCF_059834135.1. NCBI lineage: Bacteria > Pseudomonadati > Pseudomonadota > Gammaproteobacteria > Vibrionales > Vibrionaceae > Vibrio > Vibrio sp. R10-SG-ISO4. The sequence continues at coordinate 56,666 of NZ_JCBDHJ010000008.1, forward strand.
GCTTGCGGATATGGCCAACGAGCCTGCCGAACCAGAGCCAGAGAGATCAGTGAGTGACGATGAGACTCTTGATTTTGATGATTTAGAGCTTCCAGAATACAGTGAAGAAGACGCACTTGCGGATATGGCCAACGAGCCTGCCATACCAGAGCCAGAGCAATCAGTCAGTGACGATGAGCCTTTCGACTTCGATGATCTCGAGCTTCCCGAATACAACGAAGACGATGCTCTGGCGGATTTGGGCGATGAGCCATTCATTGATCTTGAAGAGAAGGCGCTAGCGTCGAGTGCAGACTCTCCTCAAGAGGAGCAAGCGACGGAATCAGTCGATACCGATGAGCTTGAGCTGCCTGAATATAATGAGGATGACGCACTGGCAGATATGGCTTCAGAGCCGATGTCTGATGACCAAGGCGAGCCTGTTGGGCAGGAACTGACCGAGTTTGATGAGCTGGAATTGCCTGAATATGGTGAAGACGAAGCGCTGGCTGACATGCCGACCACAGATGGGGACGCAGAGAGTGCCGATGAGGTCAATTTCAATTTAGACGATTTGGAGACGCCTGAACTGTCGGAAATTCCTTCCGAACGCCGCGCTGATATCGACGTCGCTGAGGCAATGGCCGCACAAGAGTTTGATGAGCAGGCGTTTGATGAGTTGCTTGCAGACAGCGAGGATGCCACACCTAGCTTCTCATTTGACAGCCCGATCGATGCCACAACGTCTGACAGTGCCGGTATGGATATTGACGCTATGCTCGAGATGGGCGGCGAAGATTGGAACGGCTTTACGCTCTCTCCCGAGCAGCAGGCACAGATTTCGGATGACATTCCTGAAGAAGAGCGTGGGGTTTGGGATCAAGATAATGCTTTAGAGCAACCTGAGGTCAGCGATGAAGATTGGAGCATTCAAGACAGCGCCGACGATTTCAGCCCACAGCAAAATCAGTTTAGAACCATTGATGAACTGATGGCAGAAGTGGAGATAGAAGAGCAGCAAGAGTTGGATGACGAGCTTAAGTTGGATGTTGGCCTGAATGATTTCCCTGATGTGATCGGTGACATTGGTGATGAGATTGATGTCGATTCAAACGCAGAGGCGGCAGGAAAACTTGATCTCGCCAAGATTTACGTTGAGATGAATGACGCGCAAGGGGCCATCAAACTGCTCGAAGAGGCGATTGTTGATGGCAGTGACGAGATTCGTCGAGAAGCCAAACGTCTGATTGACAAAATCAACCGCGGATAGGCGAGTTAGAGTGAGGTAAGAGGGCTGCGGCCCTCTTATTTTTTATCCCTATTAAAGGTATACTGCCCGGCCCATTTTTAAAGAGATTCTGCAGATGAGAATAGCGTTAGGCATCGAATATAACGGTACTCAATACTATGGCTGGCAACGCCAAAAAGAGGTGAAAAGTGTTCAGGAAGCGCTCGAGAAAGCGTTGAGTGTTGTCGCCAATCACCCCGTTGAAGTGCAATGTGCTGGCAGGACAGATGCAGGCGTACATGGCACAGGCCAAGTGGTTCACTTTGATACCACGGCAGAAAGAAAAATGGTGGCGTGGACTATGGGCGTGAACGCCAATTTGCCATCGGATGTCTGTGTTCGCTGGGCGAAAGAGGTACCGGAGTCGTTTCATGCTCGTTTCTCTGCGACCGCGCGACGCTACCGCTATATTATCTTCAATAGCCCTCTCAGACCCGGGATCCTCTCGTCAGGCGTGAGCCACTACCACGGTGAACTGGATGAAGCATTGATGCACCAAGCTGGGCAGTATTTGCTCGGCGAAAACGACTTTACCTCATTTCGAGCGGTGCAATGCCAATCTCGTAGCCCTTGGCGCAATGTGATGCACCTGCATGTGTCTCGTCACGGGCAATATGTCGTGATTGATATTAAGGCCAATGCCTTTGTGCATCATATGGTACGTAACATTACCGGCAGCCTTATCTGCGTGGGACGTGGGGAACAAAAGCCCGAGTGGATAGAGTGGTTGCTTGGCGTGAAAGACAGAAAATTGGCGGGCGCCACAGCGAAAGCAGAAGGATTATACTTGGTGGATGTGGATTATCCGGATGAGTATCAGTTGCCACGCGTACCGATCGGACCTCTGTTTTTGCCAGACAATCTGAACTAATTCGTGATAAATTGTCGAATCAATCAGGACGTTAGGGCGTGAGACAGAGAGCCAGAAAATAGGTACAACCAGTTTTTTGTCTACACTTGGCATTTAATATGCTTTAATCCTCACGCGTAAATTCAGAATTTGAATCCCTGTATTGAACGGGGATCGAGAGAGAAAAGGTCTTCCATGAGTTGGCTTGAAAAGATTTTAGAAAAGAGCAATATCGGCACATCGAGAAAAGCGTCAATCCCTGAAGGGGTATGGACCAAATGTACATCGTGTGAACAAGTGCTTTATCACGCTGAACTAGAGCGAAATCTAGAAGTTTGTCCTAAATGTGATCACCACATGCGCATGTCGTCGCGTCGTCGTCTTGAAACATTTTTGGATGAAGGCAATCGTACTGAGTTAGCCACTGAGCTTGAGCCACAAGATAAGCTCAAGTTCCGCGATTCGAAGAAATACAAAGACCGTATTTCTGCTGCGCAAAAGAGCAGTGGTGAAAAAGACGCGCTCATCGTTATGCAAGGCGAGTTGCTGGGTCTACCTGTGGTTGCGTGTGCGTTTGAGTTCTCCTTTATGGGTGGCTCGATGGGTTCAGTCGTTGGCGCTCGTTTCGTACGTGCGGTTGAAGCGGCGATGGAAAACAACTGTGGTTTAGTTTGTTTCTCGGCCAGTGGTGGTGCGCGAATGCAAGAGGCGCTAATGTCTCTGATGCAGATGGCAAAAACCAGTGCAGCGTTAGAGCGACTATCGCAAAAAGGATTGCCGTTCATCTCAGTGATGACGGACCCAACCATGGGCGGTGTATCGGCGAGCTTAGCGATGCTAGGCGATATCAATATCGGTGAACCCAAAGCACTGATTGGTTTTGCTGGTCGCCGTGTGATTGAACAAACCGTTCGTGAAGATCTTCCAGAAGGCTTCCAGCGCAGTGAGTTCCTATTGGAACACGGGGCTATCGATATGATTGTTGATCGCCGTGAAATGCGTCAACGCATCGGCAGTTTGTTGGCCAAAATGACCAATCAACCGTCGCCACTGGTGGTTTCTGTGAATGATGCGCCAAATGAACCTGCATATGAAGTACCAGAAGCGGACGAAAAAGGGTAAAGTAACACACTAACAAACCACCACAATTTATGGTTTCAGTTAGATGAGTCAAACCCAAATTCCACAAGCCACATCCCCTCTTACGATGTGGCTTGATTATTTAGCCAACATTCACACCTCAGCGATCGATCTCGGGCTAGACCGAGTCCAAGCCGTCGCACAACAAGCCAACTTAACCAAACCCGCTCCGACAGTCATTACCGTTGCTGGTACCAACGGCAAAGGTTCTACCTGCGCTTTGATGGAAGCGATTTTGCTCGACGCAGGGTATAAAGTCGGTGTCTACTCTTCTCCTCATTTAATTCGATACAACGAGCGCGTGCGCGTCAATGGCGTCGATTTAGCCGACGAGAAGCATTGCCAAGCCTTCGATTTCATTGAACAGCAGCGCGGGGATATCAGCTTAAGCTTTTTTGAGTTTGGCACGCTTGCGGCGTTACGCCTGTTTCAAACCGAGCAAGTGGATGTTGTCTTGCTTGAGGTCGGTTTGGGCGGGCGTTTAGACGCCACTAATGTCGTCGATCATGACGTATCCGTGATTACCAGTTTAGCCATCGACCACGTCGATTGGCTGGGCGATGACATTAACGTGATTGGTTTTGAGAAAGCCGGCATCTTTCGCGCAGGCAAACCAGCGATTTGCGGTCAGCCGAAAGCGCCATCAACCGTGGCAGCACACGCCGATGATATTCAGGCTGAGCTCTTTCAAGTGGGGATTCAATACCACTATGAGCAACAATCAGAGACACAATGGCGCTGGCAACTTGGCACTTTTGAATTAAACGAGCTACCCATTCCCGGACTGCCACTGCAGAACGCGGCGACGGCCTTAACGGCGCTGGCAAACGCCAATCTGGATATCACAGATATCAATATCGTCAACGGCCTTGAAAACGCCACCTTGCCAGGGCGCATGCAAATTCTGCACACTTCGCCAGTGATACTTTTGGATGTCGCGCACAATCCACATTCAGCGCAATACTTGGTTGAACGTGTAGCAAAGCAATACCCAAAACGTGTGATTCATACTGTGGTGGGCATGCTGCATGATAAAGACATCAAGGCGACGCTGGCTATCTTGAGCGAGCTTTCTTCGCATTGGTATCCAGCTTCACTGCATGGCCCTCGCGCCGCGCACGCTAATGAACTGGCAAGTCATTTACCAGCCGCGACTCAAACCTTTGATTCTCCGGTGCTGGCTTTTGAAGCCGCGATGACAAAGGCGGGCCAAGACGATGTGATACTGGTTGTTGGCTCATTTCATACCGTTGGGGAAGTGTTGGCGCATTGGCAAACACAAGGAGATTAAATGGCGAGCAAATTTCAAAACCGCTTAGTCGGTACCATCATCTTAGTGGCGATTGGCGTCATCGTATTGCCCGATGTGCTCGATGGCAAGAAAAGCCACTATCAGGAAGAGATCGCCAGTATTCCGCTAAAACCGGAGCTTGAAAGCGATCTGGAATCGTTTGAGATTCTCGAGCCGGTGGATGACTCGAAAGCGCTGCCCGATACGCCTGTCGCGGTCGTCACTCAAGAGGAGAGTGCAGAAGAGGCGCCACTCGAGGTGATCGTTAAAGCCATCCCTGAACGCAATGAGTATCAAGACAGTGCATGGATCATCCAACTGATGGCGTTAAAAAACGCAGAGAATGCGCAGAGCGTCGTGGATGATTTGCAAAAGCGCGGATACCAAGCACACACCAAATTAGAGAATGGTTTTACCCGAGTAATTATTGGTCCTGATGTGTCGAAGAGTAAACTCGAACACCAAGTGATTGAACTGGAAAAGATCACTGGCTCAAAAGGTCGATTGCTTAAATTTAAACCACTAAATCCATAAGAAAACGTTTGCGTCAGCGTTTTTTCTGTTAAAATGCGCGCCAACTTAAGATGTAGAACAACATGAACTGGTTAGATATTGTCATTTTAAGTGTGATCGGCCTCTCAGCGCTGATCAGTTTAATTCGTGGCTTCGCGAAAGAAGCGCTGTCTCTTGTTATCTGGTTTGGCGCCTTTTTTATTGCCAGTCAGTACTACGCGAAATTGGCGATGTATTTCACCAATATCGAAGATGACATGATCCGAAACGGATCCGCGATCGCTGCTCTGTTTATTGCAACTCTGATTGTCGGTGCTATCGTCAATTATGTGATTGCTCAATTAGTGCAGAAGACAGGTTTGTCTGGAACGGATAGAGTCCTTGGTATCGTGTTTGGCGGTTTACGAGGTGTTCTTATAGTGTCAGCGGCACTATTCTTCATGGATGCGTTTACGTCGTTTCCAGACTCACAGTGGTGGAAAGGGTCGCAGTTGGTACCGGAATTCAGCCGCATCATCGCACCTTTTTTTGAACACCTACAAGCAACATCTAGTTTCTTATCTGGGGCGCTATAGCGCTCCAGCCATTGTCGAAAATCGAGGGTTAAGACATGTGTGGTATTGTTGGAATCGTGGGCACAACGCCTGTAAACCAGTCTATCTATGACGCATTGACGGTATTGCAGCATCGTGGCCAAGATGCCGCGGGTATTTGTACCATAGATAGCAATCGTTTTCGTCTTAGAAAGGCGAACGGTTTAGTAAAGGATGTGTTTGAAGCCAAACACATGCAAAGACTTCAAGGTACAGTGGGTATCGGCCATGTTCGCTACCCAACAGCAGGAAGCTCAAGCGCGTCTGAAGCGCAACCTTTCTACGTGAACTCACCATTTGGTATCACACTGGCTCACAACGGTAACCTCACAAACGCACACGAAATTCGCGAAAAGTTGTTCGAGAAAGACCGTCGTCACATCAACACCACCTCTGATTCAGAAGTGTTGCTTAACGTGTTGGCTCATGAGATTGATACTGTCAAAGGTAACGTTACCTCTGAAGATGTGTTCCGTGCTGTCACCAACGTGCATCGCGCGATTCGTGGTGCTTACGCGGTGACGGCTATGATCATCGGTCACGGCATGATTGCGTTCCGCGATCCTAACGGCATTCGCCCACTGTGTTTAGGTAAACGCGAGGTTGAAGGTCGCACCGAGTACATGGTTGCCTCTGAATCAGTGGCACTGGATGCCGTCGGTTTTGACTTTATGCGCGATGTCGCGCCAGGTGAAGCAATCTATGCGACGTTTGATGGTCAACTGCATACTAAGCAGTGTGCGGACAACCCTCGACTCAACCCATGTATTTTCGAATTTGTTTACTTTGCACGTCCCGACTCCTTTATCGATAAGATTTCGGTTTACAGCGCACGCGTAGAGATGGGTAAGAAGCTGGGCGACCGAATCCGTGACGAATTTGCTGATTTGGACATTGATGTGGTTATCCCGATTCCAGAGACCTCGTGTGACATCGCCCTACAAATCGCTCAAGCGATTGAAAAGCCTTACCGCCAAGGTTTTGTGAAAAACCGCTATGTTGGCCGCACGTTCATCATGCCGGGTCAGCAGCAGCGTAAGAAGTCAGTACGTCGTAAACTCAACGCGATTCGTTCAGAGTTTAAAGACAAGAATGTCTTGTTGGTTGATGATTCTATCGTACGTGGTACTACGTCAGAGCAGATCATCGAAATGGCCCGCGATTCAGGTGCGAAGAAAGTGTACATGGTCTCTGCTGCGCCAGAGATTCGCTTCCCGAACGTGTACGGCATTGACATGCCAAGCGCCAATGAGCTTATCGCCCATGGCCGAGACAACGAAGCGATCTGTAAGCAAATTGGTGCCGATGAGCTCATTTTCCAGACGTTGGAAGACCTTACGGACGCCGTTGGCCTAGGCAACACAGACATCTCTCAGTTCGAAACGTCGGTATTTAGCGGTGAATACGTAACCGGCGACATCAATCAGCAGTACTTAGACTTTCTTGAGTCTTTGCGCAGCGATGATGCAAAAACGCAACGAGAGATTCAGCAAGAGCTTGCTAACCTAGAGTTGCATAACGAAGGCGCGTAACCTCCACGCCCTCTACGTAAACGTATTTAATGGTCATCCAACGGATGACCATTTTTTATTGCGCCATCCGGCTGCTGTCAGATGACAATAACGTGCGATTACTTTTTGGGTTTAAAGCCGTAATTAGCTGAACACGCGTTATCTCATTAATTAGATGGTACGCCCCACACCTACGCTAAAATTAGCATGGTCGTTGAACATTTAGAGGTGCCATCATGTCAGCTATTAAAGTTATTGGTATAGATCTCGGTAAGTCTGTTTTCCATCTAATTGGCCACGACTACTCTGGTCGTGAAGTTTTCCGACACAAATTAACCCGAGCTAAGCTCATTCATTTTATCTCACAGCTAGAATCTACAACCATAGCAATGGAAGCCTGCTGTGGTGCGCACTGGTTGGCTCGAAAATGCAAAGAATATGCTCATAAGGTCAAGCTAATACCTGCACAGTATGTAAAGCCATACGTTAAGAGCCACAAGAACGATTTCATTGATGCTGATGCTATTGCCGAAGCTGCCACGAGACCTAATATGAGGTTTGTCTCTCCGAAAAGCGAACAAGCTCAAATTAGTACCGTTATTAGGAAAATCAGAACAGGATATATTCGCGAAAGAACCTCCTGTATGAATAGAATCGGGTCAATCTTACTAGAGTTTGGCATTAGCTTTCCTCGGGGGCATGCCAATATGAAAATGCTGTTCCAGTGGCTAGCAGATAGAAAAGCTATAGTCCCACCACAGATCATTCTTGAACTTCGTGACCAATTGGACTACTACAACCAACTAAATGAAAAGATCGCTGTTCAAGACCAAAAACTAGTCGAACTCAATAAAGAAAATGAGTTATATAGTTTACTTCAAACGATACCAGGCATAGGGCCTATGACAGCTTCGTGTTGCTTGTCTTCCGTCGGAGACCCTAAAGACTTTGCTAATGGGCGAAACTTTGCAGCATGGATAGGGTTAGTACCGTTTCAATATACAACGGGAGGAAAGTCGCGATTGTTGGGTATATCGAAGCGGGGAAACAAAGAACTGAGAGAATTATTTATCCATGCGGCTAGAGCTGTCATGTGGAGGGATAGCTCTGCGGAGCATTACTTCGGGTCATGGCTTATTGATTTGAAGTGTCGAAAACCATTCAACGTTGCTGTTGTTGCATTGGCTAATAAACTGGCTCGCATAGCATGGTCAGTTATGAACTCTCACAAAGCGTTCGAAGTAAAAGCATAACCAAAATTTGCATATGATAAATCAAGATGACAAAACGGTTAGACCACCAGATTGAAGACCTGAGGGGCAGAACAGCATTGAAAGTGCTTTCTCATTTATGAGGACAATCTGGCGCGGATCTCATCGTAGAGCTGGGACTAATGAAAGTCTCAAAAAGACTCTGAATACATTAGCGCAAACCAACTCTGTTTTTTTGACTTTTCACTTGCAAAACGGGGCGTACCATACATTCTGCCCCAAACCGCCTTAGTGCTATTACTCAGCAACGAGTTACGCTGCGGAGTTTGCGATACGTGAAGTTATGGCAGACACCAGAACAGCGCTGCACGGAATCTCCCATTTCCAATCAAAAACGATGCCCTTACCCAGAAAATATCACCTGAGTTGTTATGCAAATTCACAACCGGACAGAAGTTTATTGGAGTAGCATCCCATAGTGTTGCTTTCAGGAACTCCTTCGTACCCAAAAACGTAAAAGGCCACCGTTTGTAGCGGTGGCCTGTTTGCTCTGAACTAGAAGGAAACGCGCATCATGTAAATGTCTAATTCACTATTGCGGTACACGCTCATTCTCCTTGAGTAGATATTTTTAGTTTGTTGATACTGCTAACTTTACACCCAGACCAGCAAACATTGTTCCGACAGCACGATCTAACCAGATGCTGAGTTTTTTACTGCTTCTAACTCGTTCAGAAATCTTGTCTGCCGCAAGAACATATGCAGCTTCCACAACGATAGCAACCGCAATAACAAGTAACCCGAGATAGAACAACTGGAATGATACAGAGCCTGCGTCTTCACGAACAAACTGTGGTAGAAACGCCATAAAGAAAATAGCTACTTTAGGGTTTAGAATGTCGATTAGTACCCCTTGCTTAAATGCTTCAAATGCTGTTTCTTTGCTCTGATTTGAGCCATCGGCATTTAACTCAAATCCAGATGATCTAAATGACTGATAAGCAAGATATATCAGATAAGCCGCACCAACATACTTAACAATGCTAAATGCTAGTGCAGAAGAGACTAAAATAGCAGATAAGCCAATGGAAGCAGCAAACACATGGAAAAGCGCTCCGGTACATACACCAATAGCCGATGCTAAGCCTACCTTTTTTCCATTGCTAATTGTCTTCGTCAGGATGTACAGCAGATCAGGCCCCGGAGCGACATTTAGAGCAAAAGCGGTTGTTAGAAACAATAACCAAAAGTTAAAATCAGACATTCTTACCTCAATATATATTATGGAGGCTACTAGAACAGCGATGCAGGATGCAAAGCTTTGGGGGGACACATATAAACTGGCTCACCATCCATCTGTAGCGCTCCATAGAAAACGTGTTTTTGTCATCCTAACGAGTTTACTATGGCAGTGCTGTACCTATTCGATACAACCCCAGCACTACGGGGTGACGCCCGTGGCACTTCGGCATTGACTCCTTTCACTCAGGGTCAATGGTTGTCAACCTAAACTGAGCTACTGATAGGTAATGCGCCTCTACATTGCTGCACTGATTTTCGCCAATACAGCTTTGCAAATGAAGATAAACTATAAGCTAGAATGATTGCAAATATTTTTTGCGTCGCTTAAACCTCCCAACGGAGCTCTGGGAAAATCAATTCGGGCCGAACGAGATTCTGCATACTTTGTGGCGAATTCTGCATATAGAGAATCTAACAATGTAGATCGCAGGTGGAAGATTATGTCCAATTCCGCGCAGACAGACCATCACTGACAACGGTGGTCTTTGACGTTTTGGGGTACGAAAAGTTATCCGTAATAACCTAAATTAGCAAAGCAGCTAGCAGTGTGATCACTGCTAGCAGAAAGAATTACTAACTCATTCATACTCTGTATCTTTCACAAAATCCCGATCAATATTTCGTTATTGTAAGTGCACTAATATTACAAATTATCCTTAATTTGCAAAGTCTCTCATATGCTCTAGTTTGAAAATTCTACTAAGAGTTAAGGTAATCTCAGATAAAAGAGTTTAAAAACAATAAGTTAAAATAAAATTTAAGAGAGCTATTGAACTGAACCAAGACCCTTTACAACCATTAAATAGTACGATCTGTTTGTATTATTAAATTATTTGAACTTGTCCGCAGTTTAACAAAGCCGATGCGATTCAGACCACATTCCAAGGGCGAATCGGTTTTCTCGCCCTCTTGTGTGTTGCTAACCTTCCCTCATACTCAAATACCCTACGAAAGAGATACCAATGAAAAAGTCACCAATTGCATTTATTTTAGGTTCATTACTATTCGCAAGCGCGACAACGAGCCACGCAAGCACAGAACAAGTTACCCAACCGACAGCAGTTATGGTTGATCAAGGTGTTGCTGTTGCTTCTGCACAAGAGGTGCTGGAGCTGCGCGAGAGCATCAACAACGCGCAAGATGGCGATGTGATTAGCATCAAACCAGGTCGCTATGCCGATTTAGGTCGTGTGACGTTATCTGCGAACAACGTCAAGATTGTCGCTCAAGAGCCTGGAACTGCCATTTTTAACGGTTCAACTCAGTTCTTGATTAAGGGTGACAATAACCTAATTGAGAGCTTAGTCTTCACTGAAGGTGGCGCAACGCTAAGCACTGAAAGTCATGATGCAAACATCATGGGCGTGTTTGGTATCTTTGGTAAAAACAACACCTTAAATAACTCTGTTATCTACAAGTTCAACGATTACGAATACGTAGCGGATGAGAAAGGAAAATACCCTAACATCCGTTGGATCACTGTTGGCGGCGAAAACAACAAGATTACCAACAATACTTTTGAAGGTAAGTACAAGCGCGGCGCGATGCTTGTTGTGGCAACATCAGACAAGTTAGAGAAAACTCTGATCGAAGGTAACATCTTTAAAGACCTGACGGCTTTAGATATGGAGCTGATCGAAAACTCTAACCCGAAAATGGTGAGAACCAACCGCAACGACAGACAAGCGATCCGCGTGGGTGACAGCCACAACTCACTGTTTGATTCACAAAGTATTATCCGCAATAACTACTTCGACAATATCAGTGGTTATGTCGGTAAAAACGGCTCTGGCGAGATCGAGCTTATCTCTGTGAAAGCGAGCGGCATCACTTTTGATGGCAACACAATCAAAAACAGTACTTCGATGATTTCTTTGCGTCATGGCCATAATAATGTTGTGACAAACAACGTGATCTTACCGGGTAACACGCCTAACTCAGGCGGTATCCGCATCTATGATGAAAACCACGTTATTGAAAACAACTATATCGAAGGCACGTTAGGTAAAGGCACTTACCGAGGCGCTCTTGTACTGAACACTGGCATCATCGATGTAGCGAATGGCGAAGTACTAAGTAAAGATTCAACAGACGGTAAAACACTGCAAAAGCAGTGGACACCAAAAGACGTTGTGGTTAAGAACAACACGCTAGTGAACAACACACAAGGTATCTTTGCGAGTAATGCAATTCACCGTGTGAGCTTAACCAACGATGAACGTGTTGAAACAATCTTCCCAGCTGTTAATACGCTATTTGAAAACAACCTGTCTATCGCAACTGAAGATGGTACAAACGCATTCCGACAATTTGAAGGCGAAAAATTCCAGATGGTTGGTTCTAAGTTTGTGAACAATATCTTCTATGGTCAAATCGAAGGCTTAGACCAATTGCCTGAGGGTATTACTACAGACGCACCAGCAATGGAGCGTGACGAGCAAGGTCTATTGAAAGCGGTGGGTACAGTAGGTGCGTCTAACCTAACCGTACTGAATGAAGAAATGGTTGGTTCAACTATCGTTATCAACTAATCGATTTCAATAATTTAATCTGGTTCGTTCAGCCATCTATTCGCTGAACGGGCCGGCCATCCGGCTGTGACATATTCACCATTCACAAAGATCTGAACGTAAAAAAGCCCAACTTATTTCTAAGCTGGGCTTTTTTGAATTTGGCTCCCCCTGCGGGACTCGAACGTGCCGGCCATCCGGCTGTGACATATCCACCGTTCACAAAGCTCTGAACGTAAAAAAGCCCAACTTATTTTAAGCTGGGCTTTCTTGAATTTGGCTCCCCCTGCGGGACTCGAACGGGCCGGCCATCCGGCTGTGACATATCCACCGTTCACAAAACTCTAGCTATAAAAATGCCCAACTGTATAAGCTGGGCATTTTTAGGAATGTGGCTCCCCCTGCGGGACTCGAACGGGCCGGCCATCCGGCTGTGACATATCCACCGTTCACAAAACTCTAGCTATAAAAATGCCCAACTGTATAAGCTGGGCATTTTTAGGAATGTGGCTCCCCCTGCGGGACTCGAACCTGCGACATACGGATTAACAGTCCGCCGTTCTACCAACTGAACTAAGGGGGAATTGCTCTAAAGCGAGCGGGATATTAGCAGTACCAGAAAATCTGTCAAGTTTCATTCTGCGTAAAAACGCAAAAATTAATCATAAAAAAAGCTTTACTTTTCTGTAGCCCTTGCGGCATTTGGGCTCTATTTACTTATCCACCAAAATTGTGGATAAGTGTGTGTATGAGATCTGATCAAGTAAAATTTCCGTCAAAATTAATGCCTTTACTCTAATTTGTAACGTGAAGAGTTTGGGTTACAACACCTTGTTCTATCAGATGATAATCGAGAAAATGCCTGAGAAACAGCGAGATCTTAGCCTGTGTATAACAAAAAGAGAATGTAAAAAATTAGCTTGAAATGTGAGTAAGCTGTGGAGTAAAAGAGAGGAATTTTAGGAGTAGATTTCCTTTAGGGGGAGGAATATTAACAGGAATGAATATGATGATCTAGAGTAAATTCTACAGATAAGAAAAATCGGTAATTTATTTTTCTCTCGCCTATTGAGTCTGTATATCTATACAGCCAAAATAGACGAAATTGTCTCACGGTGTACATGCGTATGAATAAAGTATTTGATCTGGTCTCAGACTATCAGCCATCAGGGGATCAGCCAACCGCGATCAAGCAGTTACTCGAGGGCCTTGATGCAGGGCTTGCCCATCAAACACTGCTCGGTGTTACGGGCTCTGGCAAGACGTTCACACTGGCTAATGTGATTGCTCAAGCACAAAGGCCAGCCATTCTACTTGCACCGAATAAAACACTGGCTGCGCAGCTGTACGGAGAGATGAAGTCGTTTTTCCCTAATAATGCTGTTGAGTATTTCGTCTCTTACTACGACTACTATCAGCCTGAAGCCTACGTACCTACCACCGACACCTTTATTGAAAAGGACGCCTCGGTTAACTCGCACATAGAGCAAATGCGCCTGTCGGCCACCAAAGCGCTACTGGAGCGTAAAGATGCCATCATCGTCGCGTCTGTGTCCGCGATCTATGGTTTGGGCGATCCTGAATCCTATTTGCAAATGATGTTGCACATCCGTCGCGGCGATGTGATGGACCAACGTGACATCCTACGTCGTTTGGCCGAATTGCAATACAGCCGCAACGACGTTGCGTTCGAGCGCGGCCAATTTCGAGTGCGTGGAGAGGTGATCGACATCTTCCCGGCTGAATCGGATCAAGATGCGGTTCGGATTGAGATGTTTGATGATGAGATAGATTGCATCAGCGTGTTTGACCCGCTCACGGGTGTGGTGAAACAGCGAGACCTACCGCGATTTACCATTTATCCAAAAACGCACTACGTTACCCCTCGAGATCGTATTTTAGATGCGATAGAAAAAATCAAGGTAGAGTTGGAAGGGCGTAAAAAAACGTTGCTGGAAAACAACAAATTGCTTGAAGAGCAGAGGATCTCCCAGCGTACTCAGTTTGATATAGAGATGATGAACGAGTTGGGTTTTTGCTCGGGGATTGAAAACTACTCCCGCTACCTCAGTGGTCGAAATGAGGGAGAGCCGCCGCCGACCTTGTTTGACTATCTACCGCACGATGGCTTGTTGGTGATTGATGAATCGCACGTTACAGTTCCGCAAATCGGCGCGATGTTCAAAGGGGATCGCTCACGAAAAGAGACCTTAGTGGAGTTTGGTTTTCGTCTGCCGTCGGCGCTCGATAATCGTCCGTTGAAGTTTGAAGAGTTTGAATCACTGGCACCGCAAACCATTTTTGTTTCAGCGACGCCAGGTAATTATGAGCTAGAGAAATCGGATGGGGAGATCGCCGATCAGGTCGTTAGGCCGACGGGTTTGCTTGACCCACAACTTGAAGTGCGCCCCGTGGCGACTCAGGTAGATGATCTACTGTCAGAAATTCGTATTCGAGCGGCGAAAGATGAGCGTGTGTTAGTCACGACGCTGACCAAGCGAATGGCGGAGGATCTCACTGAGTACTTGACCGAGCATGACGTCAAAGTGCGTTATTTACACTCAGACATCGATACGGTGGAGCGGGTCGAGATCATTCGCGATCTGAGACTTGGTGAGTTTGACGTCCTAGTGGGTATTAACTTGTTGCGAGAAGGACTCGATATGCCTGAGGTCTCTCTCGTAGCGATTTTAGACGCCGATAAAGAAGGCTTCTTGCGTTCAGAACGTTCCTTGATTCAGACCATAGGCCGCGCGGCGCGAAACATTGAGGGTCGAGCGATTCTGTACGCGGACACCATCACCAAGTCGATGAAGAAAGCGATGGACGAGACGAATCGACGTCGCGAGAAACAGCAAGCTTACAACGAGAAAATGGGCATAGAGCCACAAGCATTAAAACGTAATATCAAAGATATTATGGAGCTAGGTGATATCACGAAGTCGAAGCGTCAGAAGAATCAAAACGCCGTGCCTTTGTCCAAAGTCGCCGAGTTGTCTCAATCCTATGGCAATATGAGCCCACAAGAGTTAGAGAAAGCGATCAGTCAGCTCGAAGCGCAAATGTATCGTCATGCGCAAGAGTTGGAATTTGAGCTTGCTGCTGAGAAGCGTGACCAAATTGACAAGCTGAGGCAGCAATTTATTGCCAACAGCTAATCCCAGATCACAAGACAAAAAAAAGCCAACAGAAATCAGTTCTATTGGCTATTCTTGTGAATACTTTGTTCACTAACAACGTCAGTTGGCTAGGTGACCCATGAGGGTCACAGTGTTTACTGCATCTAGCGTGCCAACTTTTAAAGCGTGATTTTCATTCAATTACGCGCTTTTTAGGTGATAAATTTGCAAAATGCAATGCGCAATGCAATCATTTAGTCGAATGCAAAATAAAAATAGACGGCTAGGCAATGAATACTCAAAAATCCAAATACCTACTCATGGTAGAAGATACGGCGTCCGTTGCGGCGCTCTATCGCTCGTATCTCACGCCGCTGGGGATAGACATCAATATCGTCGGCACTGGGCGTGATGCGATTGAGAGCCTCAATTTTCGCACACCGGATCTCATCCTACTCGACTTAAGACTTCCAGATATGACGGGGATGGACGTATTAACCGCGGTGAAAGCGAAAGATCCGGATGTCCCTGTTATCTTTATGACTGCCCACGGCTCGATTGATAGCGCGGTAGAAGCGATGCGTCTTGGCGCGCAAGACTTCATGATTAAGCCGTGTGAAGCCGATCGCCTGCGCGTAACCGTGAACAACGCGATTCGTAAAGCCACTAAGTTGAAAAACGAAGCCGATAACCCGGGAAATCAGAGTTATCAAGGGTTTATCGGCAGTAGCCAAACCATGCAAGCGGTCTATCGCACCATAGACTCCGCCGCAACCAGTAAAGCGAGTATTTTTATCACTGGTGAGAGTGGCACAGGTAAAGAAGTGTGCGCCGAGGCTATTCATGCCACCAGTAAACGTGGCGATAAGCCCTTTATTGCGATCAACTGTGCGGCGATTCCTAAGGATTTGATTGAGAGTGAGCTGTTTGGCCACGTGAAAGGGGCGTTTACCGGCGCATCAACCGACAGGCAGGGCGCCGCAGAGTTGGCTGATGGTGGCACACTCTTTTTGGACGAGCTGTGTGAGATGGATCTAGACTTGCAAACCAAATTGCTGCGTTTTATCCAGACCGGTACTTTCCAGAAAGTCGGGTCGTCTAAAATGAAAAGCGTAGACGTGCGTTTTGTATGTGCAACTAACCGAGATCCTTGGAAAGAAGTGGAAGAAGGGCGTTTTCGGGAAGATTTGTACTATCGCCTGTATGTGATCCCATTGCATCTCCCGCCACTGCGTGAGCGTGGCGAAGATATTATAGAGATTGCCTACTCGCTGTTGGGTTTCATGTCTAATGAGGAAGGGAAAGACTTTGTTCGTCTGGCACCGGATGTGGTCGAACGTTTTAAACGTTATGAGTGGCCGGGCAACGTGCGTCAGCTGCAAAACGTGTTACGTAACGTCGTTGTGCTTAATAATGGCCGCGAGATCACCTTAGACATGTTGCCGCCGCCGCTAAACCAACCGGCGACCAATGAAATCCGAGTCTCTTTACCGCAGCCGGAGACGATTTCAGTGCACGAGATTTTTCCGTTATGGTTGACTGAGAAAAACGCCATTGAGCAGGCGATCGCCGCATGTGATGGCAATATACCGAAGGCCGCAGGGTATTTGGATGTCAGCCCGTCAACGCTCTATCGAAAATTACAAGCGTGGAACGCTAAGGAAAGCTAATGGAACCTGTTTTGAATCAGGCTAAAGTCGATAAGTTGGCCGATGAAATCGGCCAAGAGAATGTCCCTGTGCTATTAGACATCTTTTTAGGGGAACTGAGCAGTTACATTGAGCATCTCTCTGATGACGGTGCAACGGACGTGTTAGAGTACCTTAAAGAGATCAGCCACGCGTTGAAAAGCAGCGCCGCCAGTTTTGGCGCCGATGCCCTGTGTCATCTCTCTACGCAAATAGATACCAAAGTCAAAACCGGGGCGGAGTTAGACGTAGAGCAATCAAAGCATGCCATGATTGCTCTGCTGCACGAGACCAAGCAAAGTTACCACTCGTTATTGGTCAATTAAGTGTTCAATGGCGCGCTGCAATTTCACCCGGTCGTGACGCCAGTCGCGATTGGGTGAGGCAAGGGGCGTCGTCACACAGTTCCACTCGCTGAGCTCAGGGTGAGGCGTATCACCGAGCACCACATCAATCCTACGCCCTTGGCATGCGCGTTCACACCATTCGAGTTTTTCCCTTAAGGACATTTTCCCCGCAGGACCATGCTCCTTGGATAAGTTTTCGACGAAAATCAGTGTCGCTTTGCGATTGAGCGCGATGGCTTTGCTTAATTCAGGCAGCAGCAGCGGGGGCATAATACTGGTCAGAAAACTGCCAGGGCCAAGTATGATTGCATCTGCCTGTTCAATAGCGAGGACGCCCTCTTTCGTCGCCGGTACCTCTGGCTCTAAGTCTAAACGAATCAACTTATCTGGCATTTCATCGACACTGGTTTCACCGGTGACCCAGCGTCCGTTAGGTGCAAGGGCTTTCAAGTCAGAGGGGTGCTCTGACATGGGGATGATATTGACATCCACTTTAAGCATATTGCGAATGAGATTGGTCGCCTCTAGTGGGCGCACGGATAGGTTATCCAGTGCCGTGAGCATAAGATTGCCAAGGTTATGACCATCGAGCTCTCCCGCGCCTTTGAAGCGATATTCGAACATCATTGAGCTGATGGAGGGTTCGGTGATCAATTGGTTGATACAGTTACGAGTGTCGCCCCAGGCAATGCCGCCTTGGCAGTGGCGAATACGCCCAGTTGAGCCACCGTTATCTGTCGTCGCCACGATCCCCGTGGCGTTACTACCGAAATCTTTTAGAGCCGCCAACATGCGCCCTAGACCGTGACCGCCGCCAACTGCGACCACTTTTTTTGTATTGTATAACGTCATGTGTGTGTCATTGTTATTATCACTATGGACTACAATGTAGAGTAATCGAGGCGCCGCAAGTACTCAATAGTGGGTATTTTGGGCGCGAGATTCGGTTTTTTTACGCCAAAGGTAGAAAGGCCCACAAATTTTAAGTATTTTATCGCTTAGCTGCTGGTTCAAAACGGAATCAGTTGCCATAACTCCGAGCTTATCGGGCTAAGTTTTCAACAAGAGAATAAGCGCGCTAAGCCAGTGACATAAGGTCACAAGGGCTTGATTGGAAATGGTCATGCCTCCCGTGTTTGGAAAGGTGTTTCGTGGCGCAACAATTCGAAGATAGTTTTCAACGCAAGTTTTACTACTTGCGTCTCTCTGTTACAGATGTCTGTAACTTCAAATGTACCTACTGCTTGCCTGATGGTTATCAATCTGCGGGGCGTCGCAGCTCGTCTTTTTTATCGATAGAAGAGATCCAACGGGTCGTCAATGCGTTCGCCGAGTGCGGCACTAACAAGGTGCGCATCACAGGCGGAGAGCCCAGCTTACGTAAAGACTTCACGGATATCATTCATACCGTCTCAAGTACGCCGGGCATCAAGAAAGTCGCCACTACCACTAATGGCTACCGGATGGAGAAGCAGGTTGAACAGTGGAAGCAAGCCGGGTTAACTCACATTAACGTTAGCGTCGATAGCCTTGACTCGCGCATGTTCCACCAGATCACCGGTGAGAACAAGTTTACCCAAGTCATGGCGGGCATTGATAAAGCGTTTGAAGTGGGGTATTCGCAGGTCAAAGTGAACGTTGTGTTGATGAAAGATCTCAATGCGCAAGAACTGCCGGCGTTTCTCGCTTGGATAAAAGACCGGCCAATCCAGTTACGTTTCATTGAATTGATGAAAACGGGTGAGATGGATGAGCTGTTTCAACGACATCATGTCTCCGGTGTGGCGATTCGCAATCAGCTTATCGCCAACGGCTGGCTGCTCAAGGCTCGAGCCAGTAACGATGGCCCCGCTCAGGTGTTTATTCACCCAGATTACCAAGGTGAAATTGGTTTGATCATGCCTTACGAGAAGGATTTTTGCCAAAGTTGCAATCGTCTACGAGTCTCGGCAATTGGTAAATTGCACTTATGTCTGTTTGGCGAAGAGGGGGTGGATCTGCGAGATTTGCTCCAAAGTGATGGCCAACAAGCGGCGCTGACGTCGCGTATTCAGCAAGCACTTCAAACCAAATCCGTCAGTCACTTTCTTCATGATGGCAACTCAGGTGCTACACCTCATTTAGCCTCTATCGGTGGATAGTCACGTCAGAATGACGAAAGCGAAATTGTGATCACGGGGGGACACTCGTGATGGAAAAAAACAACGTAAATTATGTGAAAGGTGAACAAATGGGTCACGCAGAAAGCAAATTTCAACCGGCGACAATCGCGGTGTTAACCGTGTCGGATACCCGTAACGAAGAAAACGATACCTCGGGACGCTACTTGGTCGAGCAAGCTCAAGAGGCAGGACACCAAGTGGTTGATAAACAAATTGTGATTGATGACATGTATAAGATTCGTGCCATCGTCTCTCAGTGGATTGCGGATGAGTCAATCCAAGCGGTGATGATCACCGGCGGTACGGGGTTTACTTCTCGCGATAGTACGCCTGAAGCACTGAAGCCTCTGTTTGATAAAGAAGTGGAAGGGTTTGGCGAGCTATTTCGCATGGTCTCTTTTGAAGAAATCGGCACTTCAACGATTCAGTCACGTGCCATTGCTGGCTTTGCCAATCACACCGTGATTTTTGCCATGCCGGGTTCGACAGGCGCGTGTCGCACAGGCTGGACTAAGATCATCAAGCAGCAGTTGGATGCCAGCCATCGTCCTTGTAACTTTATGCCTCACTTATCAGTATAAGGGGATCGCATGAGTGAACTGACTCACATCAATGCTTCGGGTGAAGCGAATATGGTCGATGTGTCGAGCAAAGCAGACACAGTGCGCGAGGCGCGCGCTGAAGCTTTTGTTCACATGGCGCCAGAGACGCTGCAACTGATTCTCTCTGGAGAGCATCACAAAGGTGACGTGTTTGCCACCGCTCGTATTGCCGGTATTCAAGCCGCGAAAAAAACCTGGGACTTGATTCCGTTATGCCACCCGCTGCTCCTGTCCAAAGTGGAAGTACAGTTGGAAGCGCTGACCGAAAAGAGTCAGGTGCGCATCGAGTCGGTGTGCAAGCTCGCCGGTAAGACCGGTGTGGAGATGGAAGCATTGACCGCGGCTTCAGTGGCGGCGCTGACCATCTACGACATGTGTAAAGCGGTTCAAAAAGACATAGTGATCGGTTCGGTGCGTCTTTTGGAGAAAACGGGCGGAAAATCCGGGCATTTCAAGGTGGATTATGATTAACGTATTGTTTTTTGCGCAGACGCGCGAGTTGGTTGGCGTTGATACATTAACGCTCCCTGACCAATTTGACACCGTGGAGTCATTGCGTGCGCATCTTGCGCAGCAAGAGGGCAAATGGTCTCTCGCACTTGAAGCGGGTAAACTGCTCGCAGCGGTGAATCAAGCGATTGTGCCGCTTACCCATCCGCTGAAAGATGGCGATGAAGTGGCCTTTTTCCCGCCAGTGACTGGGGGCTAACGATGACGGTTCGTATCTCTGTTCAAGCGGATGATTTTGATGTCGGTGAGGAGTATGGTCAGTTGGCGAAAGACGCCAGTATTGGCGCAGTGGTGACCTTTGTCGGTAAGGTAAGGGACATGAACTTGGGCGACCAAGTGACCGGTCTTACCCTTGAACATTACCCAGGAATGACGGAGTCATCGCTGCAAAAGATTGGCGACAGCGCATTGGCGCGTTGGCCGCTAGATTGTGTGCGTGTGATCCATCGTATTGGCGATCTTGATATTGGCGATCAAATTGTGTTTGTCGGTGTAACGAGTGCGCATCGCAAAGCCGCGTTTGAAGCGTGCGAATTTGTGATGGACTACCTCAAGACACAAGCGCCGTTTTGGAAAAAAGAGCGCACGACAACCGATACGCGTTGGGTGGAATCGCGTGAGTCCGATGCGCAAGCCGCACAGCGCTGGCAACAACCTTAGTTGATGCCTTGCTCTACCACTGATTGATTTGATGAATCGTACCCCGGCGCTGTTTTTTGGCAAAGAACAGCGCTTTGTCTGCGACAGCGACTAGACGCTCAGTGCTCATCGGGTGGGGAATGTGCGGGCAATAATGAATGCCAATCGTAATCGACACACAATTGCTTACGGTTGAAGATAGATGCTCAATCGCTAGAGCGTTAACCTGATCTCGCAATTGCTCTGCACGCTCTAAACACTCACTCTCCCTGATGTTGGGACACACAATCAGAAACTCATCACCACCATAGCGAAAACAGAGGTCGTGCGCACTGCACCAGTTCATCAGCGTTGCCCCCAGTGATTCAAGCACATCATCGCCTTTCAAATGGCCATAGCGATCGTTGTATTGTTTAAAACAATCAAGATCGATCATCAGCAGCGCACATCCGGTTTGGTTAAGATAGGCCAGCTCTAAGACATCCGGGACCATCACATCCAAGGCGTAGCGGTTGTAGACCTTAGTCAAATGGTCAAGATGGGTAATTTTTTCCAATTCAAGCTGCTGCTTTGCCAACCTTTCTAGCGCATTTTGGTGCTCGGTGATGTTGCGAACCGTCCAGAGGACAAACTCCGTATCGGGGAGGGGGATCACCAACGCATTAAAAAACTGTCGATCTTTTGGCCCTTCCACCTCGTTAAAACAGCTCAACGACTTTGGGTCAAGGGAGTATTCCAGCTCTGCCGGGGTTTGACTCTCTATGACATCGACCACCACTTGGCTAAACCACACCGCTTTATCAGCGGGGAGTACCTGGTACTGATCTAGCCCGATAATGATTCTTGGGTCATGGTGACGCGTCGTATCGCGTCCACCCCACGCCTCCACATAGACGCCCATTTTGCTGATTAAAAAGGTCGGCTCAGGCAAAGAGGCAAACACCGTATGCATCAACGCGGGGTTCACTTTCATCAATTCAGTCAACGTTGAGTTCACGGGCTCATACCTCTCCATCGCTATCACTAATTACAGTTTAGTCATTAAGTTGAGGGGCGGTGGAAAAATCCGCAGCGCCATTTGTGAAATCAAGAAATTAGACGACAATATATAGTATGACCCGCCCAGAGCACGGACAAGGAGACGCAGATGGAATCATTAAAGGTCAGAGACTATATGACGTTACAAGCGGTGACATTTACCCCCAATATGTCGTTGAGTGCGGCGCTTGAAAAGGTGATGAACTCAAATTATCTCGGTGGGCCCGTGATTGACGAGAGCAAAAAAGTGATTGGTTTTCTCTCGGGCCAAGACCTGTTGGATAAACTCATCAAGGTGAGTTACTACTGCCAAGATACCCATATCGTATCGGACTGTATGAGCAAGGAGGTACTTTCAGTGACCCCTGAGACTTCTATTATCGAGTTGGCGGATATGATGAAGGTCGGTAAGCCTAAGGTCTACCCTGTCATTGATAATGGTCGATTGGTTGGGATCATCACGAGAAGAGATGTGTTACGTGCGATCGGTAAAACCATCAACGATTGCTTTAAGCATCCGGTTTAATCTACGTCTCGCCGTTTATTTCGCTCTCGGAGGCATCGCTGTTGACCTCGGGGTGATGGCCGTAGCGATGAGAAAACGTGAGATCAAACGGCGGTTTTATGTGCAAAATTGACGATATTGCGCATTAAAGTGTGATGCAAAACGGTTTATTGTGAAATTGAATGTTTTGTTGCTTTGTTATGTGTGATCTAAATCACTCTATATTGCTGCTGACTTGGTTAGAGTATCCGGGTACCCAAACAAATGTAAGAACAGGCCGCCACTCATTCGATGAGCCTGTCACTATAAGGAGCCTCCCCTATGTCTCAAGCTGTTTTCCACCTTGGTGTTACGAAAGATGATCTTGCTGGTGCGACACTCGCGATCATCCCTGGTGATCCTGCACGTGTGCAAAAAATTGCTGAAGAGATGGATAATCCCGTCTTTCTCGCCAGTCACCGCGAATACACGCTGTACCGCGCTGAATTAGAGGGCAAGCCTGTTGTTGTGTGTTCAACCGGTATTGGTGGCCCATCGACTTCTATTGCGGTTGAAGAGCTAGCGCAGTGTGGTGTGCGTACCTTCCTACGTGTTGGTACCACTGGTGCAATCCAACCGCATGTGAATGTTGGCGATATGATTGTTTCAACCGGCTCTGTGCGTCTCGATGGTGCCAGTCTACATTTCGCGCCTATGGAGTTCCCAGCGGTGGCTGATTTTGATGTCGCAACAGCGATGAAAGCGGCGGTAGAAGAGACAGGTGCAACGGTTCACATGGGTGTCACGGCTTCCAGTGATACCTTCTACCCTGGTCAAGAGCGTTACGATACCTTCTCCGGTCGCGTGGTGAAACGTTTCCAAGGCTCGATGAAAGAGTGGCAAGATATGGGCGTACTGAACTTCGAGATGGAGTCAGCGACCTTATTGACGATGTGTGCAAGCTCAGGCCTAAAAGCAGGTTGTGTGGCGGGTGTCATCATCAACCGAACTCAAAAAGAGATCCCTGATCACTCTACGCTAAAAGAAACCGAAGCACGCTCGATTAAAGTTGTCGTCGAAGCGGCGCGCAAAATGCTCTAAGTAAAAATGATCTAAGTATCAGAGTCTTTAGCGCATATTCGCGTTGACCAAACAATGATGAAAACGGCCAGGTCTTATCACCTGGCCGTTTTATTTATTTCAAATAGATTGGCAACCATAGATTTTGCTAAAACGTGTATCGCTAGCCGTTCACGCTATCGCTACTCGAGGAAGTGGCAGATAGAGTGTTTCCGTCATGTCCGATAACACTTGGTCATAGACTTGCGAGATGACCGCAGACACGTCACTGGTCAGTTCATACAAGGCTTCTTCTGTCCAATCAAGCTCTTCGCTGATGGCGATTTCAGTCAGGTCACGCATCGCGGCACTGCTGGCTGGCGAGGCAACACTCAAGGGACTGATAATCGACAGTTGGTTAAGTTTACGACGTGTTTTGTCGCAATAGTATTTAACGCGCAAGCGACCATCAATAGTATCGATTTCTGGAATGCACAAACGCAGTTGAGTCAACACTTCCATACTGTCGAGGATTTGTTGCCAGTTCATGTGGTACTCATCACTGAGATCTTCACGCTCAGACTCAATCAACCATGCAATCGCGACTTCATCCATCAAGAACATGCAGTGACGAATGGTTTTACCGTGGATGACTTGGTTGCGAATCACGGTTCTGTCTTGCCACTCTTTATGCATGCCTTTGAGTTTTAATTGGAAAATTCGGTACATGGGTTTGTTGTCAAAGGGCGCGTTGGCCACCAAGCCATTGGTGATATCGACCATTTGATCGTAGAGCGCTTCAATCTCTTCCAGCTCACTATCCGTCACCTCCTTGGTTAACGCTAAGTGGGTCGCGCTACGATGTTTGCGGCTAAGCAACATCACCTGTCGCAGCAAGACCAGTGTTTCAAACTTGCGCTCTAAAGTGCTTTGACGCTTTTTAGAGAAGTAAAGCATGACAGCCAATACGGCTATCGATAGAACCACTGAGATCAACACAAACATAACGTACTCCTTGTACTCGCCTACTACTAAGTGGGTAGAGCAGGAACAGTGCCAACTTATAAGTTGTTTAAATACAGTAAGTTACATTCTGGACGGCGAAGGGGTTGAACGGTTTTGGTGCAAAGTAAGCCCTAATATTGTGATTGAGGGCACAAAAATCCCCGCGGACGGTGTCACGCGGGGATGAGTGATACGAGCCTGGTGATTACATCACGCGCATACCTGGCTGTGCGCCTTCATGAGGCTCAAGAATCCATAGCTCGCTGCCACCAGGGCCTGCTGCTAGGATCATGCCTTCCGACATACCAAATTTCATCTTACGCGGCTTAAGGTTCGCAACCATCACGGTGAGTTTGCCTTCAAGCTCTTCGGGTTTGTAAGCAGACTTAATACCAGAGAAGACTTGACGAGTTTCACCGCCGATATCGAGCTGGAACTTAAGCAGCTTGTTGGCTTTTGGCACTTCTTCGCAAGAGATGATACGAGCGATACGCATGTCCACGGCGGCGAATGCATCAAATTCAATCTCATCGGCGATAGGATCTTTATCCAGCTCAGTTTGGCTCGCTTGGTGCTTCGCCGCTTCTGCTGCTTCCTTCGCTGCCACTTCGGCTGCCGCATCTTCTTTAGACGCTTCCACCATCGCTTCCACTTTCTTCGGATCAATGCGATTGAACAGCGCTTTGAACTTAGTGATTTCGTGATCGGTCAGCGGTGACGCGACCCCTTCCCACGTCAGCTCTTCGTTTAGGAAGGCTTCAGTGCGTGCAGCGAGCGCAGGCATCACAGGTTTTAGGTACGTCATCAATACGCGGAATAGGTTGATACCCACAGAGCAGATGTCTTGCAGCTCTTGGTCTTTACCTTCTTCTTTCGCAATCACCCACGGCGCTTTCTCATCGACGTATTGGTTTGCTTTGTCAGCAAGGGCCGTGATTTCGCGGATTGCGCGACCAAATTCACGGCTCTCATAAAGCTCTGCGATGCGAGAAGCCGCTGTTGCGAACTCGTTGTATAGTTCTGGCTCTGCAAACTGTGCTGAAAGCTTGCCGTTAAAGCGCTTGCTGATGAAGCCTGCGTTACGTGATGCTAGGTTAACAATCTTGTTCACGACGTCAGCGTTCACGCGCTGAGTGAAGTCTTCAAGGTTGAGGTCGAGGTCATCGATGCGGCTGTTGAGCTTCGCCGCGTAGTAGTAACGTAGACACTCTGGATCTAGGTGATCTAGGTAAGTAGCTGCTTTGATGAAGGTCCCTTTAGACTTAGACATCTTCGCGCCGTTAACCGTGACATAGCCGTGGACGAATACGTTGTCTGGCTTGCGGAAACCGCTGCCTTCAAGCATCGCTGGCCAAAACAGAGAGTGGAAGTAAACAATGTCTTTACCAATAAAGTGATAAAGCTCAGTTGTGCTGTCTTTTTTCCAGTACTCGTCGAAGTCGAGATCATCACGCTTGTCACACAGGTTTTTGAACGAGCCCATGTAGCCAATTGGCGCATCTAGCCAAACATAGAAGAACTTGTCCTTTTCACCTGGGATCTCGAAGCCAAAGTAAGGGGCATCACGTGAAATATCCCACTGCTGCAGACCTGACTCAAACCACTCTTGCATCTTGTTGGCGGTTTCAGCTTGAAGAGAACCAGAACGAGTCCACTCTTTCAGCATGCTTTCGAACTGAGGCAAGTCGAAGAAGAAGTGCTCAGAATCTTTCATGATGGGCGTCGCGCCAGAGACCGCTGATTTAGGATCAATCAGTTCCGTTGGGCTGTAGGTTTCACCACAGTTGTCACAGTTATCACCGTACTGGTCTTCGGATTTACACTTCGGACAGGTCCCTTTTACGAAACGGTCCGGAAGGAACATCTCTTTCTCAGGGTCAAACAGTTGAGAAATGGTACGGCTAGAAATAAAGCCGTTTTTCTTTAGCTCTAAGTAGATGTGTGACGCTAGCTCACGGTTCTCTTCTGAGTGTGTGCTGTGGTAGTTATCAAAGCTAATATCGAAGCCAGCGAAGTCTTTTTGGTGCTCTTCACTTACGGCAGCGATCATCTCTTCTGGTGTCATCCCCATCTGTTGTGCTTTTAGCATGATTGGCGTGCCGTGAGCATCGTCAGCACAGATGAAGTTTACAGTGTTGCCACGTAGGCGTTGGTAGCGTACCCAGATATCGGCTTGAATGTGCTCAAGCATGTGACCTAGGTGAATCGAACCGTTAGCGTACGGAAGGGCACAAGTTACCAGCAGTTTCCTTGGATCAAGGGTTCTTGGATCGTTTGCCATACTTAATATTCGCTTCTTAAGGTGTAGGAAAAAATAGACGGTAATACTACCTTATCCCACCAGTGACTCCAAGGTATCTAGTTGCTCAAACACCCAGTTTTTTCAGGGTTCTGTCAGGACCTCGGGAGTGATAGCATGTGCGGTGCTATCCTTCTGTACAAAGAGCGTGTGTTTTCTGCGCGCCCTCTGCCAGTTCAGTGGGTCTTATAACAAGGAGCATTCATGCAGCAGTTTACTTCCAAGCAAGCGCTATGCGACTGGCTTAATCAGTTTCAACATCCACAGCTTGTGGCCGATTGGGCCTCAACGTCACATCTCGTTCATGTCGCCGCCGACCAATGTCAGATTCGACTGCCGTTTTCTTCGCGCTCTTTGCCTAGTGAACTCACTACTTGGATTGAAGGTCAGTTAGAGCGCGGTCAAATCCAGCGTTTCCCGTATTCTATCCAAATCGATGTGAAACCGCTCAGCACTCATGTGAGCGCGGAAGTGAAAGGCGTGAAAAATATCCTTGCCGTAACCTCAGCCAAAGGCGGTGTGGGAAAATCGACAACGTCGGTCAACTTGGCGTTGGCGCTGGCCGCGACAGGTGCCAACGTCGGTTTGTTGGATGCGGATATTTATGGGCCATCAGTGCCGATGATGATTGGTCAGCAAGACGCTAAGCCACAAGTGAGAGACAACAAGTGGATGCAACCTATCAAGGCGCACGGCATCGTGACGCAATCTATCGGTTATCTGGTGTCCAAAGACGAAGCCGCGATTTGGCGTGGCCCGATGGCCTCTAAGGCGTTAGCTCAGCTGTTGAATGAGACCGAATGGCCAGATTTGGACTATTTAGTGGTCGATATGCCGCCGGGTACGGGGGATATTCAACTGACGCTGGCGCAGCAAATCCCCGTCACCAGTGCTTTGATTGTCACCACACCGCAAGATTTGGCGCTCGCCGATGCACGTAAAGGCGCGGCGATGTTCAATAAAGTAGAGGTGCCAGTTGTCGGCTTGGTCGAGAACATGAGTTACCATATCTGTTCTCATTGCGGTGAGCGTGAGCACATCTTTGGCGCAGGCGGCGCAGAGAAAATGGCGCAAGAATATGGGTTGGATCTGCTCGCTCAAGTGCCGCTGCATATTGCGATGCGTGAAGACATCGATCAAGGCGTGCCTACGGTGGCGGCAAGGCCAGACTCAGAGCACAGTCAAATCTACCTTACCCTTGCCGAATCGATCACTGCGCGCATGTATTGGCAAGGTGAGGAGCGCCCTGCGGCAATCCAATTCACCATGGTCGAGTAACCCTCACTCGGTGTAATCGATTGCTTGCGTTTTTCTCCCTTCAAATGCGGTTTTGTTGCTAAGTGTGACTAGCAACAAACCGCGCTTCTCCCTATAATCATGCGGTTTAACCAATTTACACTGATATGCATGCGTCTATTTGCACACTTGCTAATATTAGTGAATATGACACCAATTCAAACATCGAGTGCAAGAATAATGTCTGAGAATAATCAATGTGTGATCGTCGGTATTGCTGGCGCGTCTGCTTCTGGGAAAAGTTTAATCGCAAGTACGATTTACCGTGAGTTGCGTGAGAAGGTGGGCGATCATCAAATTGGTGTGATTACGGAAGATAGTTACTACAACGATCAAAGCCACCTAAGCATGGAAGAGCGTGTAAAAACCAATTATGACCACCCAAGTGCGCTAGACCATGACTTGCTTTGTGACCATCTAGAACAGTTGATCCGCGGTGAAGCGGTGGAAGTCCCTGAGTACAGTTACACTGAGCATACCCGCCTAGATAAAACCACCACGTTAACACCAAAGAAAGTCATCATCCTTGAAGGCATTCTGCTCCTGACTGACCCGCGTCTACGTGATTTGATGCATGCGACGGTCTTTATGGACACGCCGCTTGATATCTGTTTGCTGCGCCGCGTGAAGCGTGATGTGGAAGAGCGTGGTCGTACAATGGATTCCGTTTTGAAGCAATATCAGAAAACGGTTCGCCCGATGTTTATGCAGTTCATTGAGCCTTCTAAACAATATGCGGACATCATTGTGCCTCGTGGCGGTAAAAACCGTATCGCCATTGATGTGTTAAAAGCGCACATTGCAAAACTTTTGAAAGCATAATCCCAGCGGGGTTTATTTTTTTAGTGAGAAGTGGCACTTTAAGTGCCACTTTCTTTTTATGGCGACAAGTATTTGTTCAATCACGACTTATACTTGGGGAAGGCCTAAAATTGTCTCTTACTTAGCAAGGATAATGCTGATGAAGAAGTTACTCATAGCCATAGCGGTCGTCGTTGTGGTCCTCCTTGGCGGGGTGGTTGCATTGGTAACCCTCGTCAATCCCAACCAATTTAAACCCCTGATTGTCGAACAGGCCAAAAAGCACACCGGCTTAGATCTGGTCATTGAGGGGGATATCAGTTGGCAGTTTTTCCCATCGATTGGTTTTGAGCTCGGTAAAACTGAACTGAGAAACCCAGCCGGGTTTGATAAACAAAATCTGTTTAAAGTCGATTCAGTGGGTATTGATGTCTCGGTCATGCCGCTATTTAGCCAGCAGCTCAACATTGGAAAACTTCGCCTCGATGGTGCAGAGTTCGCACTGATCACGCGTAAAGATGGCTCGACCAATTTGGATGCTTTGACTCAATCGTCATCTTCATCGCAACCGGCGACTCAAACCCAGAGTACGGCAGGGGACGTAGCAAGCTCAACCAGCAGCGAGCCGTCGTCCACCGAAACAGAAACTGGGGCCGCTTGGAGCATCAATCTCGCTGGCGTGAGCGTCAGTAACGCCGCTATTGAGATCCAAGACCTGCGCACAGGTAGTTTTACGAAACTGTTCGATGTGGCATTTAACTTGTCTGAGTTTGCCTTCGAACAATGGAGCTCGGTGACGTTTGCAGCGAAAGGTCAAAACAACCAGCAAGTGTTTGAAACCAAGGGTGACCTTGAGCTCAAATTAGCCCCCGGGTTGCGTGATTATGCTTTGCGCAATATCAACCTAGATAGCCGTTTTAGTGACCCAAGCACCAAAATGGAATCCATTAAGCTGGCGTTAGAGACGTTTCAGTTTGATGCGGTGAATCCGTTGACTTTCGAGATCAAAGGCCAAGCCGCTGATATGGACATCGATATGACGGGCGCGGCCAAACTGAGCGTTGATAAAGCGATGACGCTAGTGCAAGTGAATCAATTCACGCTCGACGGTCAGTTGCAAGGCGAGAGCCTACCTCAATCCCCTATGGCTATTGGCTTGTTATCGGACATACGTTTTGATCTCACTAAGAGTCATCTGAGCCTTGTGCTGAGTAAACTGACTGCCAATGCATTGCAATTTGATGGCAAAGCCGACGTCACCTTGGCCGAAATCGCGAAAGTGCGCTTTGCGCTTCACAGTCCAAACATCGACTTGGATGAATTTCTTGGACTAGGCGAAGCCAGCTCAAATCAAGGCGAATCTTCCGACTCATCTCAATCGACGTCAAGTTCTTCACCGCAATCAGGCACGTCACAAGCGGGGACGTCAGCTGCGAAACAACCGAGTGCAGAAGTAGAACCTGACTTGTCAGCGTTGGCCAATTTGGACGTGAAGGGTGACATCACCATCGATAAGTTCAAGGCCAACAACGCCAAGATGGAGAAGGTGAGCACAAGCTTCTCGATTGACCGAGGTGTGGTTGATTTGAGCGCTTTTACCGCCAACCTCTACCAGGGTAGCGTCACAGCCACAGGACGGTTGGATGCGCGTAAGAGCCCAGCGACCTACAGTGCCAAAAAGCAGATTCGCGGCGTGAAAGTTCAGCCTTTGCTGGTGGATGTGGCCAACACTGATCAGTTGGAAGGCACAGGTAACATTGATGTTGACGTTAAAGGTAACAGTTTGACTCCAAGTGGTATTCAGCAAAACCTTGTTGGCACGATAGGAATAAGTTTCACCGATGGTGCGGTCAATGGGATCAACGTTGCGCAGTTGATTCGTGAAAACTACGCCAAGATCAAAGGTCAAAAAGTGGAAGCCGCAACGGGTGTTAAGAAAACCGACTTTAGTGCGATGAAAGCTACGTTAGTCCTTAACAAAGGCAATGTATCGACCAACGATCTCACCATGCAATCCCCTCTGCTACGAATCCGTGGTCAAGGCGGAGCGAACTACATCAAGCAGACAGTGAACTTTACCGTGAGCACCTCAGTGGTTGGTTCTTTGGAAGGCCAAGGTGGTAAAGATATCGATGAGCTGAAGGATGTCACGATTCCAATTAACATCTCCGGCTCGTGGGATGCGCCTAAGTTCAAGTTAGTTTTTGATGATGTACTGAAGCAAAAAGCGCAGAAAGAGATTGACCGTGGCTTAGAGAAGTTAGACGGGAAAATCAAAGACGAAAAAACCAAGGAAGCCGTCAACAGTTTGATCAAAGGTTTGTTCAACTAACCTCACAGCGCACCACAGCAACAAACAAAAAGCCTAGCTCGCGATTGTCGCTATGAGCTAGGCTTTTTTAAATCCCAGTAATGGGAAAATCGTGTTACCAATCCACCCCTTTGAGGGCTTTGACACCGGATTCAAAGGCGTGCTTGATGTTTTTCACTTCTGAGACGGTATCGGCCATCTCAATCAAACTGCGATGGGCACCACGCCCGGTGATGATCACCGATTGCATTGCTGGGCGTTGCTCGAGTGCCTCGATCACTTCATCGAGTTCAATATACCCATAGCTCACCATGTAGGTGAGTTCGTCAAACAGAATCACATCCAGTGATTCGTCTTTGAGCATGCGCTGGCACTCTTTCCACACCACTTGAGCCGCTTCGGTATCAGTGGTTTTGTTTTGCGTTTCCCATGTAAAGCCTGTCGCCATCACTTGAAACTCGACGCCGAGTTTTTCCAGCAGGTTGCGTTCGCCGTTCTCCCAGGTTCCCTTGATAAACTGCGCGACAGCACACTGTTTACCATGACCGACCGCGCGAGCAATTGTGCCAAACCCTGAGGTGGATTTGCCTTTGCCGTTGCCCGTGATGATGAGCAACAAGCCTTTCTCTTCTTGTGCCGCTGCAATTTTCTTATCAACTTGTTCTTTGACTTTCTGTTGACGCTGTTGGTGTTTTTGCTCTTTGTGAGAAGGTGCTTGGTCTGACATATCGTTACCTTGTGATCATTCCTTTGCTCGCCATCATAGCGGACAACGCAAAGGGAAAAAACCGTCATCGACTGTGGTTACTCTCTCGCGTGATATCACATTTTGAGAGGGAGAAGTTTCATCCTGCTGGGATAGATTTCATGCCGCCAATCTAAAAAGTGTCGTTGTTCAAGATATGGATAACAAATTGAATTTACGAATGTTGTACCCCTTAGCCACGGTGTATAACCAAGATGTGTTTTGAGAAGGAGGCACAGAGATGATACACCCGACTTGGCAACGATACGCGATGGCCGCAGCCCTGAGTTTTATCGCACTTAACACACAAGCTGACGTGTCCAATCAAGATACCTTGGTTCAGTCTGGGCGGTTAAATACGACGTCTGTTCCACTCTATGGCGCAGAAGTATACAGCCATGACAAGGTCACCTTTGGCAAGTTCGTAATGAGGTTGAAGTTGGTCTCTGCGCCCGGCGTCGTCTCGTCTTTTTTCACCTATGATAATGAATCTTGGCAAGGCGGCATTCCTTGGCGTGAGATAGATATCGAGGCGATCGGCAAAGCGCCCAACCAACTGCAAACCAATCTCATCACAGGCGCCCTTGGCGAGCGGATTCACTCCGAACATCTCCATCCCGTGCCACTGAATACCTTTCAGGAATATACGCTCATCTGGACTCCAGATGAAATCACTTGGTTGGTCAATGGTGAGGTGTTGCATCGCGTATTAGCCAAGGACTCGCAACAGGTGATAGACATGCGAGACAGCCCGCAAAGTTACCGCATGAACCTTTGGGTCTCTGAAGCGGCGGATTGGGTGGGTAAGTTTCAGCCTGAGCAACTGCCACTCACCCAGCAAGTGGACTGGATGGAGTACTACCGCTATCAAGATGGGCATTTTGAGAAGGTGTGGCGTGATGATTTTGATCGTTTCGATCACACGCGCTGGGGAGCAGGGGATTGGTCCTTTGAATCGAATCTGGTTACCTTTCATCCCGATAACGCGTTTGTCGACAATGGTCTGTTGCACCTTCGCTTATCCAGTGGCGAGTAGTTGAGGCGCCGACAAGCGGTATTCTTACCCTTTGTCTTGATGTGAGAGTTGAACCCGCCTAGCGTCTCAACTAGAATCCACGTTTTGATTACTACTATTAGGTCACAAGTATGAGCGATACCAACGCCAAACCTGAGTTACCGGATCACCTATCAGGCAACCCACGCAGCCCACATCACATCGCTGAGTGTTTTGAACACCAAATCGGCATTCGCCTAAATGGCAAAGAGCGCACCGATGTGGAAGAGTACTGCATCAGCGAAGGCTGGGTAAAAATCCCATCACCGAAAGCAAAAGATCGCTGGGGTCAACCGATGCTGATTAAACTCAAAGGCGAGGTTGAGGCTTACTACAAGTAAACCGCCCCTATGAGAATTCGAAAGAGTGAAGCCCGTGCTTCACTCTTTTTTTATCTGCGCGTATGGTTTTGGAATCGACGGCGTGTTTTCCTAATGAGAGAAAACGCCGGCACATTGGTCAACTGAAAAGGAAATCCATCATGAACAGTACTCAGTGTTCCTCCATCCTTGTCGTCTGCATGGGCAATATCTGTCGCTCTCCGACGGGCGAAGCGGTGCTCAGAGCGAAAGCAAAAGAGCTAGGCGTTGAAGTGGAGATAGACTCGGCAGGAACCATCGGTTACCACCAAGGTCATGCGCCGGACCCACGTGCCCAGGCGGCAGGGAAGAAGCGGGGATATTCGTTTAAAGGGATTCGAGCACGGCAAGTAGAGCCCAATGATTTTGCTCGCTTTGATCTCATTTTGGCGGCAGATAGGGACAACTTAGCCGATCTTCAAGCGCAGTGCCCACGTGAGCATCAACATAAGCTCAAACTGTTTCTCAGTGACATTGATGCAGACGTGGATGAAATACCTGACCCATATTATGGCGGAGATGAAGGGTTCGAGAATGTGCTCGATCTGATTGAGCAAGCGAGCGAGGCCATTTTGCAACGCTAAGCGGCCATTACGCGTCCACTGAAGTAATCATTGGCGACGATATACTCGGTATTGCGGATCAGCTCGTCGTGAATCTCCGACCAATGAACATCGTCAACATCATAGCTGGGTACGACACCGCCAACGCGAATGTTGAAAGGCGTTAGCTCTTTAGCCCAGCTTTGGGTAAAACCGGCCACCATGGAGGTGGCGTTGTCGAAGCCAGATAAATCTCGATAATCCGCATGGGCGATAACGTTGACGATTACCCCGTTTTTCTTTTCCGTCCTCATTCGCTCTGCGGTAGCTTGGCCAAAGCTAAATAGCGTCGCTGCCATGTGGGAAAGCTGCTGAGTAAAAATCTCGCGGCCACTCTGTTCAAGAATGGTCGGCATCGCATGGCTAGTGATGGCGTTGATCAACACATCGGGTGAGTGACCTAACGTATCATCCATGTAGTGAAACAGATCGTGAATGGCATCGACACTGTAATCAACAATCGCACAGGAGTAGATCTTAGTGGAGATCTGCTGACAGCTTTGCACTGTTTGTTGCAAGCGAGCGGAGTTTTTGTCGCACAGAACCAAGGTGGCACCTAGCGATGCGAAATGAGACGCGAGCGTACCACCAAGCTGAGAGCCTGCAGAAGTAATTAATATTACTGCATTTTTTATATCCATCGCTCGCCTTCCTTCTCGTCACACTTGACTACTTTGTTCATATAGCATGGTAGATTAACTGTTACTTATATGTGAATAACTTCAAATAAGTTGTGCGCATCTTTGAGCAGAGCGTGTTTCTTTGCGGTGTTTCACACTCTCTAGTTGAACGGGTGAATATGTATACAAAATGAGACAACGAGAATGTGATCCTGCGTCAATAGCAAAGATGTTAACCCATTAAGTTTGTAGGGAAATTTGGAACTGACGTTGAGCGTGGATCAGCTGATTGTAGAGATCGGCCGGCATTAGCTCACGCGGTGTTTGTTCTGCCAGTTGACGCCTCTGGTGACCAGAAAGGTTGTGATAGACCTCTTCAGGAAGGTCATGTGTCTCTTCGGGTAAATACGTCAAGGTTTCCGGTGTTAGGTAGTGGGACAACTTAGCACTGGCGAGACCACTGGAGTGAAACAGCGCCGCTTGTTGCGC
This sequence comes from Vibrio sp. R10-SG-ISO4, assembly GCF_059834135.1. Lineage (NCBI taxonomy): Bacteria > Pseudomonadati > Pseudomonadota > Gammaproteobacteria > Vibrionales > Vibrionaceae > Vibrio > Vibrio sp. R10-SG-ISO4. The sequence goes on from NZ_JCBDHJ010000008.1 coordinate 92,083, forward strand.
GGAAACTGCGTATGAGCTTTGATCCGAACGCAGAGTTTGTGGAGACGGCAACTCAAATCGACGGCGCAGAGCTGCTTCACTGCTGTCAACCGTATCGATTTTTTCCACTGGCGTTGTATCGCGGACATCATCAGAGAACAAAGAGAGAATCAGCGCAAAATCGGCACGGCGACCTTCGTGCACCGCATGATTAATGCCAGTGCCAAACTGAAGCTCGTTGATGACGCTCGCTTTGTCTAAGGTATGAATCGGGGTGTGCATATGTCCTCGCTTGATGTCTATGTAGCGGCGAGGGGGCAAAAAGCTTGAGAGCAGGTATGAAAAAAGCCAGCTGACTGCTGGCTTTTTAGGCGACTAAATTCCAATCCTTTCGGGAGAAGGGATTATTTTGCTAGGTTTTCTGCAACGAAGTCCCAGTTAACCAGTGCCCAGAAACCGTTCATGTAATCTGGACGAACGTTACGGTAGTCGATGTAGTACGCGTGTTCCCATAGGTCAACCGTCAGTAGTGGCGTGGTGCCTTCTTCTGTTAGTGGCGTCGCTGCGTTTGACGTGTTCACGATATCTAGTGAGCCGTCAGCTTTTTTCACAAGCCATGTCCAAGAAGAACCGAAGTTGTTGATTGCCGCATCAGTAAACTTCGCTTTGAATGCGTCGAACGAACCAAAGGCTGCGTTGATGGCATCGGCTACTGCGCCTGTTGGCTCACCACCCGCGTTTGGAGCAAGACAGTGCCAGTAGAAGGTGTGGTTCCAGATCTGTGCAGCGTTGTTAAAGATGCCGCCAGAAGATGTCTTGATGATCTCTTCAAGTGTTTTGCCTTCGAACTCAGTACCTGGGATTAGGCCGTTGAGCTTAACCACGTAAGTGTTGTGGTGCTTGCCGTGGTGGAAATCTAGGGTTTCTGCTGAGATGTGTGGTTCTAGTGCGTCTTTCGCGTAAGGAAGAGCGGGTAGTTCAAATGCCATTGCTCGATTCTCCATTGATTTGAAAGGGTTAGCCCTTTCGATTGCTTCCAGTGTTATTTATTATTCACAGCTTGCACGCGGCTTGCTGTGGTCAATGTGCTGACTTGCGTTCTAGTTTAGCAAGTTTTTACTTTATTAAAAGAGTTATTCGGATCCGATCACTGCAAAATTCTCGTCAAGAGCCCGTCGGCTTTTGCAAGACACCGCATTGTGCAAACAGTGTCGCATTCAAGCCCAAATTTGTGCAAGGATTAAATCCCTTCTTATTGTAGGCTTTTTATTCTGCGCTAATGGTTTAGAATGTCCAGAATATTTGCAGTAACTCCATTAAGAGGAAGCAATGGAAACTATCGATAAAATCAAACAGCAAATCGCAGAAAACACGATCCTTCTTTACATGAAAGGTTCCCCGAAACTACCAAGCTGCGGTTTCTCATCTCAAGCAGCGCAAGCTTTGATGGCTTGTGGCGAAAAGTTCGCTTACGTAGACATTCTACAAAATCCAGACATCCGTGCAGAACTGCCAGCGTATGCGCAGTGGCCAACGTTCCCACAATTGTGGGTAGAAGGTGAGCTGATCGGTGGATGTGACATCATTATTGAGATGTTCCAAAAAGGCGAATTGCAGCCACTGATTAAAGAAGCCGCGGCGCGAGCAGGCAGCGACGAAGAATAATACTGGTTATATTTACAGTTTTTCTTGATTTGTAAGGGCGACATTGGTTAATGTTGCCCTTATTTTTTGCCATTTGACTCGCGTCTAAACTCCCTATGTCCCGTCTGTTTATTGCTGAAAAACCTAGTCTTGGCCGAGCGATCGCGGCAGCGCTGCCTGGCCCAAAGAAAAATGAGTCAGGCTATATTCGTTGCGGCAATGGCGATGTAGTGACCTGGTGTATTGGTCACCTGTTAGAGCAGGTCGAGCCAGACAGTTATGACGAGCGCTACAAAAAGTGGAATCTCGCTGACTTGCCTATTGTCCCGTCACAGTGGCAACTCAGACCGAGAAAGTCCGCCAGCAAGCAGCTCACAGTGGTCCGTAAGTTACTGAAAGAGGCGCAGCAGATCGTCCACGCTGGGGATCCAGACAGAGAAGGGCAATTGCTGGTGGATGAAGTGATTGAATACTGTCGCGTCCCCCAAGGTAAGAGGACGTCGATGCAACGTCTGCTGATCAGTGACTTGAACTTACCGGCCGTTAAACGTGCGCTTAGCCAAATGCGCAGCAACCGTGACTTTATCCCCCTTTCTGTTTCCGCGTTGGCGCGTTCGCGCGCCGACTGGTTGTATGGGATGAATATGTCGCGGGCCTACACCTTGTTGGGGCAAAAAGCGGGTTATCAGGGCGTTTTATCCGTTGGGCGCGTTCAGACTCCGGTACTCGGCTTAGTGGTGCGTCGAGATGAAGAGATTGAGCAATTTGTACCTAAAGATTATTTTACGTTGCATGCGTTGATTCCCTGTCAGCAGGGTGATCAGGCGTTTGATATTCGCGCGAGATGGAAGCCGAGTGAAGCCTGTCAGCCTTGGCTCGATGAAGAAGGCCGAGTATTGAGCCGCAAGCTGGTTGAGAACGTTGCAAGCCGTATTGCCAATCAGCCGGCGACGGTGGTGGAGTCCGAACAAAAGCAGACTAAACAGTCGGCGCCGCTTCCTTACTCGCTCTCTGCTCTGCAAATTGACGCTGCCAAGCGTTTTGGTATGAGCGCACAACAAGTGCTTGATACCTGCCAATCTTTGTACGAAAAACATAAGCTCATCACCTACCCACGCTCCGATTGCCGCTACCTGCCGCTTGAGCACTACTCGCAGGCGCGTTCGGTCTGCGATGCGATTGCCAATAACGCCAAGGATCTGTCCACGGCGGTGGAGGAGGCGAATCTCTCCTTGAAGTCCAAAGCATGGAATGACAGCAAGGTGGATGCGCACCACGCGATTATTCCGACGCCTAAAAAAGCGTCAGTCAATGCGCTCTCTGCAAGTGAAATGAAAATATATCAGCAGATTGCTCGCCAATATCTGATGCAGTTTTACCCTGCAGCTGTGTATGCCGAAGCCAAGTTGGTGTTTGAGATCGCCGGCGGTGCGTTTGTCGCTAAAGGTCGACAATTGGTCTTAGCGGGGTGGAAGGCACTGATGGGCAAAGTGGATGATGAGGATCAAGGCGTTGAGACGGTGCCACCGCTGGCGAAAGGAGAAGTGCTGACCTGCCGAGAGGGAGAGATCAAAGAGAGAAAAACAGAGCCGCCGAAACATTTTACCGAAGCCACGCTACTGCAAGCGATGACAGGCATCGCCCGATTCGTTGAAGACAAAGCATTAAAAGCCATCTTAAAAGAGACCGACGGGTTAGGCACCGAAGCTACTCGAGCCGGTATTTTGGATACGCTGTTTAAGCGTCAACTCCTCACCCGCCAAGGCAAAGCCATATTGAGCTCCGCCGCCGGGCGCGGGCTAATTCACGCCTTGCCAAGCGAATCCACCTACCCTGACATGACCGCCCACTGGGAGCACCAGTTGCAAGGTATGGCCGAGCGAAATCAAGCCTACCAACCTTTCATGCAAGCACTCCAACAGAGCATCGACGGATTGATGCAGCAGGTCAAACCCGGTGACGTGCCGCCATCGCTGCGTCATTTACCTAAGGTTGAGCGTCCGGCCTACAAAAAGAGACGTTCTTTTAAAGGCAAATCACCAAGAGCGAAGAAAAGCCGTTGAGCGAGTATGAAATCTTTCATAATGTCGAAAGTTTTCATTCGAGTTGTTTTTTGTTCGCCTGTTTATCGACTCGTTTTCGTGACAAATTTCGCCAAATCTCATGAAATGAAACCGATTTCATCCTCGCCTAACCTGAAAAACAACGTCATAACTCTATGAAAGTCTTGTTTTAATTTTTAAATCTCTTGAATAGAACAGTTTCATGACGCTTATTTCAATAATCGGATGTGAAGTCGGCAAATATTTTCAAAGGTTTCATTGCTTATTATTTCCCTGAATTAAAACAAACCTAAATTAAATAGGGATATAACATGAAACATTTTAGAGTTTTACCAATAACTTTAGCGGTGGCTTCCACTCTCGCTTCTGCCTCTGTCCTTGCTGCGGAAACCGATATTTCGGCATTAGAGCAACGTATTCAAGAATTAGAGTCAAAGCTGGTTGAAATTGACTACGTCAATGACCAACAACAAGCTGTGTTGACTCCAGATACGCAAGTGCCTCAAGGCATTATCTTCTCAGGTTACGCACGTTATGGCGCGCACCACTCGTCAGGTGACAACCGTTATGTCGAAGTGGGCAGCACTGGTCGCTCTCTTGGCCGTTTGGGTAACGAAGCGAATGGTGGTGAAGTTCAATTAGCCAAAATCTTCCAAGCAGACAATGGTGCCAAATGGGATTTGGTTTTCATGGTGGATGATTGGAACAACGACCAATGGGGTTCATCAGGCGGCGTGAATTTGAAGAAAATGTATGCCGGCGTCACTAACATTTTTGAAAGCCAACCAGAGCTCTACATGTGGGCGGGTCGTGACTTCCATCAGCGTCCACAACAAGGTTTGAATGATTACTTCTGGATGTCTCATGATGGCCAAGGCGCGGGCTTCAACAACCTAAACTTGGGTGGCGTGAAGTTGGATATGGGCTTTGTTGGTGCAGTGGACAGCTCCGACGGGGCATTAGGCAACGATGCGGGCCGCTATGCTATTACGTCAAAGTTACATGGAATCAATTTGGGTTTCGGCAATCTAGACCTTTACGCGAACTATGGTTTTGCTTCTAGTGAAGCCAACAGCTCAGCGAGTGAGGAAATCGTGATTGACGAAGATGGCGACATTGTTGTGAAGAAAAATCCTGCAGTAAACGTTGAAGATGAAACCGCTTGGCAAGTCGGTGCCGTACTTGGCCTAGGTAGCTCTAATAAGTTAGTGATGAAATACGCCGATGGCGCTGACAACTCGGTATTCGAGCTAGCAGGTGATAAGCAGGTCTTCTACGCAAGTGTCGAAGGGGGCTACAAAGCGTCTGAGCAATTTATTATCGATTACTTAGTGTCGTACAAAGATATTTCAGGTGCTGATACCGATGAGAAAAGCGAATACGCCGGTATCGTTCGTCCACAGTATCAATGGGATGACGTTCATTCAACATGGCTAGAAGCTGGTTATGCGATGGAAGATTGGGACGATGGCAGTGAGAAAACCGGTTGGAAAGTGACATTATCTCAAAACGTGTCACTGGGAGGCTTGCCTTGGAGCCGTCCGATGCTGCGCTTCTATACAACCGTTGGCGATGTAGAAACGACTGGCTCAGCGGGTGATAAAACAACCGCAGACACCGTGGCTGTCGGCGCCATGTTCGAGGCGTGGTGGTAAGCCTAGGGTAATTTACTGTCCAACTTATTGGCCCCACAAGGCAGATTGGTGGGGCCGGGTCGACCAGCCAATTTAACTCCAGTTTGGGCACAGTTTTGTGCCCATTTTTTATCCTTGTCAAACACCGAAGTGTTCTAGATTCGGTCAAGAACGGGTGAACCTATGCCATTTCAAACCCTTGTGTCACGCCTCTATTTGGGCTTTATCTGCTTGATTGCGATTATGGTCGGATCGGCGTGGCTCTCTGTACACAGTAACCAAGATGTCACAGATAAGATGGAGTCGATTACTCGTGATACGACGCCATTGATGTTGCGCTCTGCGCAGTTGACCATAGATTTTCTTAATATCAATCGTAGCCTTACGCCCTTTTTATCGGCTCAATATTTGGATGAGTTGCCCCCTTTTGAAGAGCGGATAGCCGTCAATCGCGATGTCTATCTGAGTCAGTTGGAGTGGTTTGAATCGGCAGCGCAGCATCAACCTCAGCTCATGCCATTCCTCACACCCGTCAAAGAACAAGGGCAATTGGCGCTCAGTGGTTTGGAAGCGGTGATGGGTGCCTATACCGATGTGCTTGATGCGCAAGATCGCAGTGACTATCTTCAATCTCAATTCCAACAACTGATGACGCAGTTGAGTAACTCGCTTCAACGTGCGCGTACACGAGCACAATCAGAGTCAGCTCAGCGAGCGTTGGATGGATTGACCAGTCAAGTGTCGTTGCTGGGCAATGAAGCGAATGAGGTCTACAAGCAGAAAGACATGACAGAGCTGCGCTCAGTGGCGCGACGTTTTACGACGCGTCAACGTTATTTGGAGGAGAGCGAACAAGCCTTAACCGCAGTAGCGCCAAAGGTCTATCAAACGCTAGAAGGTACCTTACAGCGCCTAAAGCTACATGCGTTTGCTCAAGAGGGTGCGGTGCATTGGCACCTGCAAACCGTAGAGCAGGCAGAACAATTGCGACAACTACGTCAGGAGTTGGAACAAGCCATTGATCGCCAGCTCGAGCATATCGATGGCTTGTCACGCTTTGCCAATCAGGTCGCCAATGACCTGTATGAAGAGGCAAAATCGGCCACCGAGGCAACTCAAACCTTGTTTATCGGCATCTCGTTTGGCTCTATTGTTGTCGCGCTTGTGTTGGGTTTGAGTTTTGCCAGTATGGTGCGCCGACCGACACGGCTCTTACTGGGGGCACTCGATGCCATCGCGCAGAAAGATCTTACGTCTGATGTCGATTATTCAGCGCGCAACGAGTTTGGTCAGGTGGCGCAAAAGGTCAATGTCGTGGTGCGTCATCTGTCGGAGATGATTGAGCGTATTCGTCAATCCAGTGCGCAGGTCAATGAGGCATCACTCTCCAACCAAACCATTAGCGCAGAGCTCAATCAAGCGATCAGTCAACAGACGGAGCAAACGCTGCTGGTAGCGACGGCGATGGAGCAAATCGAGTGCTCGGTGACAGACATCGCGAGCTCAGCAGAGCAGACGCTCTCCCTAGTCACTGGCGCCGTTGAGCACTCCCAGCACGCGCAGACAGAGATGAATAGCAATGTGGCGATGTTGGAATCGCTCTCTGAAGAGCTTAACCAAGTCACTGAAACCATCGGAGTACTGGAGGCTGAAAGTGCCAGCATTGAGTCGATATTGGAGGCTATATCCGGTATTTCAGAGCAGACCAATTTACTTGCGCTGAATGCGGCGATTGAAGCTGCGCGCGCCGGTGAGCATGGCCGAGGGTTCTCTGTGGTGGCCGATGAAGTGCGGGTTTTAGCAGCGCAGACCACCAGCAGCGCCAAAGAGATTCAAAGTAAAATTGAGCGATTGCAACAGCGCTCGGATCTCGCTAGCCAACAAATTGCCAGTTGTTTGAATGGGATGGGGCAGAGCATGCAGCAAACCGAGCGAGTCAACGCGCGACTGCATGAAGTGCATAGCCGATTGGATCAGGTCTCTCAGCGTAGCCATCAAATCGCGTGTGCGACAACGGAGCACCAGTCGGTGGCCAGTGATGTCACTAAGAACGTCAGTCACATTCACTCCTTAGCAGAGCAAAATTTAGATCGCTCACACCAACTCGCGACTCAAGGAAAAGAGTTGGAACAACTGGCGCAAGTGCAATTTGAATTAACGGCCAGCTTTATATTGCGCCATTAATTTCACTATTAAGCATTATATTAGAGAGGTATTTGCCTCTCTTTTTTTATTTTATGCCCCATAAAAACACATGCTATTAGGCTATTTTCTGGCCTGATAAATAAAAGATGTGTGGTTATTTCATGAAACTGTTTCATGGCGACGATTGAAACTGTAGCGGCTCTCTATTTTTCCAAAACCGCCATTTTTTTCCAAAAATTAGTGTGATGACACTCACTCATTCCTCCCTTCAACTACGGAATACTCAGCCTGTAAGCGGTTTCAAGTCAAAGCAGTATTGAGGTTTCAGTGGCAACAATTAAACACGTTTCCGAGCATGCGGGGGTTTCTCAGGCGACGGTATCTCGAGTCATTAACGGTACCAGTCGCGTGAGTCACGACAAGAAGCTCAAGGTGGAAAAAGCGATCAAAGAACTGGGCTATCGTCCCAATTCGATTGCTCAAGCCTTAGCGTCGAGTCGTACCGGTAGCGTTGGGATTGTTGTACCGGAGCTAGGTGGGCCTTTCTTCTCGGGCATTCTCCATTGTCTAGAGGAAAACCTGCGCCGCTTTGGTTATCACGCAGTGGTGACAGCTGGCTCAAACACGGAGCAGGGGCAACGTGAGTCAGTGGAGTTTTTGCTAGGACGTAGGGTCGATGCATTAATTCTTCATGTTCAACACCTGTGTGATGACTATCTGATCGCTCTGGAAGAACAAGGGATTCCTGTTGTGTTAGTGAACCGTTTTATTCCAGAGATGTATCAGAGCTGCATCGATATTGACAACGAGTTGGGGGGCAAACTGGCGACTCAATATCTTTTGCAGCAGGGGCACACCGAGATTGCTTGTATCACAGGGCCTTTGGATAAGTCAGACGCACGGGGGCGTTTGCAGGGTTACCGAAGTGCACTGGAGGAAGCAGGCTTGGAGTACAACGAAGCGCTGGTCTCGGAGGCAGGGTTTACCGAAGAGACCGGTGTTATCGCCACCAAAAAACTTCTCAAGCGTCGGTGCCGATTCAGCGCGATTTTTGCGTCGAACGATCACATGGCTTTTGGTGCATTTGAGGTGCTACGCAGCGCAGGTTTCTCTATCCCGGAGGAGGTGTCGCTGGTGGGATTTGACGATAACATTTTCGCTCGTTACCTCACCCCATCGTTAACCACAATCAACTTCCCCATTGAGCAAATGAGCATTGAGGCCGTACAGCTCACCTTGCAAAAACTGAACAAAAACAAGCGTGATGTGAATTTCAAACTCAACCCCGCGTTGGTAGTGCGAGATTCAGTCAAGGACCTAAACAGTACCCTATAGCACTCGTTTAAACACCAATAACAAGATTAAGGATAAGACATGAAATTTAAGACCTTAGCGCTTTCGAGCGCGGTTGCACTCGGGCTTGCTGCCACAGCGACAGCAGCAGACAGTCAAATTCGCTTTGATGGATTTCCAGATTTTGACAGCAGCTTAAAAGTGCTTCTGCCTGAATTTGAAAAAGAGTCTGGCATCAAGGTCGACTACCTGATGAACAACCATGGTGACCACCACACCAAGTTGACTACCAACTTGGCAACAGGGTCGGGCGCAGGTGATGTGATCGTAGTCGATGTCGAAAAAATCGGTCCGTTTGTTGCCTCTGGCGGTTTGGTGAACTTATCTGAGCAATATGGGGCAGACAAATACGCCGATCGCTTTGCGCCTTATGCATGGACACAAGGCAAGGGCGGTGATGGTGATGTCTACGGTATCCCCGTCGACCTAGGCCCAGGTGTCATGTACTACCGTACCGACATTTTTGAAAACGCGGGTATTGATGTCAATGAAGCCATTAAAGATTGGGATTCTTACATCGCGGCGGGTGAAAAACTGAAAGCACAAAATGTCCAGTTGATTGCCTCTGCAGCGGACGTTGCGCAAGCGATTATCTTTACGACTGTGCCGGAAGGCGAAGGTCTGTACTTTGATGCCAACGGCGATCCTGTTGTGACGTCTGAGCGCTTTGTTCATGCGTTCGAAGTGGCGAAGCAGATCCGTGACAAAGGCTTAGATGGTCGTATCTTGGCATGGTCAAACGAGTGGTACGAAGGTTTCCGTAATGGCACATTCGCCACGCAGTTGTCAGGTGCTTGGCTATTGGGCCACCTCAATAACTGGATCGCACCAGACACCGCCGGTATGTGGGGCGTATCGAACCTACCAGATGGCATCTACGGTAGCTGGGGCGGTTCATTCCTTTCTATTCCGACACAATCGACTAAGCAAGACGAAGCGTGGAAGTTGATTGAATACATGACGACTAACCGTGATGTGCAGCTCAAGCACTTTGAAACTATTGCTGCGTTCCCAGCGAACGTGACGACCTACGATGACGATCTGTTCCAAGAAGAAGTGGCCTTCCTAGGTGGACAGAAAGCGCGTTTGTTGTTTGCTGAAGTGGCGAAGAACATCAAGCCAGTGGCGCCAGCAAAAGGTGACCACGTCGCGCGCTCTATCATCTTAGAAAACGCGTTGATGGAAGTGCTGGATGAAGGCAAAGACATCAAAACCGCACTGCAAGAAGCAGAGCGTTTGATCAAGCGTCGTACGCGCAACCTGTAAGTCAACGTTTGTTTTAAGTTTGGGAGACGCAACTCTGCGTCTCCCTAGGTAAGAGGTCGTTACTATGAATCAAGCAGCGAGCAGCGCCATGGAAACTTCAACCGGTCAGAGTCTTTTTTCTCGCCTAAATTTGAAAGCGCTTACACCGTACGGATTCCTATTGCCGTTTTTGATTATTTTTTCTGTATTTGGGATTTTCCCGTTACTTTTTTCTGTTTATCTCTCGTTCCATGAGTGGAACCCAGTCGAAGGACTCGGCGCGATGCAATATGTGGGGTATGAGAACTACTACATTGCATTGACCGACCCGTGGCTTTGGCGCTCATTGAAAAATACGTTGTGGTTAGCCATCACATCCGGTGTGGCTCAGCACCTTGTCGCCATTCCTGTGGCGTACATTTTGGTGTCAATGGGTGACCGTCTTCGTCATTGGTTAACGTCAGCGTATTTTCTGCCGTTTATTACCTCAACCGTTGCGGCATCGTTGATCTTCTTCAACATGTACTCGCCAAACTCCGGCATCATCAACCAAACCTTGATGGCGTTGGCTGACAGTTCTCTGTTTGGATGGGCGTTCAGTTGGGTCAATGAGTACCAGCCGATTCGTTGGTTAGATGATGCGACTATGGTGAAACCATCGATTGCCATCATGGTGTTTTGGAAATACACCGGTTTCAACATCGTGCTCTACACCACAGGCTTGATGACCATACCCAAAGACATCCTAGAAGCTGCCCGTATGGATGGCGCCAACGCACTGCGCCGTTTTTGGAACATCTCACTGCCGATGATTCGTCCGTTTGTCTTCTTCGCGGTCACCATGACCATCATCGGTAACCTACAGCTATTTGAAGAACCGTTCGTTCTGACACGTGGTACTGGCGGTACGGGGCAATCGGGTCTCACCATCTCCATGTACCTCTACAAAGTGGGTTGGGAATGGCTAGAGATGGGCACCGCTTCAGCGATTTCTTGGTTGCTGTTTGCCTTGATCGCTGCGTGTACCACGATTCAATTCTTCTTCTTCGGTAAAAAAGGCTTAGGGGAGCAATAACCATGACGACTCACTCTGCGACTTCGCCAGTGTCGATTTGGGCAGCCATCAAGCCCAGCGACCGAGCGATTGAAATTTTCACTAAGGTGCTGATGGTCGTATTGGGCATCATTCTGATTGTCTCTGCGATTGTGACGGTGTTTCCGTTTGTTTGGTCGGCGCTGTTATCCACACGCGACCGTACCGAGATCTTTGGTTCGGGTATCAGCTTTGCCATTGGTGACAGCTTGGCGATCAACTACGCCAAACTGCAAGAGATCATGCCTTTTTGGCAAGCGATGTTTAACTCGATTTATGTCGCCTTCCTAGGCACCACGATTTCGCTACTGTTTTGTAGCATGGGGGGCTATGCCTTCGCTGTGTTCAAGTTCCGCGGCAAAAATATCCTGTTTGGCATGTTGGTTGGATCCATGATGATCCCGCCCGTACTGAGCTTGATTCCCTACTTTATGATCGTCAAGTTCCTTGGCTTGCTTGATAACCACATGGCGGTTTGGCTGCCGTTTACGACGACGCCGTTTGGTATTTTCTTGATGCGTCAGCACGTTGTGGCCTCGATCCCGAAAGAGTTGCTTGAAGCGGCTAAACTGGATGGAGCGGGGGAGTTTAGAACTTACTGGAGCGTGGTTTTGCCATTGATGAAACCGGCGTTGGCAACATTGGCTATCGTCCAGTTCGTCTTCTTCTGGAATATGTTCATGCAGCCGTTAGTTGTACTGACGACGCCAGAAAACTACGTGATTACTCAAGCCCTGCGCAGTGTGCAAGGGATTCCTAATACGCCATGGGGCGCGGTGATGCTGGGGACCACCATTTCCATTTTGCCTTTGGTGGTGACGTATCTCTTCGCGTCAAAACAGATGATCAGCGGCTTAACGTCGGGTGCAGTAAAAGGTTAGATAAGGTAAGAAAATGAATAAATATCAACTTCCAAGTGACTCAAAATTACGCAGTAAGGAATTTGTCTTTGGTGTGGCGACCTCGTCTTACCAAATCGAAGGTGGCATCCATGAAGGCGGTCGTACGCCCTCTATTTGGGATACCTTTTGCGCCGTGCCTGGCAAAGTCGACAATGGCGACACCGGCGCTGTAGCCTGCGATCACTACCATTTATGGAAACAAGACATTGAGATGATTCATAGTCTCGGTGTGGATGCTTACCGCTTATCCATGGCGTGGCCGCGCATTTTGCCACAAGACGGCGTGGTCAATGAGCAAGGATTGGCGTTCTACGAGCAGATCATCGATGAGTGTCATGCTCGTGGTTTAAAGGTCTATGTCACGCTCTATCATTGGGATCTGCCTCAATACCTTGAAGACAAGGGCGGTTGGTTAAATCGTGAAACCGCTTACAAGTTTGCTGAGTATGCTCAAGTTGTCAGTGAGTATTTTGGCAACAAAATTGATGTTTACACTACGCTTAACGAACCGTTTGTTGCCGCTTTTCTCGGCTACCGCTGGGGAATTCATGCGCCGGGTATCGAAGGGGACAAAGAGGGCTTTTTAGCGTCTCATCACTTGATGCTTGGCCACGGCTTGGCGATGCCAATCCTGCGCGCCAATGCACCAGCCTCTTTGCATGGCATTGTATTTAACGCGACGCCGTCTTACCCACTAACGCCAGAAGACCAAGGCGCGGCGGATTACTGTGAAGCGGAGAGTTATCACTGGTTCATGGATCCGGTACTTAAAGGGGAGTACCCAGCGGTGGTGATGGAAAAACACGCCGCCAATATGCCGATGATCCTAGAAGGTGATTTGGCAGTGATTTCAGCGCCGGTGGATTATGTTGGCCTGAACTACTACAGCCGCAGCGTTGCCCGTTACAACGAGCAAGGTGAGATTGAGACCATCAAACCGCAAGAGTCGGAGTACACCCACATTGGCTGGGAAATTTATCCACAAGGTCTGACGGATCTCTTGGTGCGCTTTAAAGAGCGCTACGCCAATCTACCGCCTGTCTATATCACAGAAAACGGCGCTGCCGGTGATGATGACGTCTGCGAGGGCCGCGTTGACGACACGCAACGTGTGGCGTACTTCCAATCGCATTTAGAAGCGGTCGACAACGCTATCAAAGCGGGCGTTCGCGTCGATGGTTATTTTGCGTGGAGCCTGATGGATAACTTCGAATGGTCATTTGGCTACCACCAACGTTTCGGCATCGTCCATGTCGATTACCAAACTCAACAAAGAACTTTGAAACAGAGCGCCATTGCCTATCGCAATATGTTGCTAGAGCGCGCTGAGGAGAACAACTAATGGCTAAAGTAGAATTTCGTAACATTAAAAAATCGTTTGGTGATGTGGACGTGGTAAAGCACTTCGATTTTACCGTCAATGATGGTGAGTTTGTGGTGTTCCTTGGCCCTTCTGGCTGCGGTAAATCGACCACGCTGCGCATGCTCGCGGGGTTGGAGAGCATCTCCTCAGGCGATATTTTTGTCGGCGACAAGCTGATGAACAAAATCGATGCCAAAGATCGTGATTTGGCGATGGTGTTTCAAAGCTACGCGCTCTACCCGCACATGACGGTGTACGAGAACATCGCGTTTGCTCTCAAACTGAAAGGGATGAAAAAGCCAGACATCGACGTTGAAGTGCGCAAAGCGGCCAAAATGCTCGAGCTCGAACCCTTGCTTGATCGTAAACCGAAAGAGTTATCGGGCGGCCAGCGTCAGCGTGTGGCCATGGGGCGTGCTATGGTTCGTACACCTAAGGTGTTCTTGTTTGATGAACCGTTATCGAACCTTGATGCGAAGCTTCGCGGTGTGATGCGTGAAGAAATCAAGCAACTGCATCGTGAGCTGAAAACCACCACGATTTACGTGACCCACGATCAGATTGAGGCGATGACGCTCGCCGATCGCATCGTCATTCTTAAAGATGGCTATGTGGCGCAGGTCGGTACGCCAACCGAAGTCTTTAAACGCCCTGCCAACAAATTTGTTGCGCAGTTCATCGGCAACCCGTCGATGAACATGTTGGATGCGAAGTTGATTGAAAAGCAAGGGGCGTTCTTTGTTGCCCTAGGCGACGTCGAGATCCCGTTGCCAGAGCGTTTCAAAGCGCACGCGTCGAAAAACCTCGCACTGCACTTTGGTGTGCGCCCAACCGATATCCATTTGCGTGCTGAGCAAGTGGACCATGACCGCGTGCTGCCGATTCCTGTCACCATAAAAGACAAAGAGCTGCTCGGCGCCAGCATTTTGCTGAAAACCGAGGTCAGCGGTCAGCCGTTGATGGTTGAAACCCAAGCGGCAGAAGTGGATGTGAAGGATTTGACTTTATACCTCGATCTCGACGCGATTCATCTGTTTGACGCGCTGAGCGAAAACTCGCTCGCGAGCTAAGGCTGCCACTCACGGCGAATCTCATTCGCTTTATTACACGATTTAATGAATTGCTCCCTCGGTTTGGGGGAGCCAGGGATAGTGACATGAATTTCGGATATTTTGACGATAACAACAAAGAATACGTCGCCACCACACCATGTACGCCAATCAAGTGGTGTAACTACGTGGGCACACTCGAGTTTGGCGGCTTGGTCGACAGCAATGGCGGCGTGGTATTGTGTAAAGGTGACCCAGCCCTCAACCGCATCACCAAATACATAGCTCAGTTGCCTAACTCAGAGTTTAAAGGGTCGACCTTATACCTAAAGGTGAAAAACCGCCAAGGCGATGTTCAGGTGTTTTCACCCTTCTATACGCCGACGCTTAAACCTCTCGATAAGTTTGAGAACCATACCGGGCTGTCATACACCACCATCATCGCCGAAGGGTATGGGGTACGCTGTGAGGCGACCTTCTTTGTACCTAAAGATGCCCCCGTCTTGCTCGAAGACATCCGAATCACCAACATCAGTGACGAGGCTTTGCACGTAGATGTTGTGCCAGTATTCGAATTTACCCATTTTGATGCCCTTAAGCAGCTCGTCAACGCGGACTGGGTGCCGCAAACGATGACGCTCAACGCGCATCAACAGGCGAGCGGTCATACCGTCTTAGAGCAATACGCATTTATGAAGCGCGATTATGCCGTCAACTTGATGACCGCCGACCGAGTAGCGACCTCATTCGATGGCGACCGCCAAGTGTTTCTCGGTAATTACGGTTATGGCAGTTGGGCTGCGCCAGAGAAGCTGTTTGCAGAGGAACTGGGCAACAGCGAGTGTTTACGTGGCGACAACATCGGCGCACTCAATTTGCGTTTGGGTTGGATTGAGCCCCAAGCGAGTGAGCGCACAGTCGTGCAACTGACGCAAATGTCGAGTTTGGCTGAGGCCATGCCCATGCTGGAGAAATACCGCGATCACGCCCAAGTGGACAAAGCCTTTGCTGAGCTAGCCGAACATTGGCAATCTTACCTGGCGACCGTACAGGTAGAAACGCCCGATCCGGCGATGAACTCGATGCTGAACATCCACAACCCGCGTCAGTGTCATACTACTAAGAACTGGTCACGTTACTTGTCTCTGTATCAGCTTGGCTACGGTGCGCGTGGTATTGGTTTTCGAGACTCATCACAAGATACCTTGGGCGTGATTACCCATATGCCGGAAGAGGCGCGAGAGTTTATTGAGCGTCTTTTATCGGTCCAAAACCAAGATGGCTCCGCGATGCACCAGTTCTTTCCCTCTACGATGGAAGCCAATGCCGGTGACTCGCGAGAAGAAGAAGACCGACCGGATTACTATGGCGATGATCACTTGTGGATCATTTATGCCGTCACCCAATACGTCAAAGAAACAGGCAACGGTGCGTTTCTCGACAAATCGATCCCGTTTTATCAAAAAGATAAACAGGGTCAGCCGCTTGAATCTGCCTCAGTGTGGGAGCATTTATGCCGAGCGATAGAGTTCACGCACAGCAATACCGGTCAACACGGATTGCCGCTACTGGGTTTTGCGGATTGGAATGACACGGTTAACTTACCCACTGGCGCCGAGTCGATGATGGTCGCCAACATGTACGGTAAAGCGCTGTTGGATATGCTTGATTTGTGTCGCTTGCGGGGTGACGAGCAACGTGCGCAGCAATACCAAGCGCAGTACGAGCAGATGAAATCCACCGTCAACGAATGTGGCTGGGATGGCGAATGGTTTATCCGTTATTTTGATGAGCAAGGTCAGCCAATTGGCTCACACATCAACGCGCAAGGGCAAATCTACACTAATGGTCAAAGCTGGCCAGTGATTTCCGGGTTTGCTGATGGCGAGCGTGCTACCACGGCGCTGAATTCTGTCTACTCGAAACTCAATACCGCCAATGGGATCAAGCTGTCAACACCAGGCTATAACGGCTTTGATCCTAACTTAGGTGGCGTCTCGACGTATCCACCTGGGGCGAAAGAAAATGGCGGCATCTTCCTGCACGCTAACCCTTGGGTGATGATTGCTGAAGCGAAGATGGGCAATGGTGACCGAGCGTATCAGTACTATCGTCAAATCAATCCTGCCTCGAAAAATGATGTGATTGAGACATTCGAATCGGAGCCATACTGTTACCCACAAAACATTCTGGGTGATGAGCATCCGCAGTTTGGATTGGGACGCAATGCTTGGCTATCGGGCACCTCGTCTTGGACTTACGTCGCGGGCACACAGTGGATTTTGGGCGTAAGACCAGACATCGATGGATTGATCATCGACCCCTGCATTCCTAAAGCGTGGCCAGAATTTCGTGTGACTCGACAATTTCGCGGCGCCACGTACCACATCCATGTCGATAACCCTAACCGGGTGAGTAAGGGGGTGGCTGAGTTACGTGTCAACGGTGAACGTGTCGAGGGCAATAAAGTGCCCGTATTGGCGGCGGGTGACCACCGTATTGAGGTGACGCTAGGCTAACCAACGCTCGGGGAGGTTCGCCTCCCCGACGATGGTGCATCAGCGCCGTGGCTGATAGTGCGCGTGGCATTGCCACTCAAACTGCGCGGTTTGCTCGGGGTTAAGTTCCAATAAACCGATGTGATTGTTAAACGCATCAGCAGGGCATGACATAGGTTCAATTGCAATACTCGGCTCCGACGCTGGCGTGTAGAGCTGAATAAAAGGGTAATTTGCCCCTTGCTGGTAGTCGAGACGGGCTTGTTGATCCGCTCGGGTTAGGGTGAGCGATTGATCACTGCTTTGATGAAATCGATAGCAATGATTGAGTGTGACATCGGCGAGTGTCATTGGGCTACTGAGGGCGGTGTTGCTCGTGTATTCGCCGGTGGGTAAATCATCGCGGTGTACGACCTCTTGATGAGGGCTTAGGCTCAGTTGGCACTGTGCCAGTGAATCACCGAGCGAAAAATAAGGATGCCAAGCATCGCCATAAGGGAAAGGGGATTCGCCGGTATTGGTGATCTCGGTATAACAGCGAAGGCGGCCAGTCTCATCAATGTGATAGCAGACGTCGAGCCGGAAAGCGAACGGAAAACCGTCGGCAAGATGGCCGGTCTCATAGCGAAAACGCGCCGTGGCAAAGTGCTCTTGTGCATCGGTCTCAACGACTTGAAACGGTTGATTGTAAAGTAGGCCATGTACGGCATGTTCAGACCAAGGAAAGTTCGCCGGTAATCTGTAGTCATGGCCTCGGTAGTGATATTGACCGTTTTTTAGGCGGTTAGGGAAGGGAAACAGTTTGGCACTACGAGAGAAAAAAGGGTGAGATTGAATCACATTTTGACTGTCTTGGTAGCCAACAATAAATGAGAAAGGACTATGATTGACCCGATATTGGTTAATAATGGCACCAAAGTCTTGAATAATTTCGACGCAGATGCCGAGTTTTGAATTTAAGAGTGTTGTGGAGTGAAAATCTCCAAATTTCCCTTTAACGATTTTAAACATATTAATATCTCCTTTGAAGACGATATTAATTGATGAATATAAATGTTCAATGTTGGTTTTCACATTATGATAAATAAAATTCCATACACTTCATATTTTGGTCCATCGGATGTTCTGTGCAGTAAAGGCAACGCCGTTGAATTTATCCAGCCTTGGTATACGCCTATCTCAACCACCCCTGAAAATACAGGGATGGCGGTGGGTGGTATTGGCAACACCTTCACCTTAACGCCGCAAGGTAAAACGCCGAATTTTAGTTTCATTCCTGGTATATTTATTGATTGCCAAGAGGATGATATCTACTTCAACGATTTCTATATTTCTGTGATGGATGAATATCACGTTGAGAATCTAGATATACCGGATTTTTCTGAAGCGAAACTGTATTTAAATTACTATCCAGCGATATTTTTACATGAGATATCACAATGTAAGAATAAAGGTGAGCTATTGTCCTTAATTAGGGAGACCATTTTGTCTGGTCAGTTCTACTTGAACAACAAAGAGCACTTTCTACGCTGGAATATTGAATTTAGCGCTGCAACGCACCAGGCAATTCAGGCTGACGAGACAAGCGTTGAGACTCAGCTACTGGTCGCGATCGACTTTTTTAATGGTTTGTTGGTCAATGGGTCGACCCACGCGTGGTCATTGACACCGCAGCGTGGTGCAGTGGTGCCTTCTGTTGAGGCCAGTCGAGTGCATTATCGGGCGCTGTATCCGTTGGCGGAGTATGACTATCATGGACTCGGTGATATTGAGTTAATTCGCCAAGTGGTCTCTCCTGTGGTCAAAGATGCCCCAGAACTTTGCAGTCTACCTTTGCACTGGAACCAATTTCAGCTCACCAACCGCAGCAATAAAGCTCAGTGGGTCACAGTGGTTCAGCCGCTGAATAACTTGATGGGAGCGACCTACCAAAAGGCGCGAGATGGCGTACAAGATTCGTGTTGTCACTTGGTGCAAAACCCTATTGGGCATCAGCATCAACCGATTGTGCTTGACCAAGGTGAGACGCAGTTCAGTGGTGTGCGCTTGGCGTCCAACTCACCGTATGCCAGTGATATTGAAGGCGAAGTGATTTACGGCGTTCAAGCGTCAGCGAGCACAGTTCAAGCGGGCAAGATAACCGTGTCGCTTAAGTCACAGGTTTACGCCAGCAAGGCGCAGCAACAAGTGTGGCGTGCACTGCATACAGGGCGAACCAATGATCATTTTGACCGCGGTATCTACAGTGGCCGTGAGCCACTCAGTGCTCTAGTTTGTGTTCAGGTTAAGCTTGAGCCGGGTGAAACGCAATCGCTGCGTTTCGCGCAAGTGATGGATCACAGCAAAATCCTTCTCGACGGTTGGCAAAGTCACAAAGCGTACGCTCGCTACTTCCCTGAGCCATCGCGCGCTGAAACGATATTAACCCAGACCTTGCCTAAGCTTTCAGAGATAGAGCAGCGTATTGTCACCCAGCAACAAGGCTTCTATGACCAGGCGGTTGCCAAGTTTAGTGGCCAAGAGAGTGCCCTGCGTTACGCGACGATGGCGATGAATAGCCTCTCGTTTCTAGCGGAATCAACCGTGTGGGACGTCGAAGATACCTTGCTGGTCAAAGAGTGTGTCGATTATCCCTTCTTTAACTCACTGGATGTTTATTTTTACGGTTCGTTTTCACTGCTGTATTTGTTGCCGCAACTCGATGGGGCGGTGATGAAGCATTTTGCGCGGGCGATTTTAGCCAGTGACAATACTCTGCGGCGCTATTGGGAGTATGAAGACAAACCTTACGCTGAGCTGGTTGACGAAAAATACCAAGGGACACGTGCCGAGCGCGGCGCGGTAATTCACGATCTGGGCAGCCCTTACGATATTCAGCCAGATGCCTACAGTTGGCATAACGTCAAAGAGTGGAAGGATCTCGCACCTAAATACATCTTGATGGTTTACCGCCACTGGCAGAAAACCGGCGATCAGGCGGTGGTGGAACAGTGCTGGCCGGCGGTGAAAGAGAGCATCGAGTACCTCAGTCAACTGATTGGCCCCGGTGAGGATCTACCTTTGACACGTGGCACGGACGATACGTTTGATAACCTGTCGTCTCATGGCATCTCTATCTACTGTGGTAGCTTATGGGCCGCAGGGTTGCGCGCGGCAGCTGAGTTAGCTCAATGTGTTGGTGAGATGGCGCTGAGCGAGGGGTACAATGAACGTAGCGAGCGCGCTTTGGCAACCCTCGAACGTGCCTTATGGGATGAGAAGCAAGGCTATTACCACTTTTTCGTTACGCCGGTCCAAGCCAAGCATCTGACAGGAGAAGGTTTGGTTGAGCTACAAGGATTGGGGTTAGCGGTGAGTGGTGACGCAGTGAGCGATGCCGCGGTGTTGAACACGTATCTTGATGAGGTCGACGAGGCGAGTGACGATGGCCAAAGGGCACAGCGTAAAGTGAAGAAGCAGCAGTTATTGAGCCGCGCACCCGCCGCCTTTACGCCTCAGTTTTCTGAGCTGGTGGAGGATTCAGATAACAGTTTTGGTGATGCGTTACTGGCTGACAGCTACCTGCAATTGGTGGGGCTACCTCGCTTGTTTGCGCCGCAGCGGACTGAGCGAACTTTGGACTTTATCTACCAAACTAACTTTGTTGCGAACAGTCCTAAGCTGGGGGTGGCGAATATGACCTTAGCGGACGGGCGTCCTCACGAGGCATTCCAAGCGCAAGATGTCTGGATTGGCGTGCAATTCAGTGTTGCCACCGCGCTGCGTTTGGCGGGTAAGCAAACGCAAGCGGAAACCTTGATGGATACCGTCTATCAGGCGCTGTACCAAATGGCGAAGATTCCTTTCGCCGCGCCGGAGGGTTTCAATTGCTCGGTCGTGGTGACGCCAGAGTCGATGGCGCAGCGATTTGACATCGATAAGACTCGCGCTCAGCAGTGGGTATCGTATTTGCAACACTTAGGTCATCTACTTAGCGATGGGCGTGTTAATCCAAATCTGACGGATGATACCGATGAATTTATTCGCTCTCTCGCGTCTGACGAGTTTGCTGCTAAGGATAATTGGCCGGATCACGCTGAGCTGCATAAGTGGTTACTCAGCACGGGGTTAAAGTACACCGCAGGGCGATACTTCAGACCGGGAATGATTTTCGCTTATCTGTACCAATAATGAGGGACGCGCATACGTGGGCGCAGGCAGAGCGATGTCATATCTGGTTGCCATTGAGTTTTGCCTGAACCTCACAAAGCCGCAATCGTTGGGATTGAGTACACGACTCAGTCCCATTATAGTTCAGCCACTAACGGTGAGTGACTCATGATGAGCCGAGCAACCTTATGACAAACAAGAAGAAAAAATCCCCCACGGTGTACGATGTCGCGACGTTGGCTGGCGTCTCGCCTAGTACGGTGTCGCGTTTTTTAAACCGCACCACCTATGTGTCTGATGACAAGAGCCACAAGATCGAGCAGGCGATCACCACGCTCGGTTACAAGCCCAATTTTCATATGCAGCAAAGCACGACTCGTCGCTCGATGACGATTGGTGTGCTGATTCAGCATCCAGACAGTCCTTATACCAGTCGTATTCTCAATGACATGGAGAATGTATTACTGGCGCAAGGTTACTCCTTGGTTTTAGCGACTGGACATTGGCAAAATAAGCTTGAGATTCATGCGCTTGAGTACCTGATGAAAAGCAACGTCGATGGCATCATCGTTGTGACGGGCAACTTGAGTGAGCAGTCGATTCTCACCACGGCGAAATCCATTCCGGTTGTGGCGGTAGGCTATGACATTCAAGGGGAGAATGTTCGCTCCTTGAATCTAGATAATGTACTGGGCGGATATATTGCAACGCTGCACCTGTTGCAACTTGGCCATGTGAATATTGCCCACATTAAAGGGCTCTCCAGTCAACCAGATTCGGGGGCACGCTTTGCCGGTTACAAGAAAGCGTTAACTGAAGCGCAAATCAAACCCAATCCAAAATTGATCAAACAGGGCGATTTCAGCTCTGAAACAGGGTATGAGAAAACGGTTGAACTGATTGAATCTAAAGTGCATTTCTCTGCGTTGTTTGCCGCTAATGATCAAACGGCCTATGGCGCAATGAAAGCCCTGACTGACCACGGTTTTAGAGTGCCAGAGGATGTCTCCATCGTCGGTTTTGATGATTTGCCCACCTCTCAATACTTTACGCCCGCTTTAACTACATTGCGTCAGCCGATTGAAGAGATAGGCGCCGTCTCTGCGCGTTCGATGTTGAACTTGTTGTCAGGCGAACGACATGAGGCTCGTTTACCACCGATAGACTTGATGATTCGACAATCCACCAAGTCCATCTATCGATAGTCGTTTTCCCTGCGCCCATGAGCTGCTAGCATGGGCGTTATGGTTACGTGTTTGTTGTCCTCATGATCCCCCTGATATACCACCCGATCTACTCCGATTTACCCTTGCCTGATGGGCATCGTTACCCGATCAACAAATATCGCTATCTGTATGAGGCGATACGCAAGCAAGCGCCTTGGCAGCACCGTATCGATTGGGTCACGCCCAGTGCCATCACGATGGAGGAAGCCGCGCGTACCCATTGCGACCAATATCTTGATCTCTTGTGTCGCGGCGCACTGCCTGCTGCCAAAATGCGCCGTATTGGCTTTCCTTGGAGTGAGCAACTGATCACTCGCACCCTCACTTCGGCAGGGGGTACCTGTGCAACGGTGGACGCGGCGCTAGAGCGAGGCGTGGCGATTCATTTGAGCGGCGGCTACCATCACGCGCATTATGATTTTGGTAGTGGGTTTTGTCTGATCAACGATTTGGTGATCGCGGCCAAAAGAGCCTTGACCAATGAGCATGTGGATACTGTGCTTATTGTTGATAGCGATGTGCATCACGGCGATGGCACGGCGACCTTGTGTCGAGATGAGGCGGAGATCATTACCCTATCGTTTCATTGCGACAAGAACTTTCCGGCGCGCAAACCGGATTCTAATCTCGATGTGGCGCTTTCAAAGGGCACAGACGATGCGACATTTTTAAGTCACTTTACTAGCGTGGTTGAGATGGCTGTGAATCTGCATCAGCCTGATTTTATTCTCTATGATGCCGGTGTGGATATTCACCAAGAGGATGAACTGGGGTATTTTAATGTCTCAACACAGGCGATATATCAACGAGATAGAGCTATGTTTGAAGTAGCGACGAGGCGAGGTGTGCCGATTGCCTGCGTCGTCGGTGGTGGTTATCGCACTCGTCATGAGGATTTAGTGCCGATACACATGCAGCTGATTCAAGCTGCAATGGATGTTTACAAGGATTAGTCATGGAACACAGGATACGTGCCGCGGGCATACTGGTCGATCAAGGCGCCGTGTTGTTGCTCAGAGTCAACGATTTTACCGGTGAGTACTGGATACCGCCGGGTGGCGGCATGGAATCGGTTGATCGCAGCACGAAGGCGTGTGTTGAACGTGAATTCGTCGAAGAGACAGGGCTGAGCGTGAAAGTGGGTGAGCTAGTGTGCGTGCGCGAGTTTCTTGAAACGGAAAATCATCGCTACCATGCCGAGTTCTTTTATCACATCACCCATTATCAAGGCACACCGAACTTAGAGAACCTTAAAGGGCTGAATGACGAGCAGTTTATTCAAAGCGTCGAGTGGGTGCCGATTGAACAGTTGGCAGAGAAACGTCTCTATCCAGTGGAGCTTAAACACAAGTTGTTAGCGCTGATTGAAAGTGGACACTACGCCACGCATCTCGGCTCTTACATTCAAGGATCGTTTGAAGACATTAACCAGCTTTAACTGAGCAGATTTATGAAAAAGGCGCAGGCAAGTGATTGCTCTGCGCCTTTTTTTTCGCTCATTGCTTGAGTGAGCGAGCCTTAGCCCTCGTCAGAGAAAACCGGCATGGACTCCAGTTCATCATGGCTAAATGGCGCGTCACCAAACAGCAGCGGGTAGTAGAAGTGTCTCAGCGATTGGTGGAAATCGCGCACACGTTGCTCGTAGCGCATGCTCGCTTTAACATCGGTATTCGCCAGCGATGTCATCCAACGTTGGGTGAGCGTTGAAGGCGAAAGCCACGCTGCATAGCCAGCGGCGGCATCACGTTCGCGTAGTGTTTGGCGATACGCTTGTGACAGTGGCGCGGCTTTTTGATCGCCCACTTGCTGAAACGCGTAGTACCATTTCCATTCGAACAGTGATTGCATATCGGTTGCTTGCGCCCATTCTGGGTGGGTAGTTAAGAATGACGCCCAAGTATCAGAAAAGGGTTTGTCCCACGCACCGTTTACCTCTTCGCGTTGCAGCAGTACGATGTCGCCGCCACTTGGACCTGTGATGGTGTGGTTAATCACGCTATCACTGACCACGGGCACCACCACCGTCGAGGCTAACCAAATACCAAGTAAAGCTGAGGCAATGCGCGCCGAGCGCTGACCTTTCTGTGTGAGTGTTTTTCCGATGAGTAAGGTCAACCATGCCCAAAACGCGAGGTGGACAAGTACGATGGCCATCACCGCGAGGACTTGGATGATGGGCACTGCCATCGTCCATGCACCAAGACCAAAGGGGACCAACAGTGCCAGCGCGAGCCCGGTGCAGAGAATCAACGCACGCGCAGCCCATAGCGAGCCTTGACGTTTAGCGCTCACCAACAGCAGATCGTAGCGACCCGCTTCGCGCTCGCCCGCCCGTAAATCATGGAGTAACAGAATCACAAACAGAGGCAGTAGTATGCTGACGATAAACGCAAAATCGAAAAAGCCTGCCAAGGAGAGTTCCGGGTTTTGTGCGTCGGTTTCGTAGATCTGCCCTTCAAGCGCTAGCATGCGGATGCGGTGCTTCCAAGACGTCACATCACGCTGGCCCATGGCTGCAAAGGCAAGCGGCTGAGGCTCAGAGTAGGTGAGGTGGAAGCTGTAGTAAGCGGCGCTGCCGTAGTCGTGCTGCTCGGCGAGAATGTGTTCGCGCTCTGTGGCATCCTTCGCCTGCAAGCGAACTAAGGTCTCTTGCTGCTCACGAATTTCATTTACGCCGCTAACGATGGCAAAGCTCGTCAGGGCAAACACAACCAGCAAAAAGCCGACAACGTAACCTTGTTTAGCGAGAAAACGGGTTTCACGGATGAGATCCGTTAAAGACATCATGACATCAATCTCCTAGTCGCGAAACGGATAAGGCCCGCCAGAATCAGTAACCAAAGTCCCATTTGCAACGCATATCGCAGACTTTGGGCGAGGCGGGCGTTGGGCGCTTGTGGCGTAAAAGTAAAAGAGGAGAGCACTTGCCAGTGGTGAGCGTCGACGCGCGCGGCTTTGGCTGTCGCGTCGTCTTTATAGCGATTCACGTCAGTTTGGTAGTCAAGATCGTGCAGGTGGACGTGGTTTAGCGCTTGAACGAACTCAAAACGCAGATCTTCGGCTTGGCGTAAAAAGCGATGGTGCGTTTCCAAGTTGGTACCGGCCAGCATCATCGAGAGATTGGCCATGGAGACTGTCGGCGATAACCAACCAAATTGGCGCGCAATGTTCGCTTGGTTTTGCTCTTTGTCCATGTTGTCTTCGGCGTAGCGATTGAGCACCTTAGTCAGTTTCTCTTCTGAATACGCGGCGACGGCGCCGCGAAAGTTGACTGGCAACTCGGCGATGTCGTCCACTTGGTATTGCTCAAGGAGATCGCGTTTGAGTTTTTCAAAGGCAGGGTCAGCGGCGTTGTGTCCGTCGCCAAGCTGACGCAGCTCCTCAATCACCCCAAAATCTGTCTCCAATTTGCCCATTGCAGGTGCTAGTGTGGCGGCACTTGAACTGGCAATACGCGGCATCAATACCGCAAATACCACCCATAGGCTAATCAATATGGCGAAGCTGGCGTGACTGCGTTGACTCATGCTCGAGACCCACAGCACCAACGCGCTCCAAATGACGATGTAGCCAAGGTAACCGGCGATAAAGGCGCTGCTGGTCAAGACACTTTCACCCTCGCCAATGGCGAGTAGGCTCGCAACCATCAAGGGTAATAACATGACGACTCCGGCCAAGACCAATGCCAGGAACTTACCACTCAGCAGTTGACGAGCGTTCACCCCTTGCGTGATGAGTACGGTCAAGGTACCGGCCTCTTTTTCCCGCGTGACGCAACTGTAACCGACCAAAACAATCAGCAGTGGTAACAGCACCTGGACCAAAAAGGCAGGAGACAGAGAACTAAAGCGTGTCATGCCGCTAGACTGGTTTTGCTCAGCGAACATCGCGGTGTTTTGGCGGTGTCCCTCAAGAAAAATCGCATGACCCGTGTACGCATCAACGCCAGGATCCAGTGCACTCAATGGCGTGGGATTACGAAACACGTAGTGACCGTAATGGACCATTCGATGTGGGTGACGGTCAGGTTGGGCCATAAATTGGGATTCAGAGTACTGCTGAAGTTGGCGACGCTCAGCATCGGCGTGTTGTGTCTCAACATGATTGACCACCACAGATGCCAGAGTGAGTAATACGCCGATCACCAGCACCGTAGCGGCAACTTTGCTGCGACGCCAAAAACGCCACTCATCGAACAGAATAAGGGAGAGAGTTTTCATGCTTAGCCCCTTTGCGCGAACGCGGCGTGGACTTGCTCGGTGTCGATGCTGCCTTGTTCTGAACGCTCAAACAGACCGACAATACGTCCTTTGTCCAATAGGCCGATTCGGTCAGCCACTTGGCATGCGCCGTAGACATCGTGGGTGACCATAAACACCGTCGTGCCTTGTTTGGCAAGCGCACTGATCAACTGGTTGAACTCGTCAATGGCTCTTGGATCTAGGCCTGATGTTGGCTCATCAAGAAACAGCACGGGCGCTTCACGCAGCAGCGCGAGGGCGATCGCGGTTTTTTGTCGCATTCCTTTGGAATAGCTGGAGAGACGTTGATGCCAGGCATTGGGCTGGAGCGCCACTTGCGCAAGAGCTTGTTCCACCTCAGGACGTGAGCGAGTAACGCCCGAGAGAGACAAAAAGTAGTCGATGTTTTCAAGGCCGCTTAAATGCCCATACAGCATGACGGATTCAGGCAAGTAAGCGACTTTACTACGAATCTCATCAATATGAGTGGTGGTTGAGAGACCGAGTACCTCGGCATGGCCTGATGATGGCGTGACGGTGCCTAAAAAGGTTTTGAGCGTTGTCGATTTGCCGGCGCCATTGCCACCGAGCAAAGCAAAGACTTCCCCTTGCTGGACGCTAAAGTGAACATCATTGAGAACCGGGTTGTGTGCGAACTCGACGCACAGAGCGTTGGCGACGACCACAGGTTGTGTCATGGGAGTTTTCCAAGTTGGTTAATGAGAATTGGTCGCAAATGTTATGTTATAACGTATTTGCAATCAAGTGGATTAAGTCCACATTCTCATCGCTGTTTATCGACTCTAAGGGGTATCGTGGCGCGAAGCCATCAGTCAGAGGCGAGTACGACGCGGTTACGTCCTTGGTCTTTGGCTTGATAGAGCGCATGGTCAGCGCGTGAGAGAAGGGTATTGATGTCATCGCCATCGTGATATCTGGCGACACCGATACTGATGGTCAACGCGGGAATGTCGGTGAAGGAGAAGGTAGCGACGACATCACGTAGTCGCACAACTTTTCCTACCTTGCTTGTACATCGCGCGAGCGAGCTGAGCATTTCGTTTGGTCGCTAATCGACGATATTTAGTGAAAAGAGAGAGACGAATTTCTCTTGGATAACCCAAGGAAGCTTGCAGGGGAGTTGGAGTGGAAATACGCGTATAAAACACGTTATAGCTTCGCTTTATCAAATACATATGTATCACCTGTGTGTATTAGGTGACATTTGATTGCTTAAAAACGAGAAAAGCCCTTGATAAATCAAGGGCTTGAATGTGGCGGAGAGATAGGGATTTGAACCCAACACTCCGTCATTCAAATCAACAATTACTGTTAACTATCAATAACTAAGCGTGGTAACACATGCTACGGTTAAACAATTGATTCCTACGGTTGACTATAGTCTTTTCGATAGGGTTCGACAACTATAGAATTGCTTAGTGATCACAGCTGGATTCTAAGAATACTGATAGCGCTCAATCATAGAGCTAACTATGAGTGACCTTAACTTTGCTCACTACATTTCACAAAGGCCTCAGCTACGCGTTGAGCAAATTTGTTGTTTGGAGTAATGAGAGCGTCAGTATGAGCGTTAGTCCCTTTGCTGAAAAAATAAACATAATTGCCTTGAATACGTATCTTTAGATGGTTGGAAAGGTTGTACAGGGTTATGTCGTTTTGGTTCTTCATAACTTTTACAGTGCAGTCGTCGATCTCATAGCGTTCATTTGCAAGTGAAGCATGTGAAAAGATGCCTAGTAAAGCCGCGATACTTATTAATCTCAGTTTCATGTTTTTCCCCTAACACAATATTAAAAAACCACGGGTATATAACCCTATATTTATCGAGATAGAATTTTGATCTTCAGCTAAGAAATTTAAACTATCTCTATGAATATGAATCACAGATCTTAACTTACACAAAACTTTTAATTGTCTTCGAGTCGTATCTCTTATTGATGGTATCGACATTTCGAGCAAGGTCTTTTTGAACACGGATACTATCGTTCTGAAGAGCTACACTATCTCTATGCATTTGCAACTGAACGTCTTTGCTTTCGTTGTGAGTATGAATAAGTGTCTGATCAAGATTTCGAAGTTCATCTGATACACTAGACAATTGTTCGATAATTAAGTCGCCAACTCCCTCTATGGCGCTGCTTAATGATGTGAATCCAGAAATCAATATGGAATTTGTCTTCTTCATTTCAAATATAGATGCAAAGCCAATGTCAGCTTGAGCTTTCGCTACCAGTTCACGCATTGAACTATTCAATCGGTTCACTATGTCCAACTGTTTCGATGTATCTGTTGTAACAGGTAGATTCGGAATCTGAAACGATGGCTGCCCTTCGTTTGCATCATTCAATGTGCTTAGTAACTTTCTGTATTCTTTACTGTGCTCGTTAATGTTATAAATTGATTGATGGAATTCATCAAGGGACCTCAAGCTATCCTCAATGCTGTCCCAAAAAGGGCTAAACCTTCCGTCTTCAAAATGCTGTCGTGCCGTTTCTATATTTTGATCTGTTGAGGCCAATCTTTCGCTTGCTAATTCAAGGCTATTGTTTGTTTGTGCTGAACACTCTGCTAATGAGGATACTAACTCCTCCTCAACCTTTAGCCCTTCTTCAAGAGATCGAGACTCGCTCTCAAGGCGTTCAGCTTCCCTTACTAATTGGTCTAGTTCATGTTCTATTGAATTATGCTGCTCTTTAATTTTATTTTTGGTAGAACGTATGCGTAAGACATAAATACTTACTGCCGCGAAGATTACGACACCAATAGCGGTATTAGCGTAAACTATAAGCTTCCCTAGTGCAGTGTAGACTTCAATTTGATTGTAGGTATAGACGATAGAGGCTAGTCCGATAATGAAGAAAAGGCCCAAGAGAAGTGCAACTACTTCACTTTTTTTTTCAACCTTGTCTACAATTTCACTATGTGCTTGAACTACTTTATTTTTATCTCTGATTTCCGCTTCTTTTGCTTTAATTTCATTGTTGGTCTTCTCGAGCTTATCTAAACGCATTTTCTGTTACCCTGCATTTTTAAATTGAATTTAAAGTTCATCCCTTACGATGGAACAAATCTTAACGTCTCTTTTGAGCGAATGTACTGCGAAGTTTCTTAGAATGCGGCAATTTTTATCCCTCCAGTCATCATTGACCAATGACTAAAACTTTTGCTTTATCTATACCCAACTTAGCCGCTTGAATCTGACTCGCAGCTTTAGAAACCTCGACAGATGGAGGAAGCACAATAAAGTATACTTCCGGCTGAGCGTTAATTACGCCATTTCTCTGTGTCTCTTTATTCCACCAATACGCCTCTACATTGACGCTTAGTATCAAACTTTTTCTATGTGCGAAACCACCAAAGAATGTTCCCAACTCATGGACACTTCCAAAAGCAGATTTCAATGGGACTTCTTGAGAGCTCTTGAGGTAGGCATGAAAACTAACACCGTTAGTTTTGTCATCTAAGTTTGCCTCTATACGATTTGAAATAAACTGCCCTGAAACAAATGGCATTTGTTCTTTTTTGTTCTCATCTACAATAAAGCCGTCACAATCTGAAGCTGACGGCAATCGATTTCTAAAGCGGTATTCTGCGCATATAAACTTACCGGCGACCTCGGAGACTGCGTTTACGAACGCTTGGGAAGCAACTTTCTCAACATTGTATGAAGAGCCAAAGTTTTTTTCGGGGAAAAGGAAGTTGCGTGCACCGACAAACTCAGAGTTGAACCTGAGTTTAATAGCGTTCCCGTTCTCTATTGCGTAGGCAACAACGTTAGGTTTAGCATTAACCGCCTCTCCTGAACTAAACAACTTAGCAGTAGCAAATTTAGGATAGCTTCCCGACTGATAAGCACTGGCTGAAAAGCTCAAAAAAAGCACAGCGAGGCATAGTATTGAAAAGGGGTTAAACCTTTTAGTCATTCTTGATTCCAATTCTTCGAATAAATACTCAGCTTCTGGCCAGATTAATCAACATCAAATATGCAATCAAGTCACCAAGAAATCTATGGAAAAATATATTAGACAATAAAAACAATGGGTTAATAAAAATCCAAGAGAATAAGTCATTTAGGTTATTTATTGTTCATTTTATTTCATTTATTTTTGTGACATATGATATTGTTCGTGTTCGATTGACCGACAAAAAACGCTACTCGCTATACTCGCCATTCTTTTCGCTAAGGTAGCTGGTTAACATGCAATTGCTTTTAAGCAACTCACCATTTTCATGTTTGAGCTGGATTACCTCCTCATGTAGATTTTCTGCTCTCTGACTGGCCAAATTTAGCTGCTTCTCTAGCTCTTCAATGAGCTGCATGGCATCTTTTACCTCCGCCTCAGCATTTTGTTCACGTTCTTCAGCCAGTTTGATGGCCTGATGAACTCGATACTCTGCGGATTGAACCGCAGTTGCGTTCATTTGCTTTGCCATACTTTCTAAATCCGCCAGGAACTTTTTACTCATTGTGCTCAAGATGTCTGATAGCTCGCTGGATAATTCGATACCATGATTGTTTGGACTGTTTCTAGTCGTTTCCAAGTATGCGTTCCAAACCCGATATAAACGGCTGGCGTCACCGCGATTTCCCACTGCCTTTCGAAGGGCAAACCCTGTCACCCTAGCACCATCGGCTAACAGCATTTTTCCTGCATCAATGATATCGTCGTCGGAGACCTCGGGGGCTCTTCCTATTGCTGACTTAGCCATTTGAAGCCTCCTCAATTCGAAAGAAAGTAAGAAAGAAAAGAAAGTAAGTAATGGCTATCGCATTCCCTAAGCTAGTCATAATCCACCTCATTATTGTTGGAATTATCAGGGCCTGCGTCTTTAATGGCGTTAATAGCACTCTGAAAGATGGGCTTGATTCCTAGGTCCATTTCATTGTCCAGTCGCTGTGTTAATTGGTTGAAATAGTCATTTGCTTTCTGATGCTGACCTCTTTTTTGATATTGAACTGCGATATATGCCTCACGAATGATAGAAACAAGCTGTTCACCCGCAGTCCCTGATAGCTTTTTAGTGACGTTACTAAGGCGAATGGCCTCTATGTTCAGCGCTCTGGTTTCTTGTTTGGCTTGCTCTAGCTCTTCTTGTTGCTTAAGTTTTTCGGATTGGAAAGTGGAATCAATGTCTGCCAGTTGAGCGATAAGTTGCTCTTTTTGTGCTTGAATCAACTCGATACTCTTAGTCTCTTGAGAAAGCTCATTTCTCAAATGGTTTAAGTCCTTCTGCTTTTCTTCAACCTGTCGAGACATATAGTTAAAGTCGCGTTCAGATTTCGCTAATATAGCTTGTCTGTTCATTCGCTTTCGCTCTGGTGTCGAGCGCTCTTCCTCGCTAGAAATCTCGGCATGTAACCCTCGCTCGTTGAGCAAGTGCTGATTAATGTGATCGAGAAACATGCGCTGCAATCGCTCTCCATGGATGGCGCTCTGCTCCCGCGTTAGCACACAGTTTTCAGGGAGTAGAGCTTCTGGTTCCTCTCCTCGGGCTTCATGAAGCTTGTTTTGCCCTTTGATGTACTCGTTAACGACTTCTATTTGCCTTTTCAAAATGTCCCAATTGCCAAACACCGAATCTTGACCAGACAGAAAGTAATGGCAATGAGTACCTGTCAATTCATTTTTGAGCCTTTCATCGCAGTGCGCGGCGAGGGCGTGTATCGGGTATTCTGGGAAAAAATGGCTTAGACAACGTTTCGTATAGTAAATCCAGTCGTCTGGTGTGATGGTGTTGTCGTCAACATGCCATCTGTGTGGAATTTTGAATATGCCCTCTTGAAGATAGGTCGCGTTTTCATTAGGTCTAGTCTCAACGAGGCGGTTATGCACATTGACAAACTTCCTAAGCATTTTTACTTTTTGTGTGTGTCGCGCCATCGTAGTCATGGTGTCTAAGCAAGTCACCAGTGACTCGGGTATCTCCGTATCTGCACTCTTGTTATAGAATTCCCACAATACGTCGGCCGCATAATCATTGCCGTTTTTTCGCTCGATTGTGTACGCCTTTTTCACTTTGTGTTTAAGTTGACGACGTTGCTCCTTCAATCGACTTTGGTTTCTAAGTTTTGGCTTGGGAGCGATAGCATCGAAAATCGCCTGACGCTCTTCCAGTGAATAACTCTCCAAGGGTGCGGTGCTTCCATTAAACCAGAGCAGATTTCCTGACGATAGTGACTCGTCCCATTCAATGCTTTTATTGTTGTCAGGGGATGGTAGTCTCAGTGAGTGACGCAACGTTTTGTGGAGCTTAGCGACACCAGCACTCGTTGTGTTGATATTAAATTGACGATAAAAAGTTCGGATGGTTCTCATGCCGCACCTCCTTTCGAGGTGAGGGCCAACAGCAGGGTCAAGGGAGTTCCCTTGCCTGCTGTTTGCGTTTCATCTTTTGCGAAGCATAAAGTGAAACGGAAACTTAGCTGGTTAAACGTTCGTCGCAATTTATTTGCACGGCACACTGCAAAAGAGTGGTTGGTAACAAAGAGGTACATTATAGCTGTCCTCCATTGCCAAGTAGTGCGTTGATAGCCGTCAACATGTTCGGTTGATTTTTAAGGGCCTGCATCATTTGTAGCGCGGCAAGAATATCAGTGCTGTTATTGCTCTGATGTTCGGTTGGCACTATGATTTGCTCTATTGATTGTTCTCCCTCATCAAACGCTCGATTAAACGCTTTTCCCAACTTGTCGGCATGGTCGTCGGCATCAACATCAATCCAACGGGCATAGTGTTTACGAATCACCTCAGTGTCCCTGTGGCCCATCTGCTTGGCGATATAGTTCTCGTTAATGCCTGCGGTCAAAGCTTGACTTGCGAACGTGTGACGCACTTGCCCTGGCCCTCGGTGCTCTATACCCAGTTCAGCAAGCGCTGGCGTAAGAAAGGTTTTGGCGAACTGCTTGTCATCAATGAAAGCGCGATTCGTCTTTGAATTGATGAAAACGGGTATTATTGTTTCTGAGCGAAAGCTCTTGTTGTCTGCGAGCAGTATTTTGACTTTAAAGGACCTCTTGTTGCCTGTCAGGTCATGCAATTCTCTCAGCATTGCAATGGCATGCTGGTTTAAGTCAACGCACCGAACCGAGCCTTCGGTTTTGGGTACTCGATAACCATCCGAAGATTTTGCCCATTTCACCCAAAGCTTCATCTGTTCAAAGCTAATGCAGCACCAACTCAATCCAAGGAGTTCAGAAATTCGCAATCCAGTCATGGCACCGATTCCGACAAGGAGCCGAGCGATTCGACATAACTTTCTATCGTTTAAAATGGCCTTAATATCACTGAGTGTGAATGGGTTCGGCTCCTTGGTTGTCGTTTTGAAATTGTGAATGTTCGCCATTGGGTTTTTCGTTATTAACCCATTGGCTTCAGCACTGGAAAAAATGGCACGCAAAATAGTGAAATGTTCATTCAACGTTTTATTGGACCAAAAACGATGCTGTTTGTTTATCCATCGTTGTATACGCTCTTCGTTGATAGTTTTAACATTGAACTGGCCAAATGCAGCCTTCAAATTGTTGGCTCGCGCTCGGTTTGAGCGAAACGTTTTCGGCGCTTGTGTATGTTTTTTGCTGTCTAAATAGATTTGTACTCGTTGGTTAAAATTTGGCATTAGCTTGCCCTTACTTTAATGCACAACTCCCTCTGAATGTGCGTTTATGTAAAGTCAGAATATCAACGAGAACTCAACCGTCAAATATGTAAATGCTTATATTTCAACATCTTAAATTAGCACCAGTAAATAATCACTCTTCAAAGCTCTGATTTATATGAGAAACAATTGAGCACAGAAAATCGCATTTTTTTGAAAAAAATTTCAAATTCAACTCAAATCACAACCGAAATTGGTTTACCGGCCCCACTAACTCGCTCAACGACAAGCATTTACCATAGCGACCGAAAGTGAGGTTGGTATACGAATGGCCAACAATCTGAGCAACCACATGCTCAGGCACATCGGCTTTCTTCAACTCATCAATAAATGTATGTCGCATCCCATACAGAGTGGGACGCTGTTTTGCTTTCCATCCCATAGCCGTCTGAATCTTGCCAAACTTAGTACAAAGCTGTTTGCTCCAATCCAAATCGGGCCCTAGCGGTTTGAAGTCAAATAGCTGCGATTGGGTACTGGCCTTGCGCTTTGAAAGCCATTTTTGAAGTTGACCATCACGCAATACTGCGTGATGAATCGGAACCATTCGCTTTGAGTTCACGTTCTTGAGGTGCTGCTTATCGGACTCTTGGCAAATATTGAGGTATGGTACTTCCGCATCCAAAATGACATCATCCATACTTAACTGACAAATTTCAGCAGGTCGAGTCCCGTGATGTAAAATCATTGAAATTGCCAACTGTATTTGTTCTTCTGCTTGTTGAAAGTGAGCATCAGAGAAAAGACGCTTCAAGTCCTTCGAACCCCATCTTTCTCGCTCTTCACTTGGTCTCTTCAACGCTTTCGGCAACTCAACGCCAGAGAATGGATTAGTGAGTACGATGTCTCGTGAAACACACCACTTGAAGAATTGACTGATTGCAGCAAGGTATTCACGATTGGTTTTATTACTTCTCCCATCACGTAATAATTCATCCACATACCGATTAGCCACCGCCAAACTCACTTCTTGAACGGTATTTACGGCCATTTTGGCAATGAAGTATTCACAACGCTTTTGGAGTTGTGACAAGGAAAGGTGGGTGAGATTTTGCAATTTCTTGGACTCGATGAAGCTCTCCAATATTTGGCTAATTGAGCCTTTATCTATAGGGGGCGACACCTTTCTCGGTTGAGATTTACGGGGTTGGATTGGGACAAATGGTGAATCAAAACAGTCTCTTACCTCACCAATAATATCGGAAACTTGTTGATTAAATTCGTCAGGGGAGAGGCTATTGGATGTGTTGTGAACGATAGGGTGCAATTTGGCAACGATCAGCGCATTGCGATAGTTGGCTATGTGACGCTCTTTGGTTAATAGCGAGGCTTTGATGTCAAAAGGAAACCCTCTGATTTTTAGGGCTTTCGGTAAACAAAGGCGAGTGTAGTAAGTGCCGGATGGCGATTTGAATAAGTACATTGTCTCAGTCAATCCTATTTGATTGAGCAAGTGCACCCAGATACAAAAAAAGCTGTTGATAATCAACAGCTTTTTTTGTTTGAATGTGGCGGAGAGATAGGGATTTGAACCCTAGATACGCTATTAACGTATGCCGGTTTTCAAGACCGGTGCTTTCAACCACTCAGCCATCTCTCCGTGTGGGGCGCATAGTATAGCGGTTGGTTGGGCTTGTAAACCCCTATAAAAACTGTTTGCTTTATTTGTGAGCGGTTAGAACGAGTATTTCACACCAACACGGAAACGAGGCTCGTAAGAGTCTTTACCGTCTCTTGCGTCATCGGTGTTTTGTGCGACCATACCGAGCTCACCAAATGGGCGCCAGCCGTGATCAAAGCCTGAGTACTCACCTGTAAAGTTCACTAGGTTGAGATAGTTGTTGTCGCCTTTGTAGCCTTTGCTGTCCGATTGTTCGAATTTACCTTCGATATCGATACCAAAGCCAAAGTCGCCCATTTTGTAGCCAGACGTGAGGTTCAACTGGTTGTAGTGGCTTGAATCACTGCTTTTTGATTCGTTTTTGTAACCGTAACGGTAGCGAAGTGCCACGTTCCAATCACTGGTAATCTTTTGTGTACCGCGTAGATCGAATTTATGTGTTGCGGCAGAAGAGCTTGCGTCAATGGCGTAGGCAGGCTGTAACGTAAAGCTATCGGTGACTTTGTAGTTGTAGCTGACTTTGGTCTCATGGCCCACGTCTTTCAGTTTAGACAGGTCGAAGCTGTCATCGCCGTAACCCCATTTTACTTCTGCGCTCAAGCCAATACCGTTGTCGAATCCATGCGAAATGGCGAGTCGGTCACGATGTCTCGCGTCCATATCGCCTTCAGAAGCAATGTACTCATGACGTAGGTTCAGTGTCGTTGCATTCACTGCTGTTGCGGTTAGGCCAAGTAGGATGGCGGTGGTTAGGATCTTCTTCATCTAGAAACGCCTTTGTAGCTGTAGTTTTGATGGCGGCTAATGTAGTGATCTTTCTTAATAAAATGAACATTAAAATACTCAAATCGTGATCTATGAAACGATGTTTTATTTTGATGGGAATAACGTTTAAATTTTGTAAATTATTCGATGTTTTGCTTTTGTTATTTATTTTTATGCCCTAAAAATAAAATCATTCATCATCCCGATGTATCCTTTTCCTTGTGTTATTTTATTTATTTGATTTGAATCAATTTTATCCTTACCAAATCAGTTTCTGATGATTTTTTAGGATTAATAATCCATGTTTTCTATCTTATGTGGCTTTTGTCTCTGCTTTTTCGCTGTATTTAGCGTATTTTTGGACAGTTATTCTGATGTGTGAGATTGGCGCTTAGGTACCGTTTTTTGTAAAAATTTACAGTTCGCTTGTTTTAAAAAATGAAAATAGAACTGCGTTTCACATTTTTTGTGTGTATATCATTAAAAATGTTATTTAAGATCACAATTACATTTTTTCGACGTGAAATCCCTCACAGAGTTGCGTTAAATGAATAGTGAAGCCAGCAGGCGTATTGCTAAGGGAAGTGTCTAACCGGCTGGCATATAACTCTAAAGAGGACGAGAAAATGTATGAAAATCGTAAGCTTGGATTGGCGTACCTGTCTCCCTATATCATCGGGTTGATAGTGTTTACCGCCTTTCCATTTGTGTCATCATTTTTGATGAGCTTCACCGATTACGATCTCATGAATTCGCCTGAATTCGTTGGGATTGAGAACTATCGGTACATGCTCACTGAAGATGATGTGTTCTGGAAGTCAATGAGCGTTACATTCTTGTACGTTTTCTTGACCATCCCAGTCAAACTGGCGTTCGCGTTGTTCATAGCTTTTATCCTGAATTTTAAACTCAAAGGAATTGGCTTTTTCAGAACCGCGTACTACATCCCTTCCATTCTAGGTTCAAGTATCGCTATTGCCGTACTGTGGCGCGCGTTGTTCGCTATAGACGGTGTGCTCAATGGTGCGCTTGGCTTCTTTGGTGTGGAGCCTATCAGCTGGTTAGGTGAACCGGCATTTGCACTCTTCTCCATCACTTTGCTACGTGCTTGGCAGTTTGGTTCTGCGATGGTTATTTTCCTCGCGGCGCTACAAAACGTGCCTCAGTCTCAATACGAGGCGGCGTTGATTGATGGTGCGAGCAAATGGCAAATGTTCTTGAAAGTGACGGTGCCACTGATCACGCCGGTTATCTTCTTTAACTTCATTATGCAAACCACTCAGGCGTTCCAAGAGTTTACCGCTCCGTACGTGATTACCGGTGGCGGACCAATGAAGTCCACTTATTTAATCTCTCTCTACATCTACGAAACCGCGTTCAAGTTCTTTGACATGGGTTACGGCAGTGCTTTGGCTTGGTCATTGTTTGTTGTTGTGGCCATCTTTACGGGCATTACGTTCCGTTCATCGAAGTACTGGGTCTTCTACTCTGGCGATAAGGGAGGGAAATAATCATGTCAGTTATTACGGTTGAAAATCAAGCGGTTGACAATGGTGCAGAGAATGCACGCACGATTCGCCGCGAAAAAATCAATGCCTTTATTCGCTATGTTGTGTTGATTGGTGTGGGCTTTTTGATGCTCTACCCACTGCTGTGGATGTTCACGGCAGCCATGAAGCCCAACCATGAAATTTTCTCGTCGATGAGCCTTATCCCCTCTGAATGGAGTCTGGAAGGGTTTATCAATGGCTGGAAAACAGGGACTGAATTTACCTTCGGTCACTACATCTTAAACACGTTCTATTATGTGCTACCAAAAGTATTCTTTACGGTTGTCTCTTCGACCATCGTGGCCTACGGCTTCGCTCGATTTGACATCCCGTGGAAGAAGTTCTGGTTTGCGACATTGATTGCGACCGTGTTACTCCCTCAATCGGTTCTGCTTATTCCTCAATACGTGATGTTCCGTGAGATGGGTCTGCTCGATAGCTACTTACCGCTGTACTTGCCTTTGGCATTTGCAACGCAAGGCTTCTTCGTTTTCATGTTGGTTCAGTTCCTTCGCGGCGTACCAACAGATATGGAAGAGGCAGCGATGATCGATGGCTGTAATTCACTTCAGGTACTTTGGCATGTTGTCGTACCGGTGATTCGTCCTGCGATTATCTCGGTAGCGCTGTTCCAGTTCATGTGGTCGGTTAACGATTTCTTGGGTCCACTGATTTATGTCTCAAGTGTCGAAAAATACCCGATTGCACTGGCTCTGAAGATGTCAATTGACGTCACTGAAGGGGCGAAGTGGAACGAAATTCTAGCAATGGCTTCTATCGCCATCATCCCATCCATCGTGGTGTTCTTCATGTCTCAAAAATACTTTGTTGAAGGCGTCACCAGTAGCGGTATTAAAGGTTAATTTGGAGTAAGAACAATGGCTGAAGTGAAATTTAAAAAGCTAGAGAAAGTATATTCAAACGGTTTCAAGGCGGTACACGGTGTCGACTTGACCATCAAAGACGGTGAGTTCCTCGTCATCGTTGGGCCATCTGGCTGCGCGAAATCAACCACGCTACGCATGTTGGCGGGCTTGGAAAACATCACCGGTGGTGAAGTCACCATTGGCGGCAAAGTGGTCAACAACTTGGCACCCAAAGATCGCGGCATTGCGATGGTGTTCCAAAACTACGCCCTTTACCCACACATGACAGTAAAAGAGAACTTGGGTTTTGGTCTTAAGTTGCAAAAGCTGCCCAAAGACGAAATCGAAGCGCGCGTTAATGAAGCAGCCAAAATCTTGGAGATTGAAGAGTTGCTCGACCGCTTACCGCGTCAGTTGTCAGGGGGCCAAGCACAGCGTGTGGCAGTAGGCCGCGCTATCGTGAAAAAGCCGGACGTATTCTTGTTTGACGAGCCACTGTCAAACCTAGATGCCAAGCTTCGCGCGTCAATGCGTGTGCGCATCTCGGATCTGCACCGTCACCTTAAGAAAGAGGGCAGCTCTGCGACGGCGGTTTACGTGACGCACGACCAAACCGAAGCAATGACCATGGGCGATCGCATCTGTGTGATGAAGCTGGGTGAGATCATGCAAGTCGATACACCGGATGAGCTCTACAACAACCCCGTCAATATGTTTGTGGCTGGCTTTATCGGTGCACCTGAGATGAACTTACGTGATGTTCAACTGCACGATGAAGAAGATGGCTTGTACGTGGCGATAGGCGACCAGCGTTTGAAACTACCACAAGCGAAAGCGGAGCAAATTCGCTCACACAAATGTGAGAAAGCGGTGCTCGGTATTCGCCCAGACAGTATTACCTTGCAGATGGCTGAAGATGATGCTCTACCGACGATCACAGGCGATGTGGTGCGTATGGAGAACATGGGCCATGAGGTGTTTGTGTACTTTAGAGTGAATAATCAAGAATTTACCGCTCGTGTGCCGATTGACGATGTGAAAGACAAGCTGGGCATGGAAACGCGCAGTAACGTCAAATTCGTTGTTGATATGCAAAAAGCGCACATCTTTAACAAAGAAACTGAACAGAACATTTCTTTATTACGATAATAATTGGAGAAACATCCATGAACAAAAAGGTACTGACTACTCTTATCGCGTCGGCGATTGCCGCCACCTCTGCACCGTCTTTTGCTGACGTTGAACTGCGTATGTCTTGGTGGGGCGGTAACTCACGCCACCAAGCGACGTTGGAAGCGATTGAGAAGTTCCAACAAAAATACCCAGACATCAAGGTCAAAGCAGAATACACAGGTTGGGATGGTCACTTGTCTCGCTTGACCACACAGATCGCGGGTAACACTGAACCTGATGTGATGCAAACCAACTGGAACTGGCTGCCTATCTTCTCTCGTGATGGCGGTGGTTTCTACGACATGAGCCAAAAGGCGGATGCGCTGCACATTGCGAACTTCCCGAAAACTGCGATGGACATGACCACAGTTAACGGAAAAATCAACGGCTTACCAGTCAGTATGACGTCCCGCGTGTTCTACTACAACAAGCAGAAGTGGGAGCAAGCTGGGGTGGATTACCCAACTAACTGGGACGAGTTGATGGCTGCGGGTAAAGCGTTTGAGAAAAACCTCGGCGCGGATCACTACCCACTGGTTATTGAAGCGCGCGACGTATTTGCGATGAACCGCTCTTACATGCTGCAAACCACGGGTAAAGACATCATCAGCGCTGAGACCAACATGCTCAACTACGACCAAAAAGAGATGGAAGCCTTCTTCCAGCTTTATGTGGATCAGGTCAGCAATCACGTGTTCCCATCAACCAAAGAGTTCGCTTCGTACGGTAAAGGCAACTTGTATGAAATGCGCCCTTGGATTGACGGTCGCTTCGGTGGTCTATACATGTGGGATACAGCTATCGCGAAATACACCGCCAACCTTGATCCTTCAATGACATTGGAGCTAGCGCCTTACCCAATGGCGCCGGGTGCAACTGACTCAGGTCTGTTGGCGCGTCCTTCGATGATGTTCTCGATTGGTCGTAACACTAAGCACCCAGAAGAAGCGGCGAAATTGGTCGACTTCTTGCTAAACGATCCTGTGGGTGTTGAGGCGCTAGGTCTCGCTCGTGGTATTCCATTGAGCACCGCTGGCCTTACAACGTTGGATGCCAAAGGCGAAATCGACCAAGAAAGCTTGTCTTACCTAGGTTACTTGCAAGCGCAATCGTTGCCAAAAGAAGTGCTGCCAACCACATACACAGACAACGCTCAGTTGATGGAGCTGTTTAGTGAAGTGATGCAAAAACTGGATTACGGCCAAACTGATGCGTCTGGTGCTGCCAAAGACTTCCTACGTCGCGGCGACCGCATCTTGAAACGCATGGCGAAGTAATCGCTAGAGTAGGGCGCGAAGTCAGATGGCTTCGCGCCTTTTTTCTTTTGGTCAACTTTTTCGGTTAATAAGGACCTGTCTATTAAGGATTCTCTATGACGGACACTGCCAATCGTCGCACCTTTCGCCCCTATATTGATCTGTTTTATGCCCGTAGTGTAGAGCTAGGGAAGCACCCCCAGACGGGCCTGATGGCCGACGGCCTGGATGTCACCACCTTACAGCCTGTGATGTGGACCTACCCCGACGGGCGCCAAGCCCCAATGAGCAACTTTGCCAGCCAACAAAATCTGATGCGCGGATACATCGGCTACAGTATGCTCATCGGTGATAATCACTACTTTACGCACGCCAGCGAACTGAGCGAAAGCATCTTGACCCGTTACCACGACAAACCCAGTGGATTACTGCATTGGGGGGGGCATCGATTTGTCGATTGGGCCAGTGGTGCTATTGAAGGCCCGGCAAGCAAAGAGTGTGTCCACGAACTTAAAAACCACTTCCCATTTTACGATTTGATGTATCAGGCCGAGCCGGCGGTGACTGAGCGCTATTTGAGTGGTTTTTGGGCGTCACACGTGATGGATTGGGACAAATGCGATCTCACTCGCCATGGCGAATATGGCCGAGAGCAACCGGAATCGATATTTTCCCGCCATACGCCTAAAGACGCCGTTGATGCGAGCGCATGGCCTACGTTGCCGGAAACGGTCGGGCTGACGTTTGTCAATGCCTCAACCGATCTGATTTACGCCGCGTGTCACGTCTATCGCTACACGCACGACCAAGCGGCGCTGACTTGGGCTAAGCACCTCTATCGACAATTTGTGCTCGCCCGTCATCCAAAGACCCGCATGCCTGTCTATCAATTCTCTTCACCCTTGCAGCGAGAGCCTGTGCCTGAGGATGATCGTTTGACCTACTCTTGGTTTGGCGATCGCGCGCGGCGTCAATTCGGACCTGAGTTTGGCCCTATTGCGCTTGAAGCCAATGCGCTGTTTCGTGATTGCTGGGCGCTGGTGGTGGATAATCCGCTGGCTCTGTTAGCTTGCCCTGAAGTGTGTGAAGACAAAGAGTGGCTTGGCTGGATCATTGATGGCATTGAGGGCTACTTTACTCACGCTTGGGATGAGGCAACCAATCAAATGAAGCCGTGCTGGGCTGATGGGACCGACTTAACGGGCTATCAGTTTGTGCGAGATGGCTACTATGGCGACAAAGGCACCACATTAGCGCGTCGTGATGCCGATCCTGCCTACTTATTGACGCTGACGCGCGCCTATCGAGCCAGCCAAAACGAGCGTGTTGAGCGCCTATTAAAACGCATGCTGACGCGCTTTGAACTCGCCCGTTTTGAGTCCTCAGCAGGGCCCTTGATTGAGGTAGCTAGCGAGACGTCACTCTGTTCGAGCTACTTGCTATTGGCGCTGATAGAGATGCACTACATCGACGGCGATCATCGTTGGTTGACGTTAGCAGACAGCGCGGCAACGCAACTGATTGAGCAGCATTGGCACAGCGAAAGTGGCTTGTTTGTTGCCAATAAAGCGGTCAAGTACGCCCGTTTTGACGACCCGATTCCCTATGCGCTGCTTTGTCTTGAAGCGGCGCATCAGGGGATTTACGATGAACTGCCTACTTTGGTTTCAAGCGGTGGCTACTTGCATGGCGATCGTCAAATGGGTGATCAGGTGCACGTCGTCTATGACCGAGATGTCATCTATGGTGAGCGTCACAATGAGATGGCGATGACGGCGCAATAACCGTCAATCTTGCAGCCCTTCGTTAGCTGAAGGGCTGCTGCGGTTTCCAGCCAAGTTCGCTGTGCTCGTCAATCTCACGCTGTTGCTGCGGCAGTGCGTGAGCGCCTTCACCTCGATTACCTACCAATTCAAATCGACTTTGCTCTGGGGTAAACCACGCTCGCTTGCCGTCTCGACCGCGGCCACTCATGGATGTCCAATCGCTGACATGTTCGCCAAGTTCACACTCTACGTAGGCACAATGCCCAATAGCATTCGGGTCGGCGTAATGGCCATCAGAGAAGTGCGTGGTGGGGTGCCAAGGGCGGCCGAGTGCATAGCTGCCTTTGGGGACGTCAGCTTCGGCATCGATAACGCAGCGGTAGAAGACCAAACCCAGGGGCACACAATGAGGCGTGCTCGGCGCAGCGATGTAACCCCATAGCGCGTCCTTGGGTCTGTCACTTCTGGCGCGGCAAGTGATTTGGCACTGTTCAAATAAAGCGCTACCGCCACCAAAGATAAAATCAATGCAGCCTAAAATA
This sequence comes from Vibrio sp. R10-SG-ISO4, assembly GCF_059834135.1. Taxonomy (NCBI): domain Bacteria; kingdom Pseudomonadati; phylum Pseudomonadota; class Gammaproteobacteria; order Vibrionales; family Vibrionaceae; genus Vibrio; species Vibrio sp. R10-SG-ISO4. The sequence continues at coordinate 135,883 of NZ_JCBDHJ010000008.1, forward strand.
TGACATGTTGAGAAGTAGCTGCGTCCTGCGCTCATGTACAGGGTGTCGTGATAACTATCGAGTATCAGATCGTGGCCAATGAAATAGTCAGCGTGATGGCCAACCAATAGGGCGACGGATTGGGTGTGCGTGAGTTTACTGGGATCACTATCGTTTTTCGCTTGGTTGGCAATAAAGTCGAACGAGTTGCGAATCGTGAGATGAGCCAATGTGCAGTGCTGGTTATCGACGATGACGACGCGGCTACCGTAGGTGCCGCCTATAGAGCCATCGTCCAACACCATTTGATTGGCGATCTTACTGTCGATCACGGTTTCACGTGCGCATTCACCGACTAGCGATACATTGGCGCGTGCAATCGTCAGCCGCTCTGAGTAGTGGCCTTTGCGAATAAAAATCCGGTAGGGAGCATCATTTTCGGGGGCGGCCTCGATTGCCGCTTGAATAGAGGTAAAATCAGCGCTACCTGCGCTATCGACGATGGCATGGTATTGAGTCATAGCAAATCCATAAAATGAACCATTGGTTTATTTTATGGATTTTGATACTGAGGTTCTGTGATGCGTCGCCGTATAAACGAGAAAGGGCTCATCCGAAGATGAGCCCTTTAGGGATAAATGGTCGGACTGACTGGATTTGAACCAGCGACCCCTGACACCCCATGACAGTGCGCTACCAAGCTGCGCTACAGTCCGATTCGCTTAATTTACCATATTCAACGTAAGCGTCAATTATAACATTATGATTTAGTTGCTCTTTGTATAAAATCTCTGCAATTCGGTTAAACCTTGCATTAACACCGGCAGTGTAGGGTTGTCGTCTTGTAATCGCTGGTAGTTTGCATCGTACAATTTGTAGTTGCCGAACTTGTCGATCACCGTGGTGTTTTTGTTGGTAATCAGGGCTAACTCACGCGAATCACCGGCTAAAATCCATTTGCGAGAACGCTCATCAAACAAATTGCGACCACTGCTAAAGTCACTTGGGTTTGACGATACCCCTAACATGTCTTGCAGCAGCGTCACCGAGAAGTCGAGGTGGCTGGTGCGGTGAGTAAAGGTGGCCGCGACCTTACCTGGCCAATGGATCACCATCGGCACCTGAAGTTGGTATCGGCTGTAATTACTGTTCGCGCCCCAACTGTTGGTCTGGGTTTCATTGAACTCTGCGCCGTGGTTTGAGGTGATCACCACAATGGTGTCTTCCTCGAGACCTAGGGTATCGAGCGCGTCAATCAGCAGCGCGACTTGTTTGTCGGCGTGCTGAACGGATTTGTGGTAACCGGCGATGAGCTTTTCCGTCGAGGTTTGTTTGTCGTTGTTGTCACTGCTGTAAGCACTGAAGTTTTCGACAGGGGTGAGCTCAACGTAGCTAAACCAAGGTGACTTTTTCTGCTCTTGTACCCAAGTTGCCCATGCGTTAATGGTTTGCTCTTCGGCAGAGTGATCAGAATCGAAGGCAACGCCGTGGAAGTTCATACCGCGGAAAACGGTTTCGCCGTACAGCGCATCATCGAAGTTATCACTACTGAATAGGCCAAATTGGTACTCTTTGTCGACCAACGTATCAATCACAATCGGCTTGGAACCCTGCGCTTTAATGCTGCTGGCGTAGCTACTCGGTAGACCATAAAACAGACCAAACACACCAAAGGTGTCATTACTTGAGCTGTAGTGATTGGTAAAGTTCAGGTTTTGCGCGGCGAATTGCGCCGTCGCTGGCATCAACTGCTCATTCAAAGCATCGCCTCTGAGGTTGTTGACGCTCACCACCAATACGTTCAACTGGTTGGCGCGGCGATTGAACTCCAGTGGCTCAAGCGGGTAGCTGACCAGTTGGTTGCTGGTTTGGTTGTTCTCTAGGCGTTTGAGATATTGCTCTCGGTCCAGTAAGCCGTGTTTCTCCATAAAGGATTTAGCGGTCATCGGGTAGGAGAGCGGGAAGTTCGCGCGTTGAGAGGTGATCGGATTGTAGAAATACGCATCCGCCCACACATAAATTAAGTGGCTAGTGATGAAGCTGATAAAGAACAGCGCCGAAATTGGGCGGCCGACGTGCTTATGAGAGAGTTTACGCTGCTTGCGCCACACCCATTCAGATAACGCCAATTGGAGCAAAAAGATGAGCGGTAACACCACAAACAAATGTTGCAAATCGGCACTGAGGGCAGAGGAGCTGTCATCGTTGAACAGCACTTCCCACACCACGGGCGTTAAATGCAAATTGATGGTCTGGTACGCTTGAGTGTCAATCAGCAATACGGTGAGTCCCACCGTTGCAAAACAGACCGCCACCAGGCGGAACAGTTTGCGTGACGGAAGGACAAACGTCAGCGGAAAGAGAACAAGGAGATACAGGGCAAATACGAGGAAGCCAAAATGCCCGACCCAAGAAACGGCCAGATAAAATTGACCGAGCAAAGTCTCAGGCCATGGTGATTGAGTGATATAACGGGTACCAATCAACATCGCAGCGATGATGTTGAAAAACGCAAACCAGTGACCCCAGCCGACGAGACGCGATACGCGCTCACCATATGTATTTCCGTTATCTACCATGTATCTTTATCTATTATCCGTTTATTTTTTAATGGCTTTTTTCTTCGATAGAAGAAATCAACGCCTGAGCAAATTTTTCAGCAATTGCTTTGCGTTGTGAAGGCGCAACATCCTGATTTAAGACATTGGTTGCGATATTTCCTGCGATCATAAGCGCCAGTTCTGGACCCGCGGCATGTTTGTCTAGGATAGCAGCCACTTCAGTTAAGATCTGTTCTACTTTCTCGTCGCTGTATTTAGATGTAATCGGCATAAAGACTCTAATGATGATAGTAAAGCGGCTTATGATACCCTACAATGCGATGCAACTGAAACCTACCCAGCGATAAAAATCACATGAGTTTGCACCTCTCTCACGTAATCTTACATCAACTTCAGAAAAATGATTCCGACGAGCTCATCGTCAATTACCGCAGTGCTTCTCTTGCCAATGATGCGTCGACAGAAAACCTCGTCGCAGAGCTGCATCGCGTGTTTCATTCTAAAGCGGGAAAAGGCTTTGGCTGCTTCAAATCAGACAGCGAATTTCAGCACTGGTTGCATGAACTGCGTAAAGGGGAGCGCGATTTTTACGACTTCTCACAAGTCAGCGCCAAGCGCTTAAAAGATGAGTTAGCGAAATACCCCTTTGCCGATGAAGGCATCTTGGTGATTGCACAGTATCAATCACTCGCGACTGATTACTTGTTTGTCGCCATCATTCCGTCTAATCAGAGCTTAAAGGTCACCGAAGGGCTGGACATTAGCGCCACCGATTATCTCGATCTTGGCAAAATGGACATTGCCGCGCGTATCGACTTGACGGCTTATGAGACCGATAAAGAGTCCAACCGCTATCTTGCCTACATCAAAGGGCGAGTAGGGCGCAAAGTGGCAGACTTCTTCTTGGACTTCCTGCAGGCAGAGGTCGGGCTCGACAGCAAGCAGCAAAACCAAGTGTTGATGCAGGCTGTGGATGATTTCTGTGCTGATTCCAAGTTAGAAAAAGACGAAGTACTGAGTTTTAAAAAGCAAGTGGCGGATTACTGCAGCGAGCAAATTAAAGCCGGCGATGAAGTCTACGTGAAAGAGTTGTCTGGTGAGTTGTCCCCCTCGCATGATGGCACAAGCTTTTTGGATTACACCCAAGAGCAAGGCTACCAACTTGAGGAGAGTTTCCCAGGAGATAGAACCGCAGTTCGTAAGCTGACCAAGTACGTTGGCGCTGGCGGTGGCCTGAGTATTAACTTCGACAGTTTGCTGCTTGGCGAGCGTATTTTCTATGACCCGGAAACCGACACCCTGACCATCAAAGGCACACCGCCGAACTTGCGCGAGCAACTCAATCGCAAATGATGCATCGGTAAAGAGCAGAGCTTAGCTCAATCCCTATCTATGAGCCCGCGTATGTCGCGGGCTTTTTGTTGCGTTGTGCCACAGACAAGAGGAAAGAGCGAGTGCAAAGCCGCTTTCTTCAGCAGAATGTAAAAAATCGGTATATGATTGTATTTACGGACATTGTTTAGGGCATACACATGGATAGTAGCAGGCTCAGGCTAGGTGGGATGGTCGTCTTACTGTGGATTGCAGTAACAGCAATTTTAGTGAGCAACTATCGAGTCCTGGGCGAATCTCATCAGCGGATCACCGAATTGCGTAACGCGGTTGAAGAGCTGCGTAGCACCTTTCACCTCTCCTCCGCGTATCGGCCAGAAGCGACGGATCAGCAAGAGCTGAATCTGCAACTGATTTATGCGCTGCAATTGCAGATTGAAGCCAATTATGAGCAAAGTTGGTACTCCCCTGATGTTAGCCAACTGCTTTTTTCACTGGATAAATACATTGCACAAGCGAAAGCCTACCTCGACAACGACCTCCTTATTCAAGAGCTGATTGAAACCATCAAGCAAGCGAGGGGCAAACAGGCCGATTCGCCACTGTTGACGCAAACCTACTACCGGTTGAGTGCGTTGGTGCTTGAAGAAGTGTTTGGTACGCATGACGATAGCCCACGTCTATCGCGTGAAATGGACAGTATTTATGTTTGGTCAACGGAACTAGAGGGCACACAGCAACAAGAATTGCAGCGTGTACTCGCGTTGGTGGCTCAGGTGTTGGGGACGTACGCGAAAGGTCTGCACTTGGTTGAAGGGCTGGTCGGGCATGATGTCAATATTCAAATTGCTTCCTTGGGCGAGGCGTACCACCAAAGCTTGGAGCGTCATGTGCAGCTTGGATTAGTCAGTTCAGCTCTCGCCATCACGGCGCTGGTTTTACTAGTGATGAGCGCACGAACGGCGGCGCGTTCACGTTTAGCGTCAAATGAGCCGATGGTTGATCATCACAACAGGGTTGAGGTTGACAAAAAAGACAATGAACTCGAGGAAGTAGAGAGTCCTATGGAACCAGAGCCGATTATCGATACACAAGCTATGTTGAGCTCGCTCAATGGTGATACAGAGTCAGTATGCATGCTGCTGGAAGTATTTGTGGAAGATCATCAAGATGACGTCAGTACCATTGAACGGTTGATTGTTGAATCCCCCGAGACTGCACTGCGCAAAGCGCACAGTTTAAAAGGTGTGGGGGGAAACTTAGGTGCGCCGCTACTCAAACAAGCCGCTGCTCACGTTGAAAAAGCGATCAAAGAGACGCAAACCGACCTGTCTGATGAGCTCAACGAGCTACAGCATGTCCTTGGCCAGGCGATTGACGAGGCGAAACAGTTCTTAAAAGCGAATCAGCTTTAATTGAGAGCGATGAGTCAACAAAAATGGCCATTCCAAGTGGTGTCCTTAGCGATGGAAAAGATCATACGTCAATCAGAAGCCCCGTGTTAAGTTTGGTTCTGACTTGTCGACTACTTCCCCCGTAGATGCTTTGTTTTCTTTCTGTTCGGTTTGAACGATCAGTAGTGTCGTCGTTGAGAAAAAGTGAGAAAACAGTCAGCTAACGCGATTCTAGCGCTTAGCGAGACAAAACTTACAAAAATATGGCATTTTTTGCTTGAGATTTTGAGCTGAACATTGAAAGATGAGTGATTCCTTTTTTAGATTACATGGAGAGTTGAGAATGAGAGTAGGTTTAGTCGGTTGGCGTGGCATGGTAGGTTCTGTCCTCATGCAGCGCATGGTGGAAGAGAAAGATTTTGATCTCATTGAACCGGTTTTTTACAGCACTTCTCAAGTCGGCATCCCAGCTCCAAACTTTGGTAAAGACGCGGGTTTGCTGCAAGATGCGTTCGATCTAGAGAGCCTAAAACAGCTTGATGCCGTCATTACTTGTCAAGGTGGCAGCTACACGGAAGAAGTGTATCCGAAACTGCGCCAAGCAGGTTGGAAAGGCTACTGGATTGATGCAGCCTCAACACTGCGTATGGCTCAAGATTCAATCATCACGTTGGATCCGGTCAACTTGGCGCAAATCCAACAAGGTATCCACGCGGGCACCAACACGTTTGTTGGTGGTAACTGCACGGTAAGCTTGATGTTGATGGGCTTAGGTGGCTTGTTCGAAAAAGGGCTGGTGGAGTGGACCAGCGCGATGACGTATCAAGCGGCGTCTGGTGCGGGTGCGCAAAACATGCGTGAGCTTATCTCGCAAATGGGCGTGATCAACGACTCAGTGAGCTCAGAGCTGGCCAACCCTGCAAGCTCCATTCTGGATATCGACCAAAAAGTGGCGGATACCATGCGCAGCGATTCGTTCCCAACGGATAAGTTTGGCGTGCCGCTTGCGGGCTCATTGATACCTTGGATCGATGTGAAACGCGACAATGGTCAGAGCAAAGAAGAGTGGAAAGCGGGTGTCGAAGCGAACAAGATCCTAGGTTTCCAAGCGTCACCTGTTCCTATTGATGGCACATGTGTTCGTATCGGTGCGATGCGTTGTCACTCACAAGCGTTGACCATCAAGCTCAAACAAAACGTGCCGATGGATGAGATTGAAGAGATCATCGCCACGCACAATGACTGGGTGAAAGTGATCCCGAATGACCGTGATATCACGGCAAAAGAGCTGACTCCAGCGAAAGTGACGGGTACCTTATCGATTCCTGTCGGCCGTCTACGTAAGATGGCAATGGGTGATGACTTCCTCAACGCATTCACCGTCGGTGACCAGCTGCTATGGGGCGCGGCAGAGCCGTTGCGTCGTACGTTGCGTATCATTCTAGCGGAGAAATAAACCCTCAAACCCGAGTGTTGGTTCCCTATCCTAAAGCGCCTCTTTGCAGGCGCTTTTTTTATTGGTGATTGTTTTATCGGTGATTCACAAAGTGCTTAGACTTTTTCTTGAACTGGGGCGGTTACGCGCTTATCGGGATCGGCGAGTTCACTGCCACAATGCTTGCAATAGAGCGCGTCAGACTCATGCCCCGATTTTGAGCAGTTTGGGCATTTGACCAAGGTCTTGTGTGATTTCATCTCTTGGTTGATTTCAGCGGTGATGATGCCAGTGGGCACCGCAATGATCGAGTAACCCAGCAGCATGGTAATGGCCGCGATGGTTTTACCTAGACCGGTTTGCGGCACTAAGTCGCCATAACCTACGGTGGTGATGGTCACGATGGCCCAATAGATGCTCATGGGAATGCTGGTGAAGCCGTTATCTGGTCCTTCAATGACGTAGATGAGGGCGCCAAAGATGGTGACCAAGATGGCGACATTGGAGAAAAAGATAAAGATTTTGCGCCGAGAAGTGAGCAGAGAACGCAGCAAGATGTTGGAGTCTTGCAGATAGCGAACCAACTTAAGAATGCGGAAAATACGCATCACTCTGAGCAGTCGGATCACGCCCATAAAGGTCGCCGAAGGAAAGAAAAACGCCAAGTAAGTGGGCAAGATAGCCAATAAATCAATCACCCCATAAAAACTTTTCGCATAGGCGAGGGGCTTTGGCGAGCAGTAGAGCCGCACAAGGTATTCGAGCGTAAACAGCGCAGTAAACGAGTATTCCAGCACTCTTAATGTACTTTTCCATTCCTGCGGCACGCTAGGCAGTGATTCAAGCAATAGAACGATCAGCGAGGCAAAAATCGCTACGATAAGCGCCAAATCGAAGCGTCGACCCGCCTTGGTATGCGTGCCAAAGATGATGACATAGAGATGGTGTTTTAAGGGATCGGATTTCATGACCTAGCCTAGTGACAAACGACAAGGTCAGAGTATGAGCAAAGCTGAAAGGCGTCAACCTTGCTCAATGTATGTTTGATCAACGCCTTAGTGGGATTCTAAGGGATTAGGCGAGGCCAGGAAATAGATTGCGTAACCCGTTGGCAATGAACTCGATGCCCAGAGCACCAAGAATCAAGCCCATGATACGCGTAATCACGTTGATGCCGGTTTGGCCAAGGAATTTCACGATCAAAGGCGCAGAACGAAACAGCAGCCAAGAGCACAAGCAAAACACCGCGATGGTAATGATGATACCTGTGGTATCCATCATGCCCGGGTAGCGTGAACCATAAACGATGGTTGAACTGATCGCACCAGGACCGGCCATTAGCGGCATCGCTAATGGCACAACACCGATTTGTTCGCGGCTGACGTACTCCGATTTTTCCTGCTTGTTCTGCTTATCTTCACCGAGCTTACCGCTCATCATCGAAAAGGCGATGCTCAGCAGCAGTAAACCGCCTGCCACACGAAACGAATCTAGAGAAATGCTGAACATATCGAGCAACATCTGCCCGCCGAGTAGAGAGACGATCAGAATAACCGCGACCGCCGCGTTGGCTGTGGTTGCGGTTTTGTGTTTCTCTTCGAGGGTCATATGACCGGTTAACGAGACAAACACCGGCATGATCCCCACCGGGTTAACGGCGGCGACTAAACCGAGAAAAAACTGTAAAAAAATCGCTAATTCAAAGGTTTGCATCTAAGCATGTCCACATTAGGCAAAGGGGTAAAAAAGTCACGCGGAATATAGTCTAAATTCACGCAGATAACGAATGAAAAAAGCTAATCTGTCGCCTATACCATGACTGAGAATTTCTAATTATTCCTGACAAAGGGATCGTGCCTGACATGTTTTGTTAACCAAAAGAGGCGTAAGATGAGCTACAGTTTTACGATGTTGTTAAGTTTGCCACAAAATCATGTCTTCAAGACGCCATTTCATCTAAAAATGACGTAACTTGTAGTGTGAGTAGCACGAATTTTGTGAATTACATGTAAGTTTGTGGTCAAAAAATGAAACTTTTTTACAATCTATGCTTGTTCAACGAGTTCGATTGATTGATTGCTGTTATTTTATTCAGTTCGAATTTGTGATTTAAGTCTTTATAAATTAGTGGTTTATGGTGATTTGTGCGATTCGCGTACCACTAACTAGGTAAATAGTTTTTCAGAACTGATCTGGGTCAATTTTTTTCACAACCTGAAATAATATACTCAGCCCTGAAAGCAATTTACTAAGAAAGCTGTGATTGACTGCCCAAGATAAGCATGCAGTTGGCTTAATAAAAAGTTTTTAATATTTGTTAATTTTAGGAGATTTCCCTATGCCTGTTACTAATATAGCCGAGCTAGATGCAATGATTGCACGCGTTAAGAAAGCGCAAGAAGAGTTCGCAACTTACTCTCAAGAGCAAGTTGACCAAATCTTCCGTGCTGCTTCTCTTGCTGCGAACCAAGCTCGTATCCCGCTAGCACAACAAGCGGTCGAAGAATCTGGTATGGGTATTGTTGAAGATAAAGTAATCAAGAACCACTTCGCTTCTGAGTTTATCTACAATAAATACAAAGACGAAAAGACCTGTGGCATCCTAGAAGAGGATGACAACCTAGGTACTATGACTATCGCTGAGCCTGTGGGCATCATCTGCGGTATCGTACCTACCACAAACCCAACTTCTACAGCGATCTTCAAATCTCTTATCTCTCTGAAGACTCGTAACGGCATCATCTTCTCACCACACCCACGTGCGAAAAACTCAACCAACGATGCAGCGAAACTGGTTCTAGAAGCAGCAGTAGCAGCGGGCGCGCCAAAAGACATCATCGGTTGGATTGACCAACCATCTGTTGAGCTATCAAACGCGCTAATGAAGCACGATGACATCGCACTTATCCTTGCTACTGGTGGTCCAGGCATGGTTAAAGCCGCTTACTCTTCTGGTAAGCCAGCAATCGGTGTTGGTGCAGGTAACGTTCCTGTCGTTATCGATGAAACGGCTGACGTTAAACGTGCAGTGGCTTCTATCCTAATGTCTAAAACATTCGATAACGGCGTAGTGTGTGCTTCTGAGCAGGCAGCAATCGTTGTTGACGAAGTTTACGACGAAGTGAAAGAGCGTTTCGCAACGCACAAAGCGGTTGTACTGAGCAAAGCTGACGCGGATAAAGTACGTAAAGTTCTACTTATCGACGGCGCATTGAACGCGAAGATCGTTGGTCAGCCAGCAGCAGCAATCGCTGAGATGGCGGGCGTGAAAGTTCCTGCTGACACGAAAGTGCTTGTTGGTGAAGGTCTTGGTAAAGTGTCTTACGAGGACGCATTTGCTCACGAGAAACTCTCTCCAACGCTTGGCTTGTTCCGTGCAGACAACTTCGAAGATGCGGTTGCTCAAGCAGTGACTATGGTTGAAATCGGCGGTATCGGTCACACCTCTGGTCTATACACTAACCAAGACACAAACGCAGACCGTATCCGTTACTTTGGCGACAAGCTAAAAACAGCTCGTATCCTAATCAACATCCCGACGACTCACGGTGGTATCGGTGACCTGTACAACTTCAACGTTGCACCTTCTCTAACTCTAGGTTGTGGTTCATGGGGTGGTAACTCTATCTCTGAGAACGTAGGTCCTAAGCACCTAATCAACAAGAAAACTGTAGCGAAGCGAGCTGAAAACATGTTGTGGCACAAACTACCTAAGTCTATCTACTTCCGTCGTGGTAGCCTTCCGATCGCGCTTAGCGACCTAGAAGGTAAGAAACGCGCATTCCTTGTTACTGACCGTTTCCTATTCAACAACGGTTACGCAGATGACGTAGTACAACTACTGAAAGCACAAGGTATGGAAGTACAAACGTTCTTCGACGTTGAAGCTGACCCAACGCTATCAGTGGTTAAGAAAGGTGCTGAAGCGATGCAAAGCTTCCAGCCTGACGTTATCCTAGCACTTGGTGGTGGTTCACCAATGGATGCGGCGAAGATCATGTGGGTAATGTACGAGCACCCAGAAACGCACTTTGAAGAGCTTGCAATGCGCTTTATGGACATCCGTAAACGTATCTACAAGTTCCCTAAAATGGGTAAAAAAGCTGAGCTTGTTTGTATCACCACAACTTCAGGTACAGGTTCAGAAGTGACACCATTCGCGGTAGTAACTGATGACGAAACTGGTGCTAAGTACCCACTTGCTGACTACGAGCTAACACCTCAGATGGCGATCGTTGATGCTAACCTAGTCATGAACATGCCTAAGTCTCTAACCGCATTCGGTGGTTACGATGCTGTGACTCACGCTCTAGAAGCTTACGTATCAGTTCTTGCGAACGAGTACTCTGATGGTCAAGCTCTACAAGCACTTAAGATGCTTAAAGAGTACCTACCTTCAAGCTACGCGAACGGTGCAAACGACCCAATCGCTCGTGAGAAAGTACACAACGCGGCAACTATCGCTGGTGTAGCATTTGCGAACGCATTCCTAGGTGTATGTCACTCTATGGCGCACAAGATTGGTGCTGAGTTCCACCTACCACACGGTCTGGCGAACGCACTACTGATCTCTAACGTGGTACGTTACAACGCGAACGACAACCCAACTAAGCAGACTGCATTCTCTCAATACGACCGTCCACAAGCACGTCGTCGTTACGCTGAGGTTGCTGACCACCTAGGCCTAAGCCAAGAAGGTGACCGTACTGCTCAGAAGATTGAACGTCTACTAGCGTGGATGGATGAGTTGAAACAAGACCTAGACATTCCAGCGTCAATCCAAGCGGCGGGTGTTGCTGAAGCTGACTTCCTAGCGAAGCTAGATGAGCTAGCGGTTGAAGCGTTCGATGACCAATGTACTGGTGCGAACCCACGCTACCCTCTAATCTCTGAGCTGAAAGAAGTTCTAAAAGCTTCTTACTACGGTAAAGCATTCGTTGAAGGTGAAACTTTCGAAGGTACAACTGTTATCAAGAAGAAAGCGGATCAAGAAGCAGCGAAAGCAGCACCAAAAGCGAAGAAAGAAAAAGCGGACGCATAAGTAAGCCGTCACGTTGAGATAGGTTTTCGCTAGCACGAAACCTACGCTTTGAAATCGAGCCCTAGCCCTGTGCTGGGGCTTTTGTTTGTCTGCTCATATTTTGTGCTATCCATGTTGGTGCTATTCATATTGGTGGCGTAAAAAAGCCGATGCAATTGCATCGGCTCATTACTCATCTCCAATAGCCTACCCAATCAGGCTATTTCTCTTCGTCTGGCAGTTTGACGTTGAGCTCGAGAACGGAGATGTCGTCATCTTTGTGCTCAAACGACAGGTCGACCATCGATGGGTCAATGTCGACATACTTCGCAATGACCTTCAGAATATCTTCTTTAAGCTGAGGCAGATAAGACGGCGCAGGGTCGTTTTGACTGCGACGCTCGGCCACAATGATTTGCAGTCTCTCTTTGGCTAAATTCGCAGAGCTCTTTTTCTGCGGGCGGAAAAACTCAAGTAATGACATGCCTAATTAGCCTCCAAATAGTCGTTTAAAAATGCCTTTCTTCTGCTCTGTGAGGAAGCGGAAATCCACTTGCTCACCGAGAAGACGCTCAACCGTATCATTATAGGCCATACCGGCGTCGGACTCGTCGTCGAAGATGACCGGCACCCCTTTGTTAGAGGCATTCAAAACCGCTTGGCTCTCCGGGATCACGCCGAGCAGGGAAATGTGCAAGATCTCTTCGACATCTTCCACGCTGAGCATTTCACCTTGATTTACGCGCGCAGGGTTGTAGCGCGTGAGTAGCAGGTGCTGTTTCACCGGCTCTAAGCCTTCTTCTGCGCGACGGGATTTAGAATCGAGAATACCCAGGATACGGTCGGAGTCACGTACAGAAGAGACTTCTGGGTTGGTGGTGACAATTGCTTCATCAGCAAAGTACAACGCCATCAAAGCGCCTTGCTCGATGCCTGCTGGTGAGTCACAGATAATGAATTCAAAACCCATCTTATCCATGTCATCGAGCACTCGGCGTACGCCTTCTATGGTGAGGGCGTCTTTGTCACGAGTTTGAGAGGCGGGCAAGATGAACAAGTTGTCGGTACGTTTGTCTTTGATCAGCGCTTGATTGAGCGTTGCTTCGCCATTGATGACGTTAACAAAGTCGTACACGACGCGACGTTCGCAACCCATAATCAAGTCAAGGTTACGCAGACCAATATCAAAATCGATCACAGCGGTTTTTTTGCCTTTCATCGCAAGGCCTGAAGCGATAGCAGCGCTAGAGGTGGTTTTCCCTACGCCGCCTTTTCCTGATGTGACAACAATAATGCGTGCCATTCGTTGGTTCCTTTAAACTATTAAATTGTTAACAGCTCGAATTTAAGTGAATCGTCGCTCAAGCTGAACATCACTTTCTGTTGCCAATATTCCTCGGCAAACTGTTCCGTAAGCCAGTAGTGCCCAGCAATAGACATCAATTCTGCATTGAGTTTGTTACAGATGATGACGGCGCCCGTGTTGCCACTGGCCCCTGCAATAGCGCGACCACGCAACGTGCCATGGATGTGAATCGAGCCATCGGCAATCACCTCGGCACCTTCACTGACATGATTGAGTACCACTAAATCCGCGTCTTTGGCGTAAATCTGTTGCCCAGAGCGCACCGGGGTGCGAACAATTTTGGTGGGCGCTAAGGTCGCGGGCGCTTTTGTGGGGGACTTGCTTGCCGTCATCACGGCGAACTTAGCGTCAGACGCTAAGTTTTGTGTACGTTTGTCTGGGCATCCCGTCACCCCAACAGGTATCATGCCCGCTTGGGCGATGCCTTGCTTTAGCTTTACAAAGTCCAATTCGCCCGCCACCTTTGAAATATTGATCACCACAGGTGCGTGAGCAAAAAACGCAGGTGCCGTTTGCACTTTCTGTTGTAAGAAGTCGATGCATTTGTCGACATCGTTATCGCTAAGGTGCAAAACGGACAAGGTGAAACTACTGCCTTTCAAGTCAGGCGAAGCGGCGCTGGATGATTGGGACGGTTTGGATGGAGCGGTGACGCTCTCTGACCCAATGGTCTGTGGCCTGCTTGTATTGGGCTCGGTCATATTCGACATATAGGTAAGTGGCAACCTCTTAAGGGCGTTGCTTGGGACTAGGGGACTCATGTTATATTCCCTCCCTAAGCTCAGCAAGTTATCTTGCGCTCAATTGGGTGTTTTGCTCTCAAAAATAGCGAAACATTGACGTTTAATGACAATGAGATAAAAACATAGACATGCTTTGTGCAATTTATAAGAGTTCAAAAAAAGAGGGCGCGTACCTCTACTTACCGAAAAAGGACGATTTTTCGCAAGTTCCTGACACACTGATGCAGATGTTCGGTAAACCTACAATGGTGATGATGGTGAAGCTTGACGGGCGCAAGTTAGCACAAGTCGACATCGAAAAAGTGAAGCAATCCATGCAAGATGAGGGCTTCTTTTTGCAACTGCCACCCCCACCGAAAAACCTGCTTGATGAATACAAAGAGCAGAAAAAAGCTCGCCAGCAGTCGAATAATTCATAGTTCTAAAGACTCGCTAAAATTGCTCAAGGAGGGCAATGTGAAAACAATACTGTCAGCTGTTCTAGGATTGACACTTTCAGGCACTGTGTTGGCAACGTCAGTGTCTGCGAGTGAGGTGTCATTTGATGATTACATCCAAACACTCAGAGATGAAGCCAAAGCGATGGGGATTGCTCAGCCCGTCATCGATGAGGCATTTGCCAATGTGACTCATAAACCACGCGCCGTGACGGCCGATAAGAATCAGCCAGAGAGAAAACTGACCTTAGATGAGTACATTCCACGTGCCGTACCAAAATGGAAAATCGATCAAGCCAAAGCTCTTTACCAAAAGCACCACACTGAGTTGACTCGCATTGGCGAGCAATATGGTGTGCAGCCGCGCTTTATTGTTGCGCTGTGGGGCGTTGAGAGTAACTTCGGAAAATTTACCGGCAATTACCCCGTCATTGATGCACTCGCGACCTTGGCGTACGACGGCCGCCGTGAGGCCTTCTTTCGCAGTGAAACCATGGCCGCGTTACAGATCTTAGAGCAGGGCCATATTGCTTTTGATGACTTTAAAGGCTCATGGGCAGGGGCGATGGGCCAGTGCCAGTTTATGCCGAGCTCGTTTTTAGCCTTTGCTGCGGATGGTAACGGTGATGGTAAAAAAGACATCTGGACGACAGAAGCGGATGTGTTTGCTTCGGCGGCCAATTATTTAAGTCAATCCGGTTGGGACGATACCTACACCTGGGGACGTCAAGTGACGCTTCCCGCTGGGTTTGATACGTCAATTCAAGGGCGAGCGCCGGACAAAGCCAAATATTTGCAACAGTGGGCGTCAATGGGGATTAACCGTTTTGATGGCCGACCGCTACCTAAGCTCGACCAAGATATCCAAGCCTGGTTGATCGCACCCGATGATGGGAATGGGCGTGTTTATTTGGTCTACAATAACTATAACGTACTAATGAAATGGAACCGGTCTTACTACTTTGCGCTGGCTGTTTCACACCTTGCGGATGCAATTGTGATGTGATGCGGTAAACAAAAACGACGAATCCTCCTACATTCAGTTGCGCTTAGCTTGACGGTGTCTATATTTGATTGACAATAAATAATGTAGCATTATCTAAATAAGTGATTGGTTTTGTAGCAATGACTGGAGCGCGATGAACGTACACCACTTTGTAGCGGATAAATTATCCGAAGTCGTCTTAATGAAACAGCAGCGCCAGATGATGATGATTCGGGTGCTCGCTGTCTTAGGTGTCTCCTTCCTTGCGGCCTTCTCTGTCTATAGTTTTTATCGCGGCGATATTGAGCTGGGCACAACGCTGGCCTTTTACTCCTTGGTTGGCATCGTCACCATCAAAATGATTAACCTGCAACATCGCTTTGGTCTTGCTGGGCTATCTTTTATGATCTACTCCTTGAGTTTGTATCTTATTTTTACTGGAGGGTATGAAGGTACTGGCATTATGTGGGTCTACCCACTGTCTGCCATCGGCATATTCATCAATAGTTTTCGTGTTGGAGTGGGGCTCTCGGTACTGAATATTGTCCTTACTTCCTTGATCTTCGCCTTTGGCTTGACGCAGTTTCCGTACCCATACCATGTAGGGTTTCGCTTGGTATTAACCTTGGTCGCGATGTCAGGTATGTGTCACATCGTGATCTATTTTCAAAGTCAAATGGACGACTATATTTTGAAAATGGATCAAGAGGGCATTCAAGAACTGGCTTACATTGACTCGCTCACCCAACTGGCGAATCGAGCAAGCTTTATGTCGGTGTTGTCTCACGCGACACGCCTTGATGAAAACAAACACACCGCGATCATTTACCTCGACTTAGATAACTTTAAAGCGGTCAATGACCGTTATGGTCACGATGTCGGTGACAACGTACTGTACGATTTTGCCAAGCAAACCAAAGCCATCGCGCAGCAAGCGTTGGGCGAGCGACTGCAAAAATACGACATTGCCCGCTTGGGCGGTGACGAGTTTGCCATTTTTGTGCGCGATTATGAGTCGGAGCAAGAGGTGGTTGATTTGGCAGAGCAAGTGGTCGCGCTCTTTTATGGTCACCATTTGCAATCACTGAACAATATTCACGTCGAGATTGGCGCCAGTGCGGGTATCTCATTTAACAATGAGACGATGACTTTAAGTCAGTGTTTGAAAGTGGCGGACAGAGCGATGTATCTCGCCAAAGAAGCCGGGTCGGGTAATGTTAATGTGGCTAAAACAGCCTCAGAGCGGCGAGAAGAAGCGCTGCTCTGAGGAAGGATAGAGCGCTAGTTATTTGGTATGAAATTGCTCACACGCTAGCATTGTATTCTCAATCAAGCTCGCCACCGTCATTGGCCCAACACCACCCGGGACTGGCGTAATAAAGCTGGCGCGCTCTTTGGCTTTATCGTATTCCACATCGCCGACCAACTTGCCTGACTCCAAGCGGTTGATACCGACATCGACCACGACCGCACCCTCTTTGATCCAGTGACCTGGAATAAAGTTAGGTTTACCTACCGCAACCACCACCAGATCCGCTTGACGCACATGACCTTCTAGATCTTGAGTAAAACGGTGACAAGTCGTGGTGGTACAGCCCGCAAGCAGAAGCTCCAATGTCATTGGTCGACCGACAATGTTGGACGCGCCTACTACCACTGCGTGTTTGCCACGAAGATCGATGTTGTAGCGATCAAGCAGGGTGATGATGCCTTTCGGCGTACAAGAGCGCAGTTTTGGAATGCGCTGCGCTAGGCGGCCCACGTTGTAAGGGTGGAAGCCATCGACATCTTTCTCCGGATGAATGTGTTCGAGCACGGCGGTAGAGTCGATTCCCGCTGGTAGCGGAAGTTGAACCAAGATGCCGTCAATCTCATCGTCTGCGTTCAGTGTGTCAATCAGTGCAAGCAGCTCAGTTTGACTTGCGGTGGCAGGGAGGTCGAATGATTTAGACACAAAGCCCACCTCTTCACACGCGCGGCGTTTGCTGCCGACATACACTTGAGACGCCGGATCTTCACCAACGAGAACCACAGCCAAGCCAGGGGCACGTAACCCTGCGTCTAGGCGCGCTTTCACACGAGCCGCCACTTCGGAACGGACGGTTTGAGAAATCAGTGTTCCATCGATATTTTGAGCAGTCATGACTTTCCTTTAATCACAATGGCGAATAATTTGTGGCGCATTGTCGCAAATAATTGAATGAACATCCATAAGCAAACGTTTGCTTCGGGTTGTTTTTAAACACCTCAATCGCCAATGCCCCTTTTTTAGTCACTTAGATCATAATGATACGAAAAGGTCTTGTGTTAAGACCTCGAACTCGTATAATCCTGTCCCTGTAGCGCGCCCTTAGCTCAGCTGGATAGAGCACGTCCCTTCTAAGGATGTGGTCGTAGGTTCGAATCCTACAGGGCGTGCCATATATCAGAAAAAAGCCCGATAATTCAATGAGTTATCGGGCTTTTCGTTTTTCTGTGGTGCCTCTGTGGTGCCGCTGAAATCTATTTTTATCAACTTTTGTTAAACCCCACCTATTTTCAACTCTTCGCTTTTTTCGAAACATCACTCTCTTTTTGTCTATCCGATCGCTTGCTTCATCTATTCAAAATGATACCTTCTATAACTGAGCTATTAAGTAACAAGTTGCATGGAGTTTGCAGTGGCAGGGTTGAGCCAAAAACAGACAGACGAGTTGATGAGTATCGGGCTTGATGTTCATCAAGTGAAAGCGTGTGAAGAGATACTAATCCAAATTCCAAGTGACACCGATCTTGCGTCAATTAAGCGCCTATCTAAAGCGTTGCAACAAGCACAGTCAGGCTTTAACGATATCAGACATAGCGATCCCAATTTCTATGACGAAATAGAGCGGCAACTTCAAAGCAAAGTGGCATGGTCACGCTCGCTATTAAGCACCATAGCTGAGACATTAGAGGGAGTTCACGCTCAGCAACAAGGTGTCTACGTATCAGAGGTGGATTTTGATTCCAATGAACAAGTAACGCGGGTTACGACTCCCAAAAGCAGGGACTTTCGTCGCTATCAAGCCCTGACAGATCTGTGGCGTTCATGGGGCAAATTAGTGAAAACCACGAAAGATTCTGAATTTTTATCCTTTCTTACGATTTGCCTCAAAGGTCGCTTTTCTTTTGACGGTGTCGCTAGTGTTAGAACTCATTACCTCAGGTATTTTTGGGGTAAAACGAAGGAGGTCTCGACAGGTGACACAGAACACAAATCAGATCTCTTGGAGGTTGAGATTACTCTGAAAAACGGACAGAAACAGGTCGCGCGTATGAGAGTCCCTAAAATGGATGCGTTGGACAAGGATATTCGCCAACTCAAGAAAAGTCGAAGCTAGCCAGCCACCGACAATTCATAAACGTGAAGGGAAAAGAGGGATGTTGATACCGTTTGGCTTGAAGGATGATAAATACCTAGACATTAGTGAGGTGCAACGGGGTAGAGCATGTGTTTGTCCCAGTTGCAAACAAAACCTTGTGGCTAAAAAAGGGCCCAATCCGGATAAAATGATCCACCACTTTGCCCATGACAAAAAGTCGAAAGATGAAACGGGTGAGCCGATAGAGTGTCAATATTCATTCTGTGTGGTAGCAAGGCTTGTGATTAAGCAATGTTTAAAGGAGCTGGACCAGTTTGAGATACAGTTGCCTGATTGGAAGCTTGAATTAGAAAAGAGAGATGATTACGGAAGGGAGGTCACCGTCTCTGGATATGTGACTCAAGCACATCATTTAACGATTGATGATTTTGAAGTCGAGCCTTCGGGGCACTATTCAGATCTCGATATCCTTTGTCGCATAAATGGGTATTTGGTCGGTATCCACTTTAGTTATCACGGCAGGTCAATGATTGGGGGAAACGAAAATTTTAGTGCCGTTTCAATTGTGGATATTGATTTAGAGCCCTTGCAAGACCTTTACGATAGTTTTGACCATAAAGAACATGAATCATTTAAATCACTGGTGATGGACTATGTACTGAACATCGGCCATAGATCTTGGGTGACTCATGCTCGCTATACCGCCAGATATTCAGAGTTGACCGAAAAGCTAAACTTACTCGTAGAGGAATCCAATCTAGCACCGCCGAGAGGCCACATAGCCTAAAAGCCTATTGTTAATACGATTCAGCATCAACCTTATAAAAAGAGCTCATGCTCGTATGCAAGGGAAATTGAATCTTCAAGTGTATAAGGCCATAGGTAAAGTCAAAATTAGCAGTCAATGCCGTCATATACATGATAGACGGGGATTTGCTGCAGTATCCAACAAGTGTCATAATGGGCCGTTTACTAATACTCTGATTTTCGGTTATTTATTAGTGCAGCGTCTTAGTGGGTGTAAGTATTAGGCGGAAGGATGCGAGTTGGAAAGGCGGCTTGTTGCCGTACATAAAGCGTTATAGCCCATCATGTCAATAAATTGGGAGAATTCTTTTTGAGTTCAGACATTATAGAATTATTAGAACAAGGTGAGAGTGCAACAGTCGAGTTTTTGCTACCTGAAATAGAGCCAATGCGTCTGGCCAAAACAATTGCTTCATTCGCTAACTCTGGTGGTGGAAAAGTTTTGCTTGGGGTCCGTGACTCAACTTTCGCTCCGGGTATTAAAATAGAGGAAGCTCAATTACTAACTTTGAAGGCCAAGGAATTACTTAGCGAACCTGACATATTTGAGGTTGAAAATATTAGTTTTAGGGTTTTGCTGAACATATGTGTCATAACTGTTCAGGCTTCGTCGTCATTAGTTCTTTGTAGTGATGGTGCTTATCATAGGGTTACTGGCAAAACTAAAGCGATGAATCATTATGAAATACAAAGAAAGCTCTCACCAGATGACACTTCATTAAGTAAGATCTCGGAGGTTCTTGAAACACAG
This sequence comes from Vibrio sp. R10-SG-ISO4, assembly GCF_059834135.1. Classification (NCBI taxonomy): domain Bacteria; kingdom Pseudomonadati; phylum Pseudomonadota; class Gammaproteobacteria; order Vibrionales; family Vibrionaceae; genus Vibrio; species Vibrio sp. R10-SG-ISO4. The sequence continues at coordinate 156,037 of NZ_JCBDHJ010000008.1, forward strand.
ACAAAAAAAATCGAGCAGCTTACTGCTGAGTTAGCCGAATCTAATACTCTAAAGAGCAAACTTAAAGACCATCTATTAGGAGCAATTGTTGGTTTGGTAATTGGTGCGATAGGAGCAGGTATAGGGCTATAACAAGCGCTTTAAGACGGATTCACAACGCGTGGCATTTGTAATTTGCGGTAAATTTAGTGATTTAGGTGGTATGCGGAAGCATCGTATTGCGTTGCTCACCACTTAAGCGTGCGTTAGGCAAACTATTCAAACTTATCGTATGTCTGATTGAACTTGGTTATTATATGGTCTTTCATCCTATAAAGTATAAAGGGCAAATTTATGCGAAATATTCTGCTGGTTTTAGCTAGCTTTAGCGTTTTATCTGGCTGTACTTCACTAAAACATAATGGTGGAGGTGTTGAAGAAACACTTATTGATCACCCGCCGATTGGTGTTGAGGCTGTAGCTTATGTGGGTGATGAAATGCTAGCGAAAGGAAAGCAAACCACAGTGAATGCGATATCTTTGAAGCACAGCACCTCCGTAGGTGTGCTCGGTGGGTACACTTTTTCTCCGGGCATTTATACACAAATAGGGCATAGCAAAAACAAAATCTTCTACACACCAACTCAGCACGGTATGGTACAGCCTAGCGCACTAGCAGACCCGTATGGTGGTATGTACGTTGATCAAAAAAATCGTGAAATTTGTGGTGTTTCTACTTTAGGCGGTACAGTCTGTACATCTGCTGAGTTTGAAGAAATAAAGCATACTACGAATGACAGGTTGTCTTTTCAACAGACATTACTTTATTCAGGAAAAGTCGGAAACAAAGTAAATATTAGCTACCGTGAGTTTAGTAATGGTCAAGCGCGAGCAGCTTTTACAAATGATGTTGAATATGACTTAAATTCTTCAAAAGTCATTGGCTACAAAGGGGCGCAGCTGGAGATTATCGAGGCGAATAACCACAGTGTTAAGTACAAAGTACTGCGAAACTTCCGATAAACCGGTTGCCTAAAAGTTGCTCAACAGGGACTCCTAAGGCTTGGCGACTTCAGTCGCAATTTTCGCTACGTGTTTAAGGCACAATATTCATGTCTGGCGGCATCGCGTTGTCGCCCGTTAGCAAGGCGTTATGCTACCTTGTCTATACGGTGTTCCATAAGTTTGGGTTTCTGATATAATTTCGGTTTTAAGTATCGGTATTAATTATGAAAAACACAGCTGGCTTGTTCGTAGGTTCTTTGCTTTTATTTAGCTCACCTTCCATTGCAAAGCCTGATGACTTTGTCAAAAAGACTGGCGATCAGTTTTATGTAGGCGCAGATTTAACTGCGGCAAATAATATTGATGTTAGCATCAATGGTGAATCGGCTGACGAATCTGCAGATATTGGGTTCAATTTTTTAGCGGGTTATGAATTCAATACGCATTCGCTAGTAAAAACGAGTGTAGAAGCAGAATATAGAACGTTTGGTGAAGTTGATAATACAGGGACTTTGAAAGTTGACGGTGATGCTTTCTTTGTGAATCTGAAAGCAAAACTATTTGTACTGTATGACTTCGGTAATTTGTACTTAGCGCCTATGGCAGGCATCGGTCATGTATCAATAGATGGCTCTGGAAACAATATCAGCATTTCAGAATCTCAAACAGGCTACCAAGCGGGTTTGGAAGTTGGTACACGTTTAAAGCAAGGCGTTGATTTAAACTTGGGCTATCGTGCTACATTTACATCAATCAGCCAAGCTGGAAATGATATCGATGTAAACCTATCAGGTGCTTATGCTGGTGTAAGGTACCACTTCTAAAACAGTAGCATCACAAAGCATTTAAGAGTGATTCGCAACGCTCGGCATTTTCGCTTCGCTCAAGTATAGCCGAGCGTAGCTCACACCTTAACACGGCGTTAGCAATGCAAATAAGGAAAAAAACACATGAAACTAAAAGCAGATATAACGGTGTTAGATATTCTTGGGCATCTACTGATCTGGCTTGTTCTTTCAATTGTAACTTTTGGGATCGCTTTGTTCTTTTTGCCCTATTCATTTTGTAAGTTCATTATCAACAGAGCCTCAGTTATTGACGAGTATGGTGTCGAACGGAGGCTAAGTTGCAACATAGACCTATTTGGTGATTTGGGGCATGTGATTCTGTGGGCAATTATTTCACTTATTACGCTTGGTATTGGCTACATCTTCTACTTCTATAAAGTATGGAATTACGCCTTAAACAATACCACGGTAAACTGAGGCAATATTGCTAACAAATCGCTTAACAGGGACTCCTAACGCTTGGCCACTTTCATGCAAATCAGCCTCGGTGTTTAGGGCACAAATTTTAAATTGGGTGGTATAGCGTTATCGCCCGTTCGCAAGGCGTTATATGCTATTGTGCCGATCTCCATCAAGGTTCTCATTAGTTCTATTTAGTAAAGTCCACGCTGTACTCTAATTTATCTACAAACCATCGAATGAAAAAATATCTTTTAATTTTGTCGGCTTTGTTGGCAAATTCAGCTTATGGTAAATCGCCAGATGAGCTTTTAAATGGGCTTAAACCGGATTTGAAAAGCTGGGTTGAGAAGTCTTGTAGCAAGAGCTTAGGTCCCTCTCTTTGGTCCAGCTGCGTTACTCGTGAGGTTAATGCTCTAAATGGTCACTTTCCGGACCTTTCTATATTGAGCAAGAATCAAAAAACGTGGCTAATGAATTCATGCCCTAGTTCGCTAGGTCCAAGCTTAACTATTAGCTGCTATAACCGAGAGTATGAAGCGTTGGGGCATATCCCCTCTTTTTCTGGTTTATCGGAGCAGCAGGCTAATTGGGTAAAACAAAGTTGCTCTACATCTTTGGGACCATCTCTATATGCTAGCTGTTTGAATCGTGAAATTTCAGCTGTCAAAAATGCTGGTACCCCTTAAAATGGTGGGCTTTGGGGGCATGTTAGCGCTCTGATATAACTCAATATCTATGCTATCCGTTCCCGCACCAGCCCTTTAAACCAAAGGGCTGACGGCTTGCCGCTTAACTCTCTACACTAAAAACCGTTCCCCTCTTCTGATTGCCGTTAAACCTCATCATTCGTAGTCTGAACTTATCCAATTCGGATGATTTCAAACTAGGAAGATTAATTATGAGTAATTCAGAAATTTCAAAGTACGGCAAGAAGTTGAACCGTAAATCAGCAGCAGAGTATTTGGGTGTGACAGAAGGGACGCTCGCCGTTTGGGCATCAACTGGACGCTATCGCCTGCCATTTATCAAAGTGGGCCGTAAGGTGTTTTATACACTGGCTGACCTTGATGCTTTCCTTGAAAGCCGAGTTCAAACACAAACGGCATAAGGAGTGACTATGGATTGTGTTGTTGAACAAGTAAGCCAATTACACGACACGGTGAAACCTAACTACCCTGACTTAGATGCTAGGTTTAATCCGTTACCTACATCAAGAAACCTGCAAGCGCTGTTAAAAAGCAATGGTATCGATGTAGTGGTTAACAAAATGAATATGGAAGTCGAATTGTTTGTCGATGGCCAAATGCTCGACAAAACAGCCGAGCAAAAACGTAGCTTGTTGATTGATGTTTGTGTTCGAGGTGGCTTCAAAAAAGAGATTCTAGCCGATCACCTTATGTCGTTGGCTGAGAACAACAGTTACCACCCTTTTGCCAATTACCTGCATGAAAGTAATTGGGACGGTATCGACCGTATGACACCTGTGATTGACGCCATGAACGCGAAGGATAAAGAGCTTGCCAGCTGCGTGATGCGAAAGTTTTTTATCGCGGTGGTGGCATCGGTATTTGAAACACCATTTAGCTCAAAATTGATTCCGGTTCTTCAAGGCGGGCAGTCGTTCAGGAAAACGGCGTTTATCAAGCGATTTGCCTCCGTGTTTGAAGGGGCGTTCTTGGAAGGGCAAGAGATCAACCCTGACTCTAAAGATTCAGTTATTAGCTGTATTAACAGCCTGATTGTTGAGCTCGGTGAGTTAGAGCGTACCTCTCGAAACAGCCAAGGAAGCCTCAAGGCGTTTATTACTAAGGAGGTGGATACTGTGCGACCCCCTTATGGCGCGAAGGATATTAAGAAACCTCGTCAAACGTCGTTTATTGCGACTGTTAACGTGACTGGCTTTCTACGTGATGAAACTGGATCAAGTCGATATGCCGTTATCGAGCTGGCCGCGCCTATCGACATGGAACTGGTAAACCGTACCCTTGGTTGGCGATATGACAACGGTAGGCTAAGCCACCGTCATCCAACAGAACTCAAGCAATTTTGGCTTCAAGCCTATGAACTATACAGGTCTGGTGAATCTTGGCACTTGACGGATACTGAGCTTGAGTTAGCCGCAAAGGTCAACAACGAGCACAATGCCAAAAGTTCTTACTATGAAGCCATCGTTGAGCGCTTCCTAATCGATGACCCTGAAAAGTACGTTTGGGAGTGGGTGACGGCTTCGGAGGTGTGTAAACACATCAATGTGCACGTAGATAAAAATAGAATCGTGGGTAAAGAACTTAAACGACTGGCACAAGAGGAAGGGGCGATTGAGTCTAAGGCTGGCAGGTCAAACACTACTCTATACCGCTTGCCTGTTTCCGTTCGTATTGCAGCCTGATTTGTTTATTCTCTTTAACCCACTAACCAATTTTTGTGGTTAGTGGGTTAAAGAAATATGGAAGATTAGCCGCTGTGTTTTAACCTAATAGGCTTAATGTCACTGGCTAGTTAGCCAGTCAATTTTGGCTAACAAAAAGTGCTTAAGCCAATAAATTCAAGGCTTCGTGCGGCTTAAGCCGTAAGAATGTCAGAATCTACAGATTGTTCCAAATAGCTCATCAATTCCTGCCTTGCTTCGATAGGCAGAGTATCAATCTCTTGCTTAATGCGATCTAACTTAGTCTGCAATGAGTCCCCAAGCATATAGGTGACGGTTTTCTCTAGCGTCTCTCTCACGCTATCGTCCGACAAATGAGCATACACATCATTGGTTATGCTGATGTTGGAGTGACCCAGTAGTTTACTTGTTGCCTGTATTGAGCCGCCCGATGTAACTTGAAAAGTGGCTAGGGTGCGTCTTAGGTCGTGAACTGTTAGATGCTTTTCCGAATTGTCGGGTGCGTACATGCCAACGCGATCGGTGATTCTTTGCCAGAAACCGCCTTTCCCGCTTTTATCGGTGATATGACCGAGTTGGCTTCGAGCGCTTGGGAATACAAATTCTTGGTTAAGTTCAGCTTCATGTGAGCGACGAACCAATATCCTCATTGCCTTTTGAGTGAGTGGAACAGAGTGAGCCTTTTTACTCTTGTTTTTACTGGCTGGAATAATCCAGCGACGATTATCAAGATCAATTTCTTGCCAGCGCATAGAAAGAACCATCGATTTGCGTTGACCCGTCAGCAGAAGCAAAAATATGCAATCTTGGTAAATCTGCTTTTCTTGGCTCAGTGAGTCAAAAAACTGCGCGAGCTCTTTCTTGGATAAGGTTCTTTCGCGTCTGAAAAGGGACTCATCAACCTTATTGATTTTAGCGAAGGGGTTAGGCTCGATATAGGCTCGATTAAACATCGATTTGAGCAAGGTTAGCGAATGGTTGTGTTTGCTGTATCCGTGTTTGGTGAACAAGTCCTGCATTAGCTTCCGCGCTTTCTCGGCATCAAAATCAGTGATGGCCTTTTTACCAAGCTTAGGCTTTAGGTGTAATCGGTAAAGAGTCTGGTTTGATTTAAGGCTACTGGCGCGGCGCTTCTTGGCTTTAATATCGAGCTCGAAAGAGGCAACATAGATATCGAACAAGTCATCAAAGGTTTGGCTTTCTCTGGCTTCTCTTTTTTGCTGGTTTGGGTTGATGCCGTTGGCAAGGTCGGTCGCCGTGTTTCGTGCCATTTCCCTTGCTTGCTCGACCGTCATCGTAGGGAACTCACCGAGTTTGACCTTGATGTTTTTTCCATTAACTTTGCGCTGAAAACGGAAGATTTTAGCGCCAGAAACCAAGGCATCAAGCACTAAACCTTGAACGCTTTTAGTGCTTCCCACGTCTCTATAGGTAATGCGATGTTTCGGTTTTTCTATGCTTTCTAACGCACGTTTTGTGAAGTTTATTCCTGTATCCATAACAACTTACCGTCAAATCCTGTGGTGCCTCTGTGGTGCCGTGGGTGTCAATTTAGAGCCATTTTGAGCTATTTTGGTTAAATATACAATTCGGTAATTTGTGGCTTAAGTATATGATAATAAATAACTATTAAGCTTTGTTAAACGAAGTTAAAAACCTAGTTTAATTCCTACAGGGCGTGCCATTTCTTTAGAAAGCCCCGATAACTCAATGAGTTGTCGGGGCTTTTGCGTTTCTATTGTGCCAAATCTCATTGCACGCTAATCAGTATCTGAGCGTCTACAGCTGACGGGGCGGAGCCAGTGATCAACAAGTGATCTACTTCTGCATTGGTGGGCTATGGTTATTACTCCACATAAGAGGAGAGTGATCATGACATACGTTGATGGATTTGTAGCGGCTGTACCGACAGCGAACAAAGAAAAATACATGGCACACACAAAAATCGCCGCCGAAATGTTTAAAGATTTCGGTGCCTTAAGGGTGGTGGAGACGTGGGGGAATGAAGTACCTGATGGAGAGGTGACGTCATTTCCTATGGCGGTGAAAGCTCAAGACAACGAAACCGTGGTGTTCTCATGGGTTGTGTGGCCATCAAAAGAAGTTCGAGATCTGGCATGGCAACAGATCTCGGATGATCCGCGAATGAGCCCAGAGCAAAATCCTATGCCGTTCGATGGTAAACGAATCATTTATGGTGGTTTTGAGGTCATTTTGGACCAGTAATCATCGACTGTGTAGGCAATATCTGAGGCGCAGTTACCAGCCATGCGTTGCCACTCGATTGTACTAAGCGATAAGACTCGAATTGATCGAGCTTTATTCATTAATTCGAGTTATTTTAGCTTGTCCAACGCTGAATGCGTTCTTGGTGTGAATTGGCCTTCGAGTGGGTGAGGTAAACATGGATTATCTTCTTTTAGTTTTGGGTTTGATGTTGTTGATTGCCGGAGCTGACGGGTTGGTAAAAGGAGCAGCGAGACTCGCTGCCAAAGTGGGTATTCCAAGTCTGGTTATTGGTCTAACGGTTGTCGCTTTTGGCACCAGTGCGCCCGAGTTGGCTGTGAGTATCAATTCTGCCGTTTCCAATAAGACCGAACTGGCGATCGCCAACGTTGTCGGCAGCAACATTTTTAACGTTCTGTTTATCCTAGGTTTAGCGGCCGTCATTACGCCACTCACCATCTCAAAGCAGTTGATTCGCCAAGATGTTCCCATCATGGTTGGTTTAAGTGCGCTGGTCTTCTACATGGCGACAGATGGGCGATTAAACCTGTTGGACTGTGGGATTTTAGTCGCGTTATTGGTTGTTTACACCGCGTTTCTTTTTGTCCAGGGGAAGCGCAGTGAGACCGAAGCGGCAGAGGCGAGTGACGATGAAGTCGCTTCATTGACACAAGGGCATCAACCAGTATGGCAGAGTGCGTTATGGCTCGTCGTTGGTTTAATTCTACTGATTGCGGGCGCGAATCTGTTGGTGAGTAGCGCAGTGAACATTGCGCGAGCCTTTGGGGTTAGCGAAGCGATGATTGGTTTGACGATTCTAGCGATCGGCACCTCTCTTCCTGAGGTCGTGACATCGATAGTGGCGAGCTTCAAAGGGCAAAGAGACATCGCTGTCGGGAACGTCGTTGGCAGTAATACGTTCAATTTGTTGGCGGTTTTGGGTATATCCGGTCTGTTTAGTGGTGCAGGACTTGTTGGCAACGAGCAACTCGTCTCACAGGACTTTCCGATCATGCTTGGCGTCGCTTTGTTGTGCTTACCTCTGATGTTGACAGGTGCGATAGTCAGTCGACTTGAAGGAGGGCTCTTTTTTGGCTTGTACTTCCTGTATAGCGTCTTCCTGATTGGTGACGTGAGTGATGCAGGCTGGCTGCCCACTTTGTCAATGGTCACTTGGAATGTGGTTTTCCCCATTGTGCTTTCCATTATTGTGATTTCTTTACTCAAATACTGGTGGGGGCAAAAGCAGAAAAGGAGCTAATATCCGCATTGCCAACTTGTTATCACTGATTGGCGGATTAAATGCCTATTTGATATCTAATTGCTGGCTAAATATTCCAAATGTGATCAATATCACAATCGTAAATGTGACAGAATGATTACGCTCACCTTCCGCCTTCTACTTGATTTTGATCATCTATCTAGCACGTTGCTTGGGAGTACATTCGCCGCGCTTTTCCCCAACGAATAGATAGGTATCTTGATGACGACTCCGGTTCAATCTGAACGCAAGGTAACGATCGGCTGCTACATTGCGCTGGCGTTTGCGGTTGTGTTTTTCTCTGGTCTGATGCAATCCAATGAATGGTATGGCGTGTTGGACTTTACAACGCTCAATGGCTCTTTCGGTAAAGTTGCGCACGGCGTGACAGAAACCGCGGATGGCGTTCAAGCCGCGACCACTTCTTTCCGTGGTGTCGGTGGTAGTGGTGCGCGTGATGGCTTCATTTTCGCTTTAACTCTTATCCCTACTGTGATGTTCGCGCTTGGCATGATCAATGTGCTTGAGCACTACGGTGCACTGGAAGCGGCGCGTAAGCTGCTGACGCCACTGCTTCGTCCAATCATGGGCATTCCGGGTAACACGGGCTTGGCGTTGATCGCCTCTTTGCAAAGTACGGATGCCGGCGCGGCGATGACGCGTCAGCTGAAAGACGAAGGCCAACTGACCAAACGTGAAACCGGTGTGTTCACTATGTTCCAGTTCACGGCAGGCGCGACCATTGTCAATTTCTTCTCATCTGGTGCGGTTCTATTTACGTTAACGCTCGCGGACGGCTCTCTCGCGGTGACTTCGTCTATCGGCCTTGCGGTATTAGTCATGTTCGCATTCAAGATCATTGGCGCGAACCTATTCCGCATTTACGTCAATCTGACGGAAGGCAAAGAAGAGAAATCTGACGACAAGAAAAACAAAGAAACACTGACCGAGGAGACCGCATAATGGGTGACGTAAAAGCGAAAAAGCCAATGGTGACGGACATCTTCGTCGAAGGCGCGAAAAAAGGCTGGGTGATTGCAACCACATCGACGGTGCCAAACGTATTGATGGCGTTTGTGATCATTGCGGCGTTGCAAATCACAGGTGCATTGGATCTAATGGGTACTGTGTTTGCACCTGTGATGGCAGTATTTGGTCTGCCTGGTGAAGCGGCAGCGGTACTGATTGGTGCATGGATGTCGATGGGCGGCGCGGTCGGTGTAGTGATCACCCTATTTGACCAAGGCATTCTGAATGGCGCGCACATTGCGATTCTTGCGCCTGCCATCTACTTGATGGGTTCACAGATTCAATACATGGGTCGTATCCTTGGCCCAATTGGCACTGAAGGACGCTACATCCCAGTGATGATTGCCATTTCAGTACTCAACGCATTTGGCGCCATGCTTGTCATGAACCTATTTGTGTAAGGGGGAGGCGATGTCATTTTCTCTCCAAACGTATTTAGATGAGCTGCGCCCGCTAGTCAATGTCGATTGCGGCACGTACACGACTGAGGGCATTGAGGTCATCGCTCAGCAGTTTGAGCAGAAGTTCCTCGAGATGGGTGGCTGGAACGTCAAACGCATTGACTGCACCAAAGCGGGTGTTGGGCTTGAAATTCGCAACAAACCTGACGCTGAGCAGATCGATGTGATGCTGATTGGTCACATGGATACCGTCTTTCCTGTCGGCACCGCTGCGCAGCGTCCGATGACGGTCGATGCAGAGAAAGCTTACGGCCCAGGTGTGTCTGACATGAAATCAGGCTTGCTCAATGTGGTGTATGCGATGCGTGACCTTGAGGCAAGCGTATTGGATGCGCTGTCGATCTGTATCTGCATGAACCCAGATGAAGAGACTGGTTCTCTTTACTCGCAAGATTGGTTGCAATCGGTCGCGAAAAACGCCAAACACGTTCTTGTGGCGGAAGCGGCACGCGCCGATGGCAGCTTGGTCAAAGCTCGTAAAGGCATGGCGCGTTACAAGATTGATTTTCATGGTATCGCGGCACACGCGGGTAATGAGCCAGAGAAAGGCCGTAGCGCCGTGACGGAAATGGCAAACTGGATTCTAGCCATAAACGAGATGACCAATTTTGAGTCAGGCACGACTTTGAATGCCGGTGTGGTTTCAGGTGGCGCAGGCGCAAACATTGTTCCAGATTTGGCGCAAGTTATCGTCGATGTGCGCTTTTGGAGCAACGAAGAGTATGACGATGTCGATACACGCCTGAATGGATTAACCTCGACGCCATTTGTTGACGGTGTGCGTGTTGCCCTTGAGCGTGAAGCTTACAAGCCATCCATGGTACCGAGTGACAAAACCGAGAGTTTGATGGCGTTGGTAGAGGAAGCGGCCGATGAGTTGTCAATCCAAATGGGTTGGCAAGCGGTAGGCGGCGGTTCAGATGCCAACTGCACAGCCATCCTAGGTGTACCTACACTTGATGGATTAGGTCCGGTTGGTGCGGGATTCCACAGCGATCAAGAGTACTTACTGCTTGAGTCTATCGAGCCACGTATCCAGCTCTTACAGCGCGTACTCGGTAAGCTCGCCAAATAGCGAAGTAATTGTTGTGGGTGATCGGGACTCGCACAACGGTTGATGAGCTTAAGCCTCACACTCTTGGGTGTGGGGCTTTTTTGACCCTGTAAATAATTCTGTGTAACTGTCGGGGGTTACATGTATTCAGTGAGTCGGTCTTCGAACATAATCATAAAGCGGTTTAGAGCTTGTCGCCAGTTTCTAATCGGCATCGTCCACTTCTTGGAAGCATCTCGGATAGCCAGGTAGATCACCTTTCTAGCTGACTCATCCGTTGGGAAGAGCTTGCGCTTCTTGATCGCTTTTCTAATAACGCTGTTGAGGGATTCAATGGCGTTAGTCGTGTAAATGGCTCGGCGAATATCCTCTGGGTAGTTAAACAGGGTGTTGAGGTTGTCCCAATGCGCCGTCCAAGAGCGACTGATTTGAGGATACTTGCTATCCCATCGTTCAGAGAACTGCTCTAAAGCGAGCAGTGCCTCATCTTCTGTGGCTGATTGGTAGATTTTCTTCAGGTCAGCCGTCACCGCTTTGTAGTCTTTCCAAGGGACGTATTTGACCGAGTTTCGCACCATGTGGACGATACAGAGCTGTATTTGCGTCTCTGGGAACGCAGTGTTGATGGCGTCAGGAAAACCTTTTAGTCCGTCAACGCAAGCGATAAGGATGTCTTTTACCCCACGGTTTTGAAGCTCTGTCAGCACGTTAAGCCAGAACTTGGCGCCTTCCGTTTCAGAGAGCCACATGCCGAGCAGTTCTTTCTGGCCTTCCATGTTGACGCCTAACGCAAGATAGACCGCTTTGTTGATGACTTGCTTGTCTTGACGCACCTTAACCACGATGCAATCGAGATAGACGATAGGGTAAATTTCGTCGAGAGGTCGCGACTGCCATTCAATCACTTGCTCGAGTACCGAGTCGGTCACCTTTGATATCAGCGTTGGCGAGACATCCGCATCATACATTTCCTTGAACGTTGCGACGATTTCACGTGTGGTCATGCCTTTCGCATATAGGCTTAATATCTTGTCGTCCATGGATTGGAATCGAGTTTGGTGCTTGCGGACGAGTTGAGGCTCAAAGCTAGCTTCACGGTCACGAGGGACGTCGATATCGACCTCTCCATCATCGGTGATAATGGACTTACCCGAGTAGCCATTGCGGGAGTTGGAGCTGGTTCTAGGTTGGTGTTTTTGATACCCAAGGTGCTCATCGAGTTCAGCGTTTAACGCCGTTTCAACGGTCACCTTGGTTAACATTTTTCGGAAGTCATCAAGATCGGATTCAGTCTTAATTGACTTTGCTGCTTCACGAGCAAAAGCTTCGAGTGCTTTCTTATCCATATTGTCCATCCTTAGCCTTTAAGGCTTAAGTTTAGACAGTTACACAGAATTCAGGACACTCTCGCTTTTTTTAGATTGGCATTATTTTTGCGTGCTTGTGCCGTATCGCATCTGTACATGGCGAAGGGTTTTCGGTAGCATAGCGGTCCTTTTCGTGTTTCAAACGACCACTTTCTCCGCGAGTTTCAGTTAGCTTCCAGTCATAATGCGCAGTATTCATTCCAAAATTAAACCCGAGTTTGAACCTCTCCTGTCTGAATTGGCGCTGCATGCATTGTTGCATTTGCGCACCAACCACAACGGAAAAGTACTGGCTCGAAAATCGCGCAATGATATTAACGACATTCTTTCTGCATGGTTGAATAAAGCCGCCAACAGTAAGAAATACAAGCCGTTCAAGAAGAAAGTACGCTCTATGGTGACCCATGCGCGCTCGCAGCGCCTCGATATGGAAGCCATGCTCGATAACTTATTGAGCCCGATGAGTGGCGACGAGTTACCTCATCTTGATAGCTTCTTGCTGCTGATTAATCAGTTAGAAAAAGAGCTCAATACCACCGTTCTCGTCTCAAGCCCTGAAGCGGTAGACTTAGCGTATAACCCGACGGGTTGTCTGCTGTGCGTGCTGTCTGCCGATCTCAATGGTCACTTTGACCGCCGAAATCGCTTGGTACAAAGTGTCTCTATGCTAATGCGCGGTGCGCACGGTGAAAAGCACGCGTTTTTGCGCACTATCTACACGTCTTCGATTTTTGATCACCAAATGGATTACGAAGACGAAAACTTCGTGCGAATCACGCTTTCCTTGCGCTAAGCGCCTGATTTTCTTTCAGCGCGCTTTTTCTCCTACAATCTGTTTTTAACGCCTTGTTTTTCTTTGTGATAATGAAGACGGTTTGGTGATCTTGTCACAAAAAATTCACACAGATTGGGCTTGAGATAAAACGAAGATTTCATCATATTGTAATTAAGTTGTCATAAAGAGAAAAATAACGAGGAGAATCTATGCAACATCATGAAATGATCGAACCCACTAACTTTGGTGTGATTAGCCGTACTTGCCTGTTCTCATTGGTCGGTATTCTCGGCGTTTTCGCACTGATCTAGTCGATTATCGGGCTGTATTTCGTTACGCGATCGATATCGTACTTCCGATACAGTATAGAGGCGATGCCTTAGTCTTCGATTAAGGCAGCCTTTCTCTTTATAACTCATGCTATCGGCCATCTCAGGCTTTCTTATCTCGAGCGCTCTTTTTCAATCCCGCTCACACTTTCTCTTGCTACTCTCTGCAACATTTTGCTAACGTCGGCGACAACACTCATTACATTGGGCCGTCTATGTCCTCGTTGTCATCTTTAGCGCTTACTCACCGTTTTTATCAACTGCCTAAGGTGTTTTACATGCCTGTTGAAGCAACGCCACTTAGCAACACGCGTTGGGTAAGTTGGAACGCATCACTCGCCGCACAGTTTTCACTGGATGAGTCCCTGCCATCGGGCGATCTAAAAGCGTTTTTGGCGGGCGAGCAACGCGTTGAAGATTGGCCATCATTAGCCATGAAGTACGCGGGGCATCAGTTTGGTGTCTACAACCCTGATTTAGGTGACGGTCGTGGACTATTACTCGGAGAGCTAAAGGACGCCAAAGGTGAAGTCTACGATTTACACCTTAAGGGGGCGGGACTGACTCCGTATTCACGTATGGGCGATGGACGAGCGGTCCTACGCTCAACCATTCGTGAGTATTTGGGCAGCGAAGCGATGGCGGGTTTGGGCATTCCAACCACTCGCGCTTTAGGTATGCTCGCCAGCGATACCCCCGTCTATCGAGAGAAACAGGAGCGCGGTGCATTGCTGCTGCGTGTGGCGCGCAGCCACCTACGTTTTGGTCACTTTGAGCACTTCTTTTACACCAATCAGTTGAGTGAACAGCGTCTGTTGGCAGACAAAGCGATTGAGTGGTATTGGCCAGAGTGTCAAACCGCCACTAAGCCTTATTTGGCGATGTTTGAACAGATCGTCGAGCGCACCGCTCACATGATCGCTATGTGGCAAGCGGTGGGCTTTGCGCACGGCGTCATGAACACGGACAATATGTCGATCCTTGGTGAGACGTTTGATTACGGGCCATTTTGTTTTCTGGATGATTATGATCCGCAGCTTATCTGCAACCACTCTGACTACCAAGGGCGTTATGCGTTTGATCAGCAGCCGCGCATCGCATTGTGGAATTTGTCCGCGCTTGCCCATGCGTTGTCACCGTTGGTCGATAAAGCCGATCTGGAGCAGGGGCTCGGTCAATTTGAGTCAGTGCTAAACAGGGAATTTAGCGCCATCATGCGCAAAAAATTAGGCCTCAAGACCAAATTAGATCAAGACCCTCAGCTCTTTAGCGCCATGTTTGAGTTATTGGCTCAGCAGAGCGTAGACTATTGCCGCTTTATGCGCGCATTGTCGATGCTCGATAGTGAACCAGAGCAGAACGTCATCGATTTATTTGTTGATAGAGCGGCTGCGAGTGAATGGTTGTCGCTCTATTTAGCGCGTTGTGAATGTGAAGTGGATGAGAGCGGAGCACCTGTTAGCGCGCGTGATCGCTGCGCTGCGATGCGTCAGGTCAATCCCAAATACATTCTGCGAAATTACTTGGCGCAGATGGCAATCGACAACGCCGAACAGGGGGATTATCAACTGGTCAACGAGCTCGCGCTGGTGCTTCAATCTCCGTACGACGAGCACCCGAATTTTGAACATTTTGCGGCGTTGCCACCGGATTGGGGCAAACGGCTTGAAATCAGTTGTTCTTCTTAATTGACCATCTACTGATAGATGACTCGCTTAATGTTAAAAACTTGTGAGCTCCATTTGTTTTCTGTTCAAAAAATAAGGATTTATCGGTCACACCGCGGGTGAGAACTGTCTAGACTGTGAGCTAACACCATAGGCAGTGATTGGCGAAATGAACAGTAAAATACTTGTTGTGGATGATGATCAGGAGATCCGCGAGCTTTTGGATGAGTATTTGTCTAAATCGGGCTTCCATGTGGAAGCCGTGGCAGAAGGACAAGCACTTAAGCAGCATCTCGATGCAAAAGGTTACCCTGATCTGATTTTGTTGGATGTGATGTTGCCCGGCGAAGATGGCTTTGCGTTGTGCCAGGCGATTCGTCGTGAATCCAACGTGCCCATCATTATGCTAACGGCGGTGTCGGATGATATGGATCAGGTGGTGGGTCTTGAGCTCGGTGCTGACGATTACATCGCTAAGCCGTTCAATCCACGTCAATTGATGGCGAGAATCAAAGCGGTACTGCGCCGCGCCCAAGTGGTCGAAGAGAAAGGCTCGGAGCCGACCAGCTTGCCCAAAACCATCGTATTTGGCGATTGGCAGCTCGATACCTTGGCACACAAAATTACCCATACCACGACAGGGGAACAACACGATTTATCTGGGAGTGATTTTGCCCTGCTGATGCTGTTTCTTACTCGCCCCAATGAAGTGCTAGATAGAGACACCATCTCCTTTGCGACCCGGGGCAGAGAAGCGCTGCCTTTTGAGCGTGGTATCGATGTGCAGCTCAGCCGGTTGCGCCATCGGTTGGGTGACTCGGCCAAATACCCTCAGTACATCAAAACCATGCGTGGCAACGGCTATATTCTTGCTGTCCCCGTTAGCGTTGAACATTAATACTTCTTTGAGTAAGACAACGTGATGAAGTGGTTATTACGCTTACTGAAACCCAATTCGTTGGTGACCCGGACACTCGGCCTTACCGTGTTGGCGGTGGTGATCGCGCAGGGTATTGCCACCTCCATTTGGTATACCGAGTCCAAGCACAAAGAGCTTGCAGGGATCCGAGACGCCTCGCAAAGCATGGCCAACATGTTTGCCTCTACGGTGACCTTTTTTCAGTCTCTGCCTACTGGCTATCGCCATATCGTGCTTGATCAAATTCGCAATATGGGCGGCACGCGCTTTTTTGTCTCGTTCAACAAAGAGCGATTGATTGTCGACCCTATTGACGATACACGCCTAAAACGCGCCTCAATCAATGCTGTGACAACGGTGCTCAAGCAGAAGCTGCCTCGCGCTCGCTCGATAGACGTCAACTTCTCCCAGCCAGAAAACCTGCGCTTGCTAAAAAACGACATTTATTTGCACGATTTACCGAAATCGTGGGCGCATCACACGCTCACATTGTCACCGATTGATCCTCCGGTATTGGTGGTACAAATCGAACTGAATGAGCACGAGTGGCTCTACATCGCCGCCTTGTTGCCTGCGCCATACGTGACGTTGGATGACACCTTGATTGGCCGAGAGCAGATTTTATTCCTCTTCTTTTCCACCACCTTGCTGCTTGCCTTGACCTATTTACTGATGCGTCGGCAAGTGAAACCCTTGAAGCGTTTGGCCAAAGCCGCCAATGACATGAGTATGGATGTCGATCAGCCGCCTTTGGCCGAAGATGGCGCTCGTGAGCTGGTGGTGGCGACGCGTGCGTTCAATCGTATGCAGCAGCGTATTCGGCGCTACACTGCCGACCGTGAGCATCTGTTCTCTGCCATTTCACATGACTTAAAAACACCCATTACGCGTCTAAGGCTGCGAGCCGAGCTACTGGAAAGTGACGTGAAACGCAGAAAATTCAATAAAGACCTCGACGAGTTGGAAATGATGGTTAAAGGCGCGCTGCAATGTGTGCGCGATACCGACTTGCACGAGAACAATGCCTACATTGACCTCAATGAGATGATCCTCTCTGTCATTGAGCCCATGAACCACAAGCAACATTGCGTCGACTTTACCCCGATGACTATGGAGCCGATCGTCGCGAAGCCTTTGGCGATTAAGCGAGTACTCACTAACTTACTCGATAACGCAGTGAAATATGGTAAGCGTGCGTCTGTCACGATAGAAGTCCAGCGCGAGTGGATCACGGTGACGATTGATGACTGCGGCCCGGGTATTCCAGAAGATAAGTTGGAAGCGGTGTTTGAACCTTACTTTCGTTTGGCAGAAGATGATCAAGGTCACGGCCTTGGGCTTGGCATCTGCCGCAACATTTTGCACGGACACGGCGGAGATCTCATTATTAGTAATCTCCCGCAGCGTGGTTTACGCGCGCAACTCTTTATTCCACCTGGCCTTGAAGTGTAATGTAACTGAGTTGTTACATTGGCTTTACGATTTGTTTCAATCTTCTTTTTCTAGTCGGATAGACTCAATAACGTTCAAGCACGAAGTGAACGGGTCAGTTTGACGTCGACCCAGATGTCTAATCCAAAAACATGGAAGATAACAATGAAAATGAAGAAAACCCTACTTACCTTATCCCTCCTTGCTGCCTCTGCTTTCTCCCAAGCGGGCGAAGTCGAAGTACTCCACTGGTGGACTGCCGGCGGTGAAGCAAAATCTGCAGCGGTATTGAAACAGATGCTCGAAGAGCAAGGCCACAGCTGGAAAGACTTTGCGGTTGCTGGTGGTGGCGGTGAGTCCGCGATGACCGTGTTGAAAACCCGCGCAGTATCGGGCAACCCACCGTCAGCGGCACAAATCAAAGGTCACGACATTCAAGAATGGGGCGGCCTAGGCTTTTTGACCTCACTCGATGACACGGCCAATCAAGAGAAGTGGGACAGCATCTTGCCTTCGGTGGTCACTAAAGTGATGAAGTTTGATGGCGAATACGTCGCCGTGCCAGTGAACGTTCACCGTGTTAACTGGGTATGGGCAAACCCAGAAGTATTGAAAAAATCCGGCGTAGAACTGCCAAAGACATTGGATGAGTTCTTCGTTGCAGCCGACAAGATCAAAGCGGCAGGTTACATTCCATTGGCGCACGGCGGCCAACCATGGCAAGACGCGACAGTCTTTGAAGCGGTGGCGCTCGATGTGCTCGGCAGTGAAGATTACAACAAAGCGTTTGTCGACTTAGATATGGATGTGCTCGCTGGCGACAAAATGGTCGAGGTGTTCACCAAGTTTAAGAAAATGCGCGATTACATCGACGCCAACTCACCAGGTCGTGACTGGAACGTTGCCACCTCTATGGTGATCAACGGTGAAGCCGCCATGCAAATCATGGGTGACTGGGCGAAAGGTGAGTTCTCTGCTGCAGGTAAAGTACCGGGTAAGGATTACATCTGTGCTCCAGCGCCAGGTACTGACGGTCAGTTCACCTTCAACATCGATAGCTTTGCGTTCTTTGAGCTCAGCAATGCTGATAACCAAAAAGCGCAGCAAGATTTGGCGAAAACCATCTTGACCAAAGAGTTCCAAGAAGTCTTCAACCTCAACAAAGGTTCGATTCCAGTGCGTCTGGATATGGACATGAGCGCGTTTGACCAGTGTGCATTGGATTCGATGGCAACGTTTAAAGCCAGTGCAGAGTCGGGTGACCTAGTGCCAAGTATGGCGCACGGCCTAGCGACGACCAGCTACGCGCAAGGTGCTATCTATGACGTCGTGACCAACTTCTTCAATGATGCGAATGCGGATCCAAAAGAAGCGGCACAGAAACTGTCAAAAGCGGTAAAAGCGGCGATTTTCTAACCTTCGCTTAGCATTACTTCACACCCCAAAGGGCGCTTCGGCTTGTGGGGAGCCAAGCGCCCTTTCCTTAACCATCTGACGGTGATGGTGTCAGATGAGAAGACGTAAGGAATCGTTATGGAGCATGTTGTATCTAGGAATGCAAACAAGTCTGCACCAAAGCTCAGCTTTGCAGACAGGTTGCAACGCTGGCTGCCGAAAATTGTACTTGCGCCGACTATGTTAGTGACCGTGGTGTGTATCTACGGCTACATTTTTTGGACGGCGGCATTGTCATTGACAAACTCGCGTTTCCTACCGAGCTATAAGTTTGTCGGCTTTGCTCAGTATGAAAGGCTAATGGAAAATGATCGTTGGATTACGTCCATTTCCAATCTAGGCATTTTTGGCCTGATGTTTATGTTGGTCGCCATTGTGTTGGGCGTTGGTCTGGCTATCTTGCTGGATCAGAATATTCGCCAAGAAGGGGCGATCCGAACTATTTACCTCTACCCAATGGCCCTGTCCTTTATCGTGACGGGTACCGCGTGGAAGTGGATTCTCAACCCAGGTCTGGGTATCGAAAAACTGATGCAAGACTGGGGCTTCACCAGCTTCAAATTTGACTGGTTAGTCAATTCTGAAATGTCGGTGTATACGCTGGTGATAGCAGCGGTGTGGCAATCCTCAGGCTTTGTGATGGCGATGTTTTTAGCGGGCTTGCGCGGCATTGATTCATCGATCATCAAAGCGGCGCAAATTGATGGCGCGAACCTACCGACCATCTACATGAAAATTATTTTGCCTTGTTTACGTCCGGTGTTCTTCAGCGCCGTGATTATTACTTCGCACATTGCGATCAAGAGTTTTGACCTCGTTACCGCCATGACGGCCGGTGGCCCGGGTTACTCCTCAGATTTACCTGCGCTCTTTATGTACGCGCACTCCTTTACCCGTGGCCAAATTGGCCTAGGTGCTGCCAGTGCAATGATGATGCTGGCCGGGATATTGGCCATCTTGGTGCCATATTTGTACTCAGAACTTAGGGAGAAGAAGTCATGACCAAAAACATGAACATGGCTCGCCTGATGATTTATGCCGGGTTGCTATTCTTCTGCTTAGTGTACTTGATGCCGCTGTTTGTCATGGTGATCACCTCGTTTAAAACCTTGCCAGACATCAAGGCCGGTAACCTGATGTCGTTGCCGACCGAGTGGGTATGGGACGCATGGTACAAAGCGTGGGACAGTGCTTGTACGGGCGTAAAATGTGAAGGCGTCAAAGGTTACTTCTGGAACTCGTTCCAGATGGTGATTCCCGCGGTGGCGATTTCAACCTTACTGGGGGCGTTTAATGGTTACGTGGTGACAAAGTGGCAGTTTAAAGGCTCAAACTTGTTCTTTAGCTTGTTGCTGTTTGGGTGCTTTATACCATTCCAGGTGATTTTGCTGCCAATGGCCGCGGTATTGGGCAAATTGGGTCTAGCGAACACTACGACAGGTTTGGTGATCGTTCACGTCATCTACGGTATGGCCTTTACCACGCTGTTTTTCCGCAACTTCTACATCGGTATTCCTGATGAGCTGGTTAAAGCGGCGAAGCTGGATGGCGCAGGCTTTTTTACCATCTTCTTTAAGATTCTCTTACCGCTCTCTACGCCCATCATCATGGTCACGGTGATTTGGCAGTTCACGGCGATTTGGAACGACTTCCTATTTGGGGTGGTCTATTCGGGCTCAGAAACCCAGCCTATTACCGTGGCGCTCAATAACTTGGTCAACACCAGTACCGGGGTGAAGGAATATAACGTGGATATGGCGGCAGCGATTATTGCGGCATTGCCGACACTGCTCGTTTACGTACTGGCAGGAAAATACTTTGTTCGAGGCCTGACGGCAGGATCAGTAAAAGGATAATTACAATGGCAACACTAGAACTTAAACAGATCCGCAAAACCTACCCTAAGGCGGAGCAAGAAACACTTAAGGGTATTGATATCAGTATTGATTCAGGTGAATTCCTGATTCTGGTGGGTCCTTCGGGCTGCGGTAAATCGACATTGATGAACACTATAGCCGGTCTTGAAGGGATCAGCTCGGGTGAAATCGTCATCGATGGGCGCGATGTCTCCAGCGTTGAGCCAAAGGACAGAGATATCGCGATGGTGTTTCAGTCCTACGCGCTTTACCCCAATATGACGGTGCATGGTAACATCGCCTTTGGGTTGAAAATCCGCAAAATGCCGGCGGATGAAATTGAAGCGGAAGTGCAGCGAGTGGCGAAAATGTTGCAAATCGACCATCTATTGGACCGTAAACCGTCGCAACTTTCTGGTGGCCAACGTCAACGTGTCGCGATGGGACGTGCACTGGCTCGCAGACCTAAGCTTTACCTCTTTGACGAACCGCTTTCAAACCTTGATGCTAAGTTACGTGTTGAGATGCGTCACCAGATCAAACGTCTGCATCAGCAGCTCAACACCACGATTGTGTACGTGACGCACGACCAAATCGAGGCCATGACGTTAGCCGATCGTATCGCGGTAATGAAAGACGGTGAGTTACAGCAACTGGGCACCCCGAAAGAGATCTACAACAAGCCGAACAATATGTTTGTCGCCGGCTTTATGGGATCGCCTTCAATGAACTTCATCAAAACCATGGTGGATCTCGATAGTGATGATCAGCCGGTGATTAAAGTGAAAGGGGGCAATGGTCAGGAGCACCACATCAAGCTGCCGGCCTCTATGCGTGAGCAAGACGGCAAAGAGATCGTGATTGGCCTTAGACCTGAGCACATTACTGAAAGTGAAAATGCGGACTCAAGCGCCACCACTGCGCTGAATCTGCAACTTGAAGTGCTAGAGCCGACAGGTCCAGATACGATTGCGATGATTAAGGTCAACGATCAGGAAGTGGCGTGTCGCCTTTCACCTGAGTTTGATGCCAAGGTCGGTCAGGTTGCGCCGTTGCATTTTGACCTATCCAAAGCGGTGTTCTTTGACGCCGACACAGAGCAACGTATCGATTTTCATTGATACACGTATTGAGCACACTCTTCGGTCATATTCACGGGGGGGAATTCAGGCTAGGCTTGCAGTCTGAGGTGAAGAGTGTGCTCCTCTTTATAGGGACGTTTTGGCAGCATGACGCTGCCTTTTTTGTGTCTATTTTGTTAATGGTGTGTAAATTGACCCATTACACTTTTTCTCTTGGGTGGATTTCCACACATTTATTATTCGATTTGGCGCTGGGAACGCATCTCTGACTCTCTCTTTTTATATAAGTATATGTTTTTGTTTGTTTTTAATCTTTCTCTCTAAGTTGGCCAGTTTATTGCTCTTTACTTGATACAACACCCAGTGATGGGGTTGCTCAATCCACAAGGAGAATAATAATGTTAAAGCCTTTGACCCTACTATCTGCCTCAATTCTTGCTGTCACCAGTTTCAACGCCGCTGCAAACTGCGATCCTGGCGAGACGGTGATCAAGTTCAGTCACGTGACCAATACCGACAAGCACCCGAAAGGGATTGCGGCGTCGCTGCTTGAAAAGCGTGTCAATGAAGAGATGAATGGCAAAGTCTGTATGCAGGTCTTCCCAAACTCGACCCTTTACGATGATGACAAGGTACTTGAAGCGCTACTCAATGGTGATGTTCAACTCGCAGCCCCTTCTCTTTCAAAGTTTGAGAAATTCACCAAAAAGTACCGCATCTTCGATCTGCCGTTCTTGTTTGAAGACGTGGAAGCGGTGGATCGCTTCCAGAACTCAGAAGCGGGTGAGAAGCTGAAAAACGCGATGCAACGTCGTGGTGTTCAAGGTCTTGCGTTTTGGCATAACGGCATGAAGCAGATGTCAGCGAGCCAACCGCTGCTTGTCCCTGAAGATGCAAAAGGGTTGAAGTTCCGCGTACAAGCGTCTGATGTCCTTGTCGCTCAGTTTGAGCAGCTAGGGGCTAACCCACAGAAAATGTCGTTTAAAGAAGTGTATGGCGGCTTGCAAACCAAAGTGATTGATGGCCAAGAGAACACCTGGTCAAACATCTACGGTAAAAAATTCTTCGAAGTTCAAGATGGCATTACAGAAACCAACCACGGCATTCTTGATTACTTAGTCGTGACCTCAAACGATTTCTGGAATGGGTTACCTGATGATCAGCGAGACCAACTGGCGACCATCATTAAAGAGGTGACTGAAGCTCGAAACGCGGAGTCAACGAAGGTTAATCTTGCCAACAAAAACAACGTAATAGAAGCAGGTGGTGTGGTGAGAACATTAACACCAGAGCAACGACAAAAATGGGTAGATGCGCTTCAGCCCGTATGGAAGAAGTTTGAAAAAGACATCGGTGCCGATCTGATTGAAGCGGCGTTGGCGTCGAACAAATAATCCCCTCTACAGATAACAATACACACCCTATACAGGCTCCTTCTAGAGGAGGAGCCTGCTGCAAAAGGGTGGAACCAAAAGTGATCACACTATGGAACAGTCAATCTTTGCCAAAATAGGACAAGTGACCGATGCGATTGAGGAAACCTTGATTGCCTTTTTCCTTGGCGCTATGACCCTGCTGACGTTCACCAACGTCGTCTTTCGTTATGTTTTTAACAGTAATATTCTTTGGGCCCTCGAACTGACCGTATTTATGTTTGCCTGGATGGTGCTGGTCGGCGCCTCTTACGGTGTCAAAAAACACTTCCACATCGGCGTTGACGTCATCATCAACATGGTATCGCCGGGCATGCGCAAAACCTACGCCTTGATGGCTGCAGGCTGCTGTTTGGCCTTCTCGATTCTGCTCTTGGTCGGCTCTTGGAACTACTGGTACCCGTTTGCCACCGAGAGAGCTTGGTATGAGACGGACGATATCCCAATGCCTGAGATATTGCAGTTTTTAGCCGATTGGCTCAATGAAGGCGAGCGCTATGAAAAACTGCCGCGTTTTATCCCCTACATGGCTCTACCCATTGGCATGGCGCTAATGACGTTCCGCTTTTTGCAACTGACGCTGCAAATTGCCACCGGCAAGTTGGATCGATTGATCGCAGGTCACGAAGCGGAAGAAGAGCTAGAAGCACTGAAAGAAGAACTCAGTGAAGCGGGAGAGGCCATGGAGCCCACCAAGAAAAACGGCAAGGAGAGCTAAGCCATGGATATTTTATTTTTGTTCCTGATGGTGATTGGCTTCATGCTGATTGGTGTGCCTATCGCAGTCTCACTCGGCCTGTCGAGTATTCTCTTTTTGATGATGCACTCAGATGCTTCCCTAGCGTCGGTGGCACAAACCCTATTTAACGCCTTTGCGGGCCACTACACCTTATTAGCGATTCCGTTCTTCATCCTCGCCTCGAGCTTTATGTCGACCGGCGGTGTGGCAAAACGCATTATTCGCTTTGCGATTGCGATGGTGGGTTGGTTCCGCGGCGGCTTGGCGATGGCGTCGGTAGTCGCGTGTATGATGTTTGCGGCCTTGTCTGGCTCATCGCCTGCGACGGTGGTCGCAATCGGTAGTATCGTGATTGCCGGTATGATCAAAAATGGCTACTCCAAAGAGTTTGCGGCTGGCGTGATTTGTAACGCGGGTACGCTCGGCATTTTGATCCCGCCTTCGATTGTGATGGTGGTGTATGCGGCGGCGACCGATGTTTCGGTGGGACGTATGTTCCTTGGTGGCGTGATCCCAGGCCTGTTAGCCGGTGTGATGTTAATGATCGCCATTTACATTGCTGCGCGCGTGAAGAACTTACCGAAACAACCGTTCGTCGGTTGGGGCGAGATGCTTGCCGCTGCGAAAGACGCCAGCTGGGGCTTGTTGCTGGTGGTGATCATCCTTGGCGGTATCTACGGTGGCGTGTTCACGCCGACAGAAGCGGCGGCCGTTGCGGCGATATACTCGTTCTTTATCGCTAACTTTGTCTACAAAGACATGGGACCATTTGCCGATAAAACCAACAAGAAACCGGCGTTGGTGAAAGTGTTGCAAGCGTTTGTTCATAAAGATACCAAGCACACCCTGTATGATGCCGGTAAGCTGACCATTATGCTGCTGTTCATCATTGCCAATGCGTTAATCCTTAAGCACGTATTAACCGAAGAGCGCATTCCGCAAATGATCACTGAATCCATGCTCTCGGCAGGGCTTGGGCCGATCACCTTCTTGATTGTGGTTAACTTGCTGCTGTTGATTGGTGGTCAGTTTATGGAGCCATCGGGTCTGTTGATTATCGTCGCTCCGCTGGTATTCCCGATCGCCATCGCGTTGGGTATCGACCCTATTCACCTTGGCATCATGATGGTAGTGAACATGGAGATAGGGATGATCACACCGCCAGTGGGGCTCAACCTCTTTGTTACTGCCGGAGTGGCGAAGATGTCGATGATGCAAGTGGTCAAAGCAGCATTGCCTTGGGTGGCGGTGATGTTCTTGTTCTTAATCATCGTCACTTATGTGCCTTGGGTATCCACTTGGCTACCGACCACACTGATGGGGCCGGAAATCATCACCAAATAGTACCGTCTCTTGTCACGTTATCGCCCCGGCTACGATGCCGGGGCGATGTTATTCTGGCTGGTCACTTTTGTAGACGCTCTTGTCTATCCCATACTTTTGCATTTTATCGTAGAGCGTTTTTCTTGGCACTTGCAGCAAGGTCATGGTGTCATTGATGCGTCCGGAAGTGCTGGCAAGCGCTTGTTCAATCACTGCTTTCTCAAACTCTGCCACTTGCAGGGCAAGCGGTGTTGCTTCGGCGCTCGACTGGCTCGGATTGAGGTGGCCAAGGTTACCAAGCAGCACGAAGCGCTCGGCGCTGTTGCGCAGTTCACGCACGTTACCCGGCCAATCATGACACATCAGTGTTTGCAGATCGGCATCGGGCAAGGCATTCGCGGCTTTGCCATATCGCGCGGCGGCAACCAGAAGAAAATGGTGGAATAGGGCAGGGATGTCCTCTTTTCGATGGCGTAGAGGTGGTAAATCCAAGGTAACGACATTGAGGCGGTAATAGAGATCCTCACGAAACGTCCCTTGAGCTGACGCTTGTTTTAAATCCACTTTGGTGGCGGCAATGACGCGAATATCCACCGGGATTAAGGTATTTGAGCCAACGCGTTCAATCACTCGCTCTTGCAGCACGCGCAGTAAACGAATTTGCGCCTGCATGGGCATAGATTCGATCTCATCAAGAAACAGCGTGCCACCTTGAGCGTGCTCAAACTTACCGATGCGTTTGGCCTCTGCGCCAGTAAACGCGCCTTTTTCGTGACCGTAGAGTTCGCTCTCAATCAAATTTTCAGGGACGGCGCCACAGTTGATGGCGACGAAGTTTGCCTCACGACGACAGCTCTGCTCGTGAATGGAACGCGCAACCAGCTCTTTACCGGTTCCTGTCTCGCCAAACAGCAGAATATCGGCGTTGGTGTCCGCGATGTGCGCAATGGTATCGCGCAGTGCTTGGATACTAGGGGTGTCGCCGATAATCCTTGGGCCCAGTGTATTACTGGCCTTAAGGCTGCGCTTTAGTGCTTGGTTTTCGAGCGTTAAGGCCCTTTTGTCCAGGGCACGCTTGGTGGTGTCAATCAAACGGTCGATGGCAAAAGGTTTTTCAATAAAGTCATAAGCGCCGTTATGCAGCGCATTGACTGCCATGGTGATGTCACCATGGCCGGTAATCAGGATCACCGGCACATCCTTGTCTTGATGCAAAACGGAAGTCAGTAAGTTTTCCCCGGATAAACCGGGCAAACAGATGTCGGTGATCAGCACCTTTGGCATGCCATGCTCTTTGATGGCCAACAGAGCATCTTCTGCGCAGGCAAAAAAATCGGCAGAGATCCCCTCAAGCTCGAAGCTCTGTTCGATGGCAATGCGGATGTCACTTTCGTCATCAATAAAGAATACGTCGTGCATTAGAGTTCCTTTTCAACAAGAGGGAGCGAAACAGTAAATTGTGCGCCGCCAAGGGGAGAGGTCCCAACGGTGAGCTCACCGTGCATGGTCTCAACAATGTGCTGAGAGATAGAGAGCCCAAGACCCAGTCCGTTTTTCTTGGTGGTGTAAAACGGCTCGAAGAGGTGAAGGGCCGCTTGTTGATCGATGCCAGGGCCATTGTCGTCTATGGCAATCTGAACCTGTTTATCCACTACCTTGGCGCTAAGGCGAACCTTACGCGTGTCGAGAGATTCGACCGCCTGCGCGGCGTTGGTGATCAAATTGATCAGCACTTGCTCAAGCTGGATTGCGTTGATGTCCACTTTGCCCAGTTCGGGCGCCAGTTCAACCTCGAAGTCGACTCGATACGATTTGATTTGCGGTGCGACCAACTCTTTCACCGAGGTGATCACGGGGGTTAGCGCCATAATGGAGACATCATTGCTGTCAGATTTGCGCGTAAAGGATTTCAACTGGCTACTGATTTTGGCCATTCTGTCGGTCAGTGAGGAGATACGCTGCAAGTTGTCATCAACGCGATCGAGGTGGCTTTTGGCCAGAAAGCGGCGAGCGTTGTCAGCGAAACTGCGAATCGCCGCTAACGGATTATTGAGCTCATGGCTGATACTGGCCGACATCTGACCGAGTACCGCAAGTTTTGCTGCTTGAATGAGCTCATCTTGCGTTTGGCGCAGCGCGGCTTCCGTGCGTGAGCGTTCAAGAACCTCGGCGTGGAGCTCGGCGGTGCGTTCCATCACTAAGAACTCAAGTTTTTGTTTGGCTTCCGCTTGGAGGCGCTCAAATTGACGTTGCTTGAGTCGGCGCTGATAGGTTAATTGCATGGTTAAAAAGACAATCACAAACAGCAGCGACCAAACCAGGCCAAAACTCAACACTGACCAAAATACGGTCACTTTTTCCGATAGAACACGAATGGTTAAGTTAAGTTCAGGCAGGGGGCGGCTGGAGACTAAATAGTCCCCTTGAATCCAACCGAGACGCCGGTTAGCCAGTTCCGATTGTGCAAGGTCAATGGCACCGTTGAGGCCCAGCGATTGAATGTCAGTATCGAGGTATTGCCTGCTGTCACGAATCGCCTGCCGGGTCACATCGTCTAAATCGGTCAAGCTCTTAAATAACCAGTGAGGGTTGCTCGACATAAAAATGACATGGTTCTGATCGGTGGCGACAAAGGTGTTTACTTTGCTGCTCCAGTTCTCTTCGATGGCAGAGAGGTCCATCTTGACCACGATGACTCCCACGACTTCAGCGGCATAGACGACAGGGTAGGAATAGTAGTAACCGCGCTGCCCAGAGGTGGATCCCAAGGCGAAGTATTGGCTCGCTCGACCTTGAATCGCTTCAAAATAATAGGGACGCCAGGCGAAGTTTCGGCTGACAAAGGAGCGATCTAAGTTCCAGTTGCTGGCAGCAATGGTGGTGCCCCAACGATCCAATAGATAGGTATCGGCGGCGAGAATCGTATCGTTAACGTTTTGCAAAAAGCGATTAGTGAGTTCGACTTGAGCGGGGTTGCCCGGTTGTTTCAGTGCCGCGAGCAACTCGCCATCTTTGGCAATCAATTTGGGCAAATGCGCGTATTTGTCCAGTTTGTTAATAATGTGACTGGCAAAGCGATCAAGCTGCTCTTGCTGCTCCGCATGTTGGGCATGGTAACGATACTCCCACATCCATTGTGAGCCAGCGAGCAACGTCAGCAAATAGAGAATAAACACAGACAGATTGGCGCGGCGAAACGACGACATAATACCCTGACAACTCTTAAAATTACGCCTCTCTATCGTACTGTTTTTTGTTACTGGAGTGTTTAAGTTATTAACGAAATTGCGCAGCAAAACCGGACTTGGATCTAGTTTTTCAGTCTATAAATAAAAAAACGCTAGTGAATCTTGAAAAACCAATTAATGTCCCCATTTCTGCTATCAAAGGCCGTCATATTGATGCTTTTTTTAGCACTTAAGTGGGTTTTTAGGAGAATGCAGCCCGTATCACTGCGATTAGCTCGACAGCTATGCATCGGGTCGGTAGAATGCTGCGTCTAAATTTTTGTCCTGAGACTAATTGGAGATGGCTTTGACCTCGCTTTTTAGTGTGGTGAGAAGAGATCGCTGATTAGTCCGGTAGTCCACATTGTTGGTTACCGATACTCGAATTACGAAATGTGTTCATCGAGCACACAAAGGATGGACCGAATTAGTGGCGTGCGGTGGTGACACTCTGCTCTGCTAATAAGGAACATAAGCTCAGCTTAGCTGAGCCTGTATTGAGGTTATTGAATAATGCAAGTTACTGTTGAAACGCTAGAGGGCCTAGAGCGTCGTCTAAACATTACTGTTCCTGCTGCTAACATCGAAGATGCTGTAACAGCTGAACTACGCAACATCGCAAAAAACCGTCGTTTCGATGGTTTCCGTAAAGGCAAAGTGCCTCTAAAAATGGTTGCTCAGATGTACGGCAAAGCGGTACGTCAAGACGTAATGGGTGAAGTGATGCAACGCCACTTCATCGAAGCGATCGTTAAAGAGAAGATCAACCCAGCAGGCGCTCCAACTTTCGCTCCAGTAGAAGCAAAAGAAGGCGAAGACCTAGTTTTCACTGCAACGTTTGAAGTTTACCCAGAAGTTGAACTGAAAGGTCTAGAGAACATCACTGTTGAAAAACCAACAACTGAAGTTCAAGACGCAGACGTTGAAGAGATGATCGACACATTGCGTAAGCAACAGGCAACTTGGAAAGAAGTTGACGAAGCTGCAGAAGAAGGCAAGCGTGCGACTATCGACTTCGTTGGTTCTATCGACGGCGAAGAGTTCGAAGGCGGTAAAGCAGAGAACTTCCCTCTAGAAATGGGCGCAGGTCGCATGATCCCAGGTTTTGAAGACGGTATCGCAGGTAAGACTGCAGGTATGGAATTCGAAATCGACGTGACTTTCCCAGAAGATTACCACGCTGAAAACCTAAAAGGTAAAGCAGCGAAATTCGCTATCAAACTGAGCAAAGTTGAAGCGCGTGAACTGCCTGAGCTAAACGACGAGTTTGTTGCTAAGTTCGGTGTAGCAGAAGGCGGTGTTGATGCTCTGAAAGCGGAAGTTCGTAAGAACATGGAGCGTGAGCTGAAGCAAGCGGTTAAAAACCGCATCAAAGAGCAAGCGCTCGACGGTCTAGTGAAAGAGAACGACATCGACGTACCAGCAGCGCTGATCGACCAAGAAATTGGTACTCTACGTCAGCAAGCGGCTCAACGTTTCGGTGGCAACCCAGAAGCCGCTGAACAGCTTCCACGTGAACTGTTCGAAGAACAAGCGAAGCGTCGCGTTGTCGTTGGTCTTCTTCTAGGTGAAGTGATCAAGTCTGAAGAGCTAAAAGCTGACGACGAGAAAGTGAAAGCACTGATCGAAGAGATGGCGACAGCGTACGAAGATCCAACTGAAGTGGTTGCTTACTACGAGCAAAACGAGCAAATGATGAACAACATGCGCAACGTTGCTCTAGAAGAGCAAGCAATCGACGCTATCATCGCTAAAGCTCAGGTTTCTGAGAAAGCAGTAAGCTTCAACGAGCTTATGAACCAGCAGCCAGCTTAATAGGCAATATCTTGCGTAGGTAGTTGACTAAGCGTCGACTATTCTGCTAACAATGGTCCGTATGATATTATCATCCGGGCCATTTATTTTAGGGACATAAGAATATGAGCTACCAAGAAAAAAATGCAATGTCGCCAATTCTAGACGCGCTAGTACCCATGGTGGTTGAACAAACTTCCCGAGGTGAACGTTCCTACGACATTTATTCACGTCTACTTAAAGAGCGTGTAATTTTCCTGACTGGTCAAGTGGAAGACCATATGGCAAACCTTGTCGTGGCACAGCTGCTTTTCTTAGAATCTGAAAATCCTGATAAAGACATCTTCCTCTATATCAACTCGCCAGGCGGCAGTGTGACTGCGGGTATGTCAATCTATGACACCATGCAGTTCATCAAGCCTAACGTCAGTACCGTTTGTATGGGACAAGCGTGTTCTATGGGGGCCTTCCTGCTTGCTGGTGGTGCGCCAGGCAAGCGTTATGTACTGCCTAACTCACGCGTGATGATTCACCAACCGCTGGGCGGATTCCAAGGACAAGCGTCAGATATCCAAATTCATGCGCAAGAAATTTTGACCATCAAGCAAAAGCTCAATAAGTTGCTAGCAGAGCACACGGGTCAACCGCTTGAAGTGATTGAACGTGATACCGACCGTGACAACTTTATGGCAGCCGAACAAGCCGTTGAATATGGTTTGGTGGATGCGGTATTGACGCATCGCGGTGAATAAGCCAGAGCAAATTGTTCTGCGCAATTATGAATGATTTGATGTACACTCAAATCATAAAGAGTAAAGGCTAAGAGGTTAGCGAATGACAGATAAAAGCAAAGAGAGCGGTAGTAGTAAGCTTCTTTACTGCTCTTTCTGCGGCAAAAGCCAGCACGAAGTTCGCAAGCTGATCGCTGGTCCGTCAGTTTACATCTGTGATGAATGTGTCGACTTATGTAATGACATCATCCGTGAAGAAATCAAAGACGTGCTTCCGAAAAAACAGTCAGAAGCACTACCGGTGCCGCGCGAGATCCGTGCCCACCTTGATGATTATGTGATTGGCCAAGATTACGCTAAAAAAGTGTTAGCAGTAGCCGTTTATAACCACTATAAGCGTTTACGTAATGGGGACACGACCAGTGAAGGTGTTGAGCTAGGTAAGAGTAACATCCTTCTAATTGGTCCAACGGGTAGTGGTAAAACACTGCTTGCAGAAACGTTAGCACGTTTCCTTGATGTACCATTTACTATGGCTGACGCGACCACGCTGACAGAAGCGGGTTACGTGGGCGAAGACGTAGAAAACATCATCCAAAAACTGCTGCAAAAATGCGATTACGACGTGGCGAAAGCAGAACGTGGTATCGTTTATATCGATGAGATCGATAAAATTTCGCGTAAAGCGGAAAACCCTTCAATTACCCGCGACGTGTCGGGTGAAGGTGTGCAGCAAGCGTTGCTTAAATTGATTGAAGGTACGGTCGCATCCGTTCCTCCTCAAGGGGGTCGTAAGCATCCACAGCAAGAGTTCTTGCAAGTGGATACCTCCAAAATCCTCTTTATCTGTGGCGGCGCATTTGCCGGCTTGGATAAAGTGATTGAGCAGCGCGTCGCAACAGGCACAGGTATCGGTTTTGGCGCAGAAGTGCGTTCAAAAGATGAAACCAAAACCGTGGGTGAGCTGTTCACTCAAGTGGAGCCTGAAGATTTGGTTAAATACGGCTTAATTCCTGAGTTCATTGGTCGTCTTCCTGTAACGACGACGTTGACTGAGCTTGACGAAGAAGCCTTGATTCAGATCTTGTGCGAGCCTAAGAACGCATTAACCAAGCAGTACGCGGCACTGTTCGAACTAGAAGATGCTGAGCTTGAATTCCGTGAAGATGCATTGCGTGCGATTGCGAAGAAAGCCATGGAGCGTAAAACAGGTGCTCGTGGTCTTCGTTCTATCCTCGAGAGTGTTCTGCTTGAGACCATGTACGAATTGCCATCAATGAACGACGTCAGCAAAGTCGTGATTGATGAGTCAGTGATTAAAGGCGAATCGGATCCGTTGCTGATTTATAGCAACGCCGATAACCAAGCCGCTGGCGCTGAATCTTAATCGGATTCACAAACTAAGATGGTGTAAGAAAGGGAGTAATCAATTACTCCCTTTTTTTTATTCTTCCATTGAATCCAACCAATTAGCCCCCATATACTGCTCATAAGACTAAGCGGAAGAGAGAAGAATATGAACTTGGAACGTTCCGAACGTATCGAGATCCCCGTACTACCTCTAAGAGATGTAGTGGTTTACCCGCATATGGTAATTCCTTTGTTTGTTGGTCGTGAAAAGTCGATTGCGTGCCTAGAAGCTGCAATGGACAACGACAAGCAAGTCTTGTTGGTGGCACAAAAAGAAGCTGACACCGACGAACCCACGAAAGACGATCTGTTTGAGGTAGGAACGGTCGCCACCATTTTGCAGCTGCTTAAGCTCCCTGACGGTACGGTGAAAGTACTGGTCGAAGGTCAGCAGCGCGCGAAAATCCATCAGTTTTATGAAGAAGAGTTCTTCACTGCAGATGCAGAATTTTTGTTGACTGAGCCACTGGACGAGCGAGAGCAAGAAGTGATCGTTCGCAGCGCGATCAACCAGTTCGAAGGCTTTATCAAGCTCAACAAAAAAATCCCACCTGAAGTTCTAACTTCGTTAAGTGGCATCGATGAAGCCGCACGTCTGGCGGATACGATTGCAGCGCACATGCCACTCAAGCTGGCTGAAAAACAGAGTGTGTTGGAAATTCTTGATGTCACAGAGCGTCTAGAGTTTTTGATGGGGCAGATGGAATCAGAAATCGATTTGCTTCAAGTTGAAAAGCGTATTCGTACACGCGTTAAGAAGCAGATGGAAAAGTCGCAGCGCGAATACTATCTGAACGAGCAAATGAAAGCGATTCAGAAGGAGCTGGGCGAGTCTGAAGACGGTGTTGACGAATTTGAGACGCTCAAGCAAAAAATTGCTGAAGCGAAAATGCCGCAAGAAGCGCGTGAGAAGACTGAGCAAGAGCTGCAAAAGCTGAAGATGATGTCGCCAATGTCGGCAGAAGCGACCGTGGTTCGTGGTTACATCGATTGGATGATTGGTGTGCCATGGAACAAGCGCTCGAAAGTGAAGAAAAACCTCGCCAAAGCAGAAGAAGTGCTCAACGAAGATCACTACGGCTTAGAGCGAGTGAAAGAGCGCATTCTTGAATATTTGGCGGTGCAAAATCGCATCAATAAATTGAAAGGACCTATCCTGTGTCTCGTTGGTCCTCCAGGTGTGGGTAAGACGTCGCTAGGTCGCTCTATCGCAGCGGCTACCGGGCGTAAATACACGCGTATGGCGTTAGGTGGGGTACGTGATGAAGCGGAAATCCGTGGTCACCGCAGAACCTACATTGGTTCCATGCCAGGCAAGTTGATTCAGAAAATGTCCAAAGTGGGGGTGAAAAACCCGCTGTTCTTGCTGGATGAAATCGACAAAATGTCATCGGATATGCGTGGTGATCCGTCATCGGCGCTCCTTGAGGTTCTCGACCCTGAACAAAACAACGCATTCAATGACCACTACTTAGAAGTGGATTACGATCTGTCCGATGTGATGTTTGTTGCCACCTCAAACTCAATGAACATTCCGGGGCCACTGCTTGACCGTATGGAAGTGATTCGTTTGTCGGGTTACACCGAAGATGAAAAGCTTAACATTGCGAAACGTCACTTGGTCGACAAGCAGATCAAGCGAAACGGTTTGAAAGCGGGTGAGATTGACATTGAAGACTCAGCGATCATCGGCATTATTCGCTACTACACGCGTGAAGCGGGTGTGCGTAGCTTAGAGCGTGAAATTTCGAAGATCTGTCGTAAAGCGGTGAAGAACATTCTGCTCAAACCGGATTTGAAGAAAGTGACGGTGAGCATGGATAACCTCAAAGAGTATCTAGGTGTTCAGCGCCATGATTACGGTAAAGCGGAAGACAGTAATCGTATTGGACAGGTAACAGGATTAGCGTGGACGGAAGTCGGCGGTGACCTGTTAACCATCGAAACCCAATCGATGCCAGGTAAAGGTAAGTTGACTCAAACCGGTTCATTGGGTGATGTCATGCAGGAATCGATTCAAGCTGCGATGACCGTGGTACGTTCGCGCGCTGAAAGCTTGGGTATCAACTCTGACTTTTACGAAAAGCGTGATATTCACGTCCACGTACCTGAAGGTGCCACGCCTAAAGATGGTCCGAGCGCCGGTATCGCGATGTGTACCGCTTTGGTGTCTAGCTTGACGGGCAACCCAGTCAAAGCTGAGGTGGCCATGACAGGTGAGATCACGCTGCGTGGTGAAGTTTTGCCGATTGGTGGTTTGAAAGAAAAACTGCTGGCGGCGCACCGTGGTGGTATTACAACGGTTCTTATTCCAAAAGACAATGAACGCGATTTGGAAGAGATTCCAAGTAACGTCATCGCGGATCTGAAAGTGATTCCGGTTCAATGGATTGATGAAGTCCTGAAAGTCGCACTCGAAAAAGACCCGTCAGGTGTTGAATTTGCTCACTAAAAAGAGTGATGTGCAGCAAAAATAAGTAAAAGATTACGCTGATTAGCCGAAAAAGGCTTGTCAGCGTTTTTTTTGGGCGCTAACGTTAGCTCTTAAAGCGCCAGCCCTTGTCTGATAAGGCTTGCGCTTATATTTGGAAATGAAAATGGAACACAGCTGTCTCATTAAAAATAAAACAGGCGGCACAAAGGGGAATCACAGTGAATAAAACACAATTAGTAGAAAAAATCGCAGAAAACGCAGACCTATCTAAAGCTTCAGCAGGTCGCGCACTAGACGCTTTCATCGAAGCTGTAGGTGACACTCTACAGTCTGGTGATCAAGTCGCATTAGTTGGCTTTGGCACATTCAGCGTACGTACTCGTGCAGCTCGCACAGGTCGTAACCCTAAGACGGGTGAAGAAATCCAAATCGCAGAAGCGAAAGTACCCGCATTCAAAGCCGGTAAAGCTCTAAAAGACGCTTGTAACTAATTCAGAAATTTGACTGCATTTGCAGTTTTTTCGAACCTTTTTAAATTATGCGCATCCTACTGATGCGCATTTCTTTTTCTGGTATTATCGCGCTAATAGTTTTTTTAGTTCAATTAAGTACTTGCTGCTCAAAATATAAGCATCTTGGGCAGAGTACAAGCGGAGAGTAGTTTCAGTATGATGGACCGATTACGCGAGGGCGTGAACAGCATCGCGGTTAAAATTATCCTAGGGCTTATCATCCTATCTTTCGTTTTTGCAGGTGTGGGTAGCTACATTGTCGGTGGCTCAAACAATTCAGCAGCAAAAGTAGGGAATGTTGAGATTGGTCGTGGTGAGTTTGAACAGGCTTACCAAAACGAACGTAACCGAATGCAAGCTCAGCTTGGCGATTACTTCTCAAACCTGTTGGCTGACCCAAGTTATGTGCAATCTTTCCGCAAATCTGTGTTGGATCGAATGGTCAACGATGCGTTGCTAGAGCAGCATGCTGAGTCATTGGGGCTACGCGTGAGCGATGCTCAGGTTCGTACGCTCATTTTGGACATGCCTCAGTTCCAAATTGATGGCAAGTTCGATCAGGACATCTACCAATCTGCGTTGCGTCGTGCGGGCTTCAGTGCTGAAAGTTTTGCTGAGTACTTGCGTCGTGACTTAGTGCGTAATCAGTTACTGACTGCCATCCAGAGCAGTGACTTTGTGCTTGATAATGAAATGGAAGCACAGGGCCAACTGTTGACTCAAACTCGTGATATTAAAAAGGTCACACTCTCTCTAGAAGAGTTTGCCAACAAAGCGAATCTGTCTGAAGAAGAGATTCAGGCCTATTACGAACAAAACCCTGAGCGTTACACTCGCCCAGAGCAAGTAAAAGTTGCGTACATCGAACTGTCTGCTCAGGCGCTTAAGGAATCGATTGAGATCAGCGATGAGCAAGCGAAGCAGTACTATGAAGAGCATCTCGATAAATACTCTTCTGATGAGCAGCGTAAAGTGAGTCATATCCTTATCCAAGGTGATGATGAAGTCAAAGCGCAGGCAATTTTAGACGAGCTACAAGCGGGTGCAGATTTTGCTACTTTGGCACAAGAAAAGTCAGACGACTTTGGCAGTGCAGAAGAGGGCGGTTCACTGGGTTTCATAGAGCGTGATGTGATGGATCCCGCCTTTGAAGAAGCGGCCTTTGCTTTGGAAAATGAAGGTGAAATTTCAGGTTTAGTGAAGTCAGATTTTGGTTACCACGTCATTAAGCTTGATGAGCGAAAAGACGCGGTCGCTAAGCCATTCGAAGAGGTTAGTGCGTCTATTAAGCAAGAGCTCACCGATCAGCAGGCCATCGATCAATTCTACGAACTGCAAAGTGAGTTAGAAAAAGTCGCCTTTGAGTACCCAGATTCACTGGATGATGCAGCAAAAGCGATTGGCGCCACAATCACAACGACGGATTTCATCTCGCAAGTGGACGCGCCTGAGGTGCTAAGATCGGCAGCCGTCATGCAAGCCATCATGAGCCCTGAAGTGAAAGAAGACGGCCTCAACTCAGAAGCGATTGAGATTGCTCCAGAGCACATTATCGTGGTGCGTGTTGAAGAGAGTCGTGATGAAACACTGCTGCCGCTTAGTGAAGTCCGCGAACAGTTGATGGTGTCGCTAGCTAAAGTCAAAGGTGAACAAAATGCCATTGAACTTGCTAAAGCGATGACCGAACAGTTAGAGCAAGGCGACGCATCACTATTGGAAGAGAATGGCCTGGCGTTCTCAGACGTAGAAACCATCGATCGCAGTTCTCCTTATGCTCAGACGGTATTTGCGTTGCCAAAACCTGCAGCGGGTGAAGTTCATTACGCTCAGACCAAAGACCTTAATGGCGACATTGTGATCGTTGAATTAAGCCAAGTCTCGAGTGAGTACGACGCTCAATTTAATACTCAAATTGGTAATCAACTGCTTCAGACGAGTTCACAACAAGAACTCAGTGGACTGGTGAGTATTCTTCGTAAAACCTACGATATCGAGTATTACGCGGTGGCTCAATAATCCCGCTGGCGTGCGAGGCATCGCACGCTAACCGTGTAATTGATAATCTCATCATAACGGGCTGCATCTGCAGCCCGTTATGTTTTCTACTTTTCGCACTTTCTCCTGAGGATACGCACGTTACTCTAGTAGCGGTAATTCAGTGAACTAAGGAGATCCTATGCGAGGGAAAGCATCCCCACTTTTAGCACGCTTGAAAAGCGTCTTTTCTGTCGCAGCGATTACGCTGTGTTTTGTGACCAGTCCACTCTCTTTTGCCAATGAGCAAAAGCAACCAGATAAGTATGAGGGAATAGAAATAACGGTTAACATCAATCAAGCCAGTGCAGAAGAATTGGCCGATTTGCTCTCAGGGGTTGGGATAAAGAAAGCTCAGGCTATCGTAGAGTATCGACAAGCAAACGGAAAGTTTAGTGCAGCCAATGATCTCACCCAGGTAAAAGGGATTGGTGAGGCGATCGTGACAAAAAATGCGGATCGCATAAAGCTTTGAGCGTGATCGTTCAACCGATGTGACCTTTTAAGCATCAATAACCTACTAGAGAGGAATGCCCACTCTCAGCAGTTCTAGTAGGTTTTTATTCACTTCTTTATAGCTGATAAAGATTTTCATTCTGTAACAATATCCAATTAAATGCACTATCACCCGATCCCGCCTAGCGAAAATACGCGTATGAGTATATAATTTGTCGCCGAATTTCAAGGTCAACGCACTTTGCTCTTCACTTCAACGTTGTCACGTTTTAATCATGAGCCATTGCCATTTGAACGTGTGTTTTGTGGAGATCACCGCGGTGACCGTCAATAGACTTGGAGTAAAACATGTCGTCTCATACACCGGTCGTGACCGTTGATGGACCAAGTGGTGCGGGTAAAGGCACGCTTTGCATGCTGTTAGCAAAAAAATTAGGCTTTCATCTTCTCGATTCTGGCGCGATCTATCGCGTATTAGCCTTGGCTGCTATTCATCATGGTGTCGATTTAGAATCTGAAGATGCACTGGTGCCGATTGCGACTCATCTTGATGTCCAGTTCGTTGCAGAAGGCGATTTGGTGCGCGTTATTCTTGAAGGGGAAGATGTTTCTCGCGAACTTCGCAAAGAAGAGACAGGTATGGCCGCATCAAAAGTGGCCGCTTTACCACGTGTACGAGAAGCGCTACTGAGACGCCAACGCGCCTTTGCTGAGGGCAAGGGTTTAGTGGCCGATGGCCGTGACATGGGCACTGTCGTTTTTCCTCAAGCTGAGGTGAAGATTTTTCTCGATGCCAGCGCTGAAGAGCGAGCGAATCGTCGCCTCAAACAGTTGCAAGGCAAGGGCTTAGATGTTAAATTTGACGACCTTTTGAGCGAGATCCAAGAGCGAGACGACAGAGATCGTAATCGCCCTGTGGCGCCATTGCGCCCGGCAGAGGATGCGCTTTTGCTCGATTCTACCTCGATGAGTATCGACGAAGTGGTAGAAAAGGCACTACAATATATCGAATCGAAGCTAGTCGCTTAGGCGGCTAGGTAAGAGCGTTGGTCGCATGGATGATGACTAGCGAATTTAATAACCCCATGTGGTAGGACACCCGTGGACGTTTAATTTATTGAAGATTAACTAAATGACTGAATCTTTTGCTCAACTCTTTGAAGAGTTTCTAAACGAAACAGAATTCCAACAAGGCAGCATCGTTAAAGGTACTGTAGTAGCTATCGAGAACGGTTTCGTTCTTGTTGACGCTGGTCTTAAGTCTGAGTCTGCTATCCCTGCAGAACAGTTCAAGAACGCTGCTGGCGAACTTGAAGTTGAAGTGGGTGCTGAAGTAGACGTAGCGCTAGACGCTGTTGAAGATGGTTTCGGTGAAACTCAACTTTCTCGCGAGAAAGCGAAGCGTCACGAAGCTTGGATCGTACTTGAGAAAGCTTACGAAGAAGCTGAAACTGTTGTTGGTATCATCAACGGTAAAGTTAAAGGCGGTTTCACTGTTGAACTAAACGGTATCCGTGCTTTCCTTCCAGGTTCTCTAGTAGACGTACGTCCTATCCGTGACACTGCTCACCTAGAAAACAAAGAGCTAGAGTTCAAAGTTATCAAGCTTGACCAGAAGCGTAACAACGTTGTTGTTTCTCGCCGTGCGGTAATCGAGTCTGAGAACAGCGTTGAGCGTGATGAGCTTCTAGAAACTCTACAAGAAGGCGCAGAAGTTAAAGGTATCGTTAAGAACCTTACTGACTACGGTGCATTCGTAGACCTAGGCGGCGTTGACGGCCTACTACACATCACTGACATGGCTTGGAAGCGCGTTAAGCACCCTTCTGAGATCGTAAACGTTGGTGACGAGATCCAAGTTAAAGTTCTTAAGTTCGATCGTGAGCGTACTCGCGTATCACTAGGTCTTAAGCAGCTAGGCGAAGATCCATGGGTAGCAATCGCTAAGCGTTACCCAGAAGGTCACAAACTATCTGGTCGCGTAACTAACCTAACTGACTACGGCTGTTTCGTTGAAATCGAAGAAGGCGTTGAAGGTCTAGTACACGTTTCTGAAATGGATTGGACTAACAAGAACATCCACCCATCTAAAGTTGTTAATGTTGGCGACGAAGTTGAGGTTATGGTTCTTGAAATCGACGAAGAGCGTCGTCGTATCTCTCTAGGTCTGAAACAGTGTAAAGCTAACCCTTGGCAGTCTTTCGCTGAAGCGCAAGCTAAAGGCGACAAAGTAACTGGTAAGATCAAGTCTATCACTGACTTCGGTATCTTCATCGGTCTAGAAGGCGGCATCGACGGTCTAGTTCACCTATCTGATATCTCTTGGAACGTTGCTGGTGAAGAAGCGGTTCGTGAGTACAAGAAAGGCGACGAGATCTCTGCAGTTGTTCTAGCAGTAGACGCAGAGCGTGAGCGTATCTCTCTAGGCGTTAAGCAAATGGAAAATGACCCATTCAATGCTTACGTTGCAGAGAAGAAGAAAGGCGTTCTAGTTAACGGTACTGTAACTGCAGTAGACGCTAAAGGTGCAACTATCGAGCTTGAAGAAGGCGTAGAAGGTTACATCCGCGCATCTGAAGTTTCACGTGACCGCGTAGAAGACGCTTCTCTAATCCTAAGCGCTGGTGACACTGTTGAAGCGAAATTTACTGGCGTTGACCGTAAGAACCGCGTAATCAACTTGTCTATCAAAGCGAAAGACGAAGCTGAAGAGCAAGAAGCAATGGCTACACTGAACAAAG
Source organism: Vibrio sp. R10-SG-ISO4 (assembly GCF_059834135.1). Taxonomy (NCBI): domain Bacteria; kingdom Pseudomonadati; phylum Pseudomonadota; class Gammaproteobacteria; order Vibrionales; family Vibrionaceae; genus Vibrio; species Vibrio sp. R10-SG-ISO4. The sequence continues at coordinate 196,406 of NZ_JCBDHJ010000008.1, forward strand.
CAGACGATGCTTCATTCGGTAATGCTATGGCTGACGCTTTCAAAGCAGCTAAAGGCGAGTAATCTCGTCGATAGTTAGAAAAAGGAGCCGAAAGGCTCCTTTTTTATTGCCTATCAGTGACCTAGTGTCCAATTTGTAGAAATCGTACGAAATTGTCGCGAAGACTACACAAACTGACGAAATCTTGTCTAAAATTGATAGCAAGTGTTTGTTGGAACTACTATTAGTAACTATAATAAATGATAAATTACTCTACGAGGGATACTATGACTAAGTCTGAATTGATAGAAAGACTCTGTGCTGAGCAGACCCATCTTTCAGCAAAAGAAATTGAAGATGCGGTAAAAGATATTCTCGAGCACATGGCGTCAACACTGGAAAGTGGTGACCGCATTGAAATTCGTGGTTTTGGCAGTTTTTCTTTGCACTACCGTGAGCCTCGTGTGGGTCGCAATCCAAAGACAGGCGATAAAGTGGAACTCGAAGGTAAGTATGTTCCCCACTTTAAACCGGGCAAAGAATTACGTGAACGCGTAAATATTGGATAGATTTTCACTGCCTTATTCATAGCGGATGAAGGCAGTATAAAAAAACGGCATACATTAGGTATGCCGTTTTTTTATAAAATGAAAACCCGAGATAACCATGGTTTGTTCAGTGGTTTTACTGCATAATCGTAGCAGCGTTTGTCCATTCAGGTGATAGAAGATGAAAATTATAAAAATTGTTATCGTACTGGCTCTGTTTCTTGTCGCGCTGGCATTAGGTTCGCAAAACCAAGAGGTTGTGAACTTCAATTACTTATTAGCTCAAGGTGAATTCCATCTTTCAACCCTACTTGGCGTGGTATTTGTCGTTGGCTTTGTGATTGCTTGGATCATCTTTGGCAGTTTACATTTACGCTCTCAGCTTGAAGTTCGTAAACTCAAACGCCAGGTCAAGAAACTCTCTCCGGCTGAATCGACACCAGAGCAGTCAAACGCATAATACACTTAGTCGTTAGGTAGGCTCTTCACTCGATGTTAGAAATACTCTTCTTGTTATTGCCAATTGCCGCCGCTTACGGTTGGTATATGGGTAACCGTAGTGCCCAGCAAGACAAGCAGAAACAGTCCAATCAGATTTCCCGTCAGTACGTGACGGGTCTAAACTTGTTGCTGTCCGATCAGTCCGATAAGGCGGTCGACCACTTTATCGAACTGCTCCAAGTTGACAATGAAACCATAGATACCCATTTAGCATTAGGTAATCTCTTTCGCTCTCGTGGTGAAGTGGATAGAGCGATTCGTATTCACCAAAATCTTATCTCACGTTCAGGGCTGACCATCGACCAGAAAAATATCGCGTTGCAGCAGTTAGCCAAAGATTACATGGCGTCGGGTTTTCTCGATAGAGCGGAAAAGATTTTTGAACAACTCGTGGACGAGCCCGATCATAGAGAAGCGGCATTAGGCCAACTGGTCGCGATTTATCAGCAGACACGAGAGTGGGGCAAAGCAATAGAATACGCCACGCTTCTCGTTAAGATGGGGCGTAAGCGTATGCGCAGTAGCATCGCGCATTTTTGGTGTGAGCTTGCAGCGCAAGAAAAGCTCGAGGGGAACATCGACAAAGCCACGCAACATTATAAGCGCGCTTTATCTGAAGACCCCAAATGCGTACGAGCCTCTTTGGCGCTCGGGCGTCTATTTCTTGATGCTGAAAATTACGCTGAAACCATTCACTACCTTGAACAAGTGCTTGAACAAGACAGCGACTTTGTCAGTGAAGTGTTGCCGACGTTGGCGGAGTGCTATCACCATATTGGTGATCAAGAAGCGCTATTGGATTTTTTGCGCCGTTGTATTACCAACAAAGCGGGTGTGTCAGCGGAACTGATGCTGGCTCAGTTGGTGGCCAAGCATGAAGGCGCAGGAGCTGCGCAAGAATTGCTCACAAGGCAGCTGGTTAAAAACCCAACAATGAAAGGTTTTTATCGCTTGATGGATTATCATCTAGCGGAGGCAGAAGAGGGCCGCGCGAAAGCGAGCTTGGCAACCCTGCAAAAGTTGGTGGGTGAACAGTTAAAAGTGAAGCCTCACTATCGTTGCCGTAAATGCGGATTTTCAACCCACTCCCTCTATTGGCATTGTCCATCATGTAAAGGGTGGGGCACGATTAAGCCCATTCGAGGATTGGATGGCGAATAGCCATAAATTTTTAAATGCAGCGGCGATCCCGCTGCTTTTTTTCGACTTATAGATACATTAGGAGATGAAATGATCGACCAAAAAGTGATAGTTGCGCTGGATTATGACAACCAAGCTGACGCACTGGCTTTTGTTGATAAAATCGACCCAGCGTCTTGCCGACTCAAAGTTGGTAAAGAGATGTTTACTCTCTTTGGTCCCAATTTCGTCAATGAGCTGCACAAGCGCGGCTTTTCTGTTTTTCTCGACCTCAAGTTTCACGACATTCCGAACACCTGCTCCAAGGCCGTTCGCGCTGCTGCTGAGATGGGGGTATGGATGGTCAATGTTCACGCCAGTGGCGGTGAACGCATGATGACGGCATCACGCGAGATACTGGAGCCTTATGACAAAGATCGCCCGCTGCTCATCGGAGTTACTGTACTAACGAGTATGGAGCAGCAAGATCTCGCGGGCATTGGATTGGATGTCGCGCCTAAAGAGCAAGTGGTACGCCTTGCAACGCTCACTAAAAATTCTGGGCTGGACGGTGTTGTTTGTTCGGCGCAAGAAGCGAGCATGCTTAAGAGTGAGTTGGGTCGTGACTTTAAATTGGTCACACCAGGCATTAGACCAGCGGGCGCAGCAGTGGGGGATCAGAAGCGTATTATGACGCCTGTTGATGCCATTCAAGCAGGGTCAGATTATCTGGTGATTGGTCGCCCTATCACGCAGGCGAGCGACCCTGCGGCGGTGTTGGCAGAGATCAACGCCACATTGGCTTAAATCATAGTGTATGACTAACAAGGCCAGCAAATTGCTGGCCTTGTGCGTTCTTGGGGTTATTCGGCGCAAAGTGGTACGCCACTGTGGAACTTAAAATCAGCATCGGGTGATGAAATAAGCGCGGCTTCTTTCTGACCAAAATAGTGAATGCGATCTGAGATGTCTTTGCCTGCGATCTCCTCAGCGAGCACGAGATAGTCTTGATAATGACGCGCTTCTGAGCGGAGCAGGGAAATATAAAACTTACCAATATCTTCATCCATTAATGGCGCCAGTTTGGCAAAACGTTCGCACGATCTCGCCTCGATATATGCGCCAATGATCAATTTATCGATCAGTGTTTGCGGCTCATGCGTTGCCATCTCTGATATAAGGCCTTTTGCGTATCGGCTGGCAGGAATCGGCTCGTACGTGATTCCTCGTTGTTCCATGATTTCCAGCACCTGATAGAAGTGGTGCAACTCTTCTTTGATCAGTAACACCATCTTATCGATCAGCGCTTGGCTGTAGGCTGAATCCGATTTCGCCATGATTGACTTGGTAATGTTGCTTTTGCCTTTCAGTGTCTCTAGGTTACCCGTTTGACGATAGGCGAAATCTTCATAGGGCTTGAACCATTCAAGTAACGCAGTCGCACTCGATGGGTCGACCGCATACTTTCGAATCAAGTACATCGCCGACTGACCTGCCTTTAGCTCGCAAAGCAAGTGGTCGATCAACACGGTTTTTAGGTTCTCTGGTTTACTTGCTTCGTTGACCCACTCGTCCGGGGTGTGACAATGAAGAAATTGATGGATGGGAGAGAGTAAATCCTGGTATTGAGCTAAATCTGACATGGGGTATCTGTTTAAATAGAAAAGGTCGCAACCGCGACCTTTGAAAAGGGTGATAACTGATTATATTACCATTTTTTCTTGGCACCAAAGAGCACGTCCATATCGTCTTGACGTTCTTTCTCTTCGATTTGGTGTAACTCTTCCGCGTTGCGTGATTGACGTTTCTGCTCAAGCTGATCATACATCTCCTGCAGCTTTTCTCTCGCTTGGTTGGAGTAAGCGTCATTTTTGGTGCTTAATGCATCCAAGCCTTTGCGCAGCAGTTGAATCGCGGTACCCGGTTGGCCACGTACGATGGCATCGTTGGAACGTTTGATAACATTTTCGATATTGATGCGAATCTGAATGGTTTCCAGACGCGCGTTCTCAGTGACGAAAGTCTGAGTGTCTAGGCGTCCTTTGTTATGTTCGCTGCGAACGGTATCACGAAGACGTTTCACTAGCTTAAGCATCACAATGGCTTGTTTGTCACTGGTTGGCACCTTGAAAGCGGTACTCTCACCTGACTCACTATTTTTCAATTGAGCAATTTGTTGTTTGACGGATTCAACACGCTGTTCCAATTGTTTGTTCTTCGGATCCAGTTCATACATGCTTTGCAATGAATCTAAGATACGATTGTTTAAGCAAACGAGTAGCTCTTTACTATAAGGAAGGTGGTGCGCGTGACCGATAAGTTCTTCTGTTGCATCAATGATTTGCAGGTAACGTGAGCTTTCTTGTTTCTTGGCCGTTTCAACTTTCACTTTATACTGAAGCATAATGTTGTAGCCAAGAACGAGAACCAACAAGATGGCAACGAGCGCTATGATTAAACCAATATTCATAAATTCCGTATCTTATGTTCCGTCATGGTTAGCAGTTAAGGATACATGATCCATCGCCGCTAGACACTTTTTTATATTATTACTCAACAGATTATTTAAAGTAATGAAAAACATCAACTGCTGAGCAAATCTGTGCCTCTGCTTGCAAAACATCCGCTTGAATCCAATTTGGTTATGCTTTTGCGTCGCATTTAAAGCATAGGACTATTATTTTAAGCCTAGAGGCGTTATAACTAAATATTATAAAATATGTTGGCACTTGCCGTGCGTAGGTAAGGGAATACGAGGTCGAGAATGAAATTACAACAATTGAAGTACATTGTTGAGGTGGTCAATCACAATTTGAATGTCTCCGCGACGGCGGAAAGTCTTTATACATCGCAGCCTGGCATCAGTAAACAAGTACGATTACTTGAAGATGAACTCGGCATTCAAATATTTGAGCGCAGCGGCAAACACCTTACCCAGGTAACGGGCGCGGGCCAAGACATTATTCGTATTTCTCAAGAGATCCTCGCGCGCGTTGAAAGCATCAAAGCGGTCGCCGGTGAGCACACTCACCCGGAGATGGGCACGCTCAATATCTCAACGACCCATACCCAAGCGCGTTATGCCTTGCCGGATGTGATCAAAGGGTTTACGGCGCGATACCCTAAAGTCTCCCTTCACATGCACCAAGGCACCCCTTCGCAAATGTCAGAAGCGATTGCGAAAGGCACTGCCAACTTTGCCATTGCGACGGAAGCACTGCACCTTTACCAAGATGCTATCATGTTGCCGTGTTACCACTGGAATCGCTCTATTGTGGTACCTAAAAATCACCCATTGGCGCAGAAAGCTCAGGTGACCATTCAAGATCTTGCCTCATACCCTCTGGTGACTTACGTCTTCGGCTTCACAGGCCGCTCTGAGCTCGACACGGCCTTTAATAAGGTTGGTTTAACGCCAAGAGTCGTGTTCACTGCGACCGATGCAGATGTGATTAAAACCTATGTAAAAATGGGCATGGGAGTCGGCGTGATTGCCAGCATGGCGATTGACAAAACTCAGGATACCGATTTGGTTTCCATCGATGCAAGCCACATCTTTGGCGCCAGCACCACCAGTATCGGGTTCCGTCGTGGTACCTTCTTGCGCTCTTACATGTTTGATTTTATGGAGCGCTTTGCGCCACACTTGACTCGCCCTGTGGTTGAGCAAGCTCTGACGTTAAAATCCAACGCCGAAATTGAAGAGATGTTTAAAGACATCGAACTGCCAGTGCGATGATCGAGAGGCATTTCCAAGCGCTGGATGACTATTTACGCCAACATCAAGTCTATTGGCGTTTTGAGCCTTTTCTCGCGAGCAGCGCCTCTTCTCTACCTTGGCAAGCGATCAACCCCGATCTTTGCCATTGGTTAAATGCCTTGTCGGATGAGGAGATTGAGCAGTACAAATCGGATACCGATGCGCTGCTCGCCGCGATGACGCCACATTTTCCTGAGCTAGGCAGTATCAAAGCGCTTACCGATTTATCGCCCTATTCACTACCGACCGCGAGCCATCTATCGACAGATGTTGAGAGCATGTCACTGCCTCGCGGATTAGACAAAGGGATCCCCGGCAGAAAACTTCGACAGATCACCTTAATGGGCAGCGCAGCGCTGGCGCATCACAAAGGCGATGAATGGTTGGAGTGGTGTTCGGGTAAAGGTTATCTCGGCCGTATCTTGGCGAGTCAATCTCAGCAAAACGTCACCAGTTTCGAGTACCAAGCGGCTCTCTGTTTATCTGGGCAAGCGGAAGCGGATCAGATGGGCTTGACGATGACGTTTGTTCAAGGCGATGCATTGAGCAACGAAAGCCAATCGATACTTAAGCACAATCAACACGCGGTGGCGCTTCACGCGTGTGGTGATTTACACGTTTCACTCATGCACAAGTCAATTGCCGCAAAGCTGCCCGCTATAACCTTATCACCTTGCTGTTATCATTTAATCGAAGGTGAGACCTATCAAGCTCTCTCGGCTCAAGGAAAGGCATCAAGCCTTGGATTAACCCAGCAAGAACTGCGGATCCCGCTACAAGAAACCGTGACTGGCGGCGAGCGAGTCAAACGCCATCGCCAACTGGAAATGAGGTATCGATTAGGTCTCGATTGTCTGTTTCGTCAAGCGTTGGATTATCGTCACTATGAGCCGATCCCCAGTGTAAAAAAATCACAGTTATCCGAAGGCTTTGAGTCGTTTTGTCACTGGGCATGTCAACAAAAGGGGATAGAATTACCGAGCGTTGACTTTGCTGACTATGAACAGCAGGGGATGAGGCGTTATTGGCAGATGGAGCGATTGAGTCTTTGTCTGCAAGTTTTTCGCCGTGTGCTTGAACTGTGGTTAGTGATGGACAAAGCGCTCTACCTAGAGCAGAACGGATACCGCGTCTACGTAGGCGAATTTTGTTCGAGAGAAACCACGCCGCGCAACATTTTAATCCATGCTGAACGTCAGTCGTGACTGAAGTCTACCCGCCTCTCTTTTTTGTTACTGCGCTGTTAAAAGTTGCTTCCTTTTTCATCACCTTGTTGGTAATAATGAATACCATGCTCATACATGAAGCATGGGTATAACTATTACAAGCACACCCTCATTAATTACAAACACAACATCGTTATTGCTTATATCAAGGAGTTAAGATGAAAGCAGGTAAAATCTTTGCCACCGCAGTACTGGCCAGTGCGGCGCTTCTTAATGCAACCTCTATTGCAGCGAAAACTGCTACGGTTGCCGTTTCACAGATCGTTGAACACCCAGCGCTTGATGCGACTCGTCAAGGTCTATTAGATGGTTTGGCAGCGAAAGGGTACAAACAGGGCGAAAACCTAGAATTCGATTATAAAACCGCACAAGGTAACCCAGCGATTGCCGTTCAGATCGCTCGTCAGTTTGTTGGTGAAAACCCAGATGTATTGGTAGGCATTGCAACGCCGACGGCGCAAGCCTTGGTGTCGGCAACGCGTAACATTCCAGTGGTATTTACGGCGGTCACGGATCCAGTGGGCGCGAAACTGGTTAAGCAACTGGAACAACCGGGCAAGAATGTCACCGGTCTTTCCGACCTCTCGCCTGTCAAGCAGCATGTTGAGCTTATCCAAGAGATCTTACCTGAAGCCAAGTCTATTGGTGTGGTGTTTAACCCAGGTGAAGCCAATGCGGTGACGTTAGTCGAGCTGTTAAAAGAGGCCGCTGCGGAAAAAGGCCTAACGGTGGTCGAAGCGACGGCGCTGAAAAGTGCGGACGTTCAGTCAGCGACACAAGCCATTGCGGCCAAATCTGACGTAATTTACGCACCGACCGATAACACCGTTGCCAGCGCGATCGAAGGTATGATCGTGGCGGCAAACCAAGCGAAAACACCCGTGTTAGGCGGAGCAACTTCCTATGTAGAAAAAGGTGCGATTGCAAGCTTGGGCTTTGATTACTACCAAGTCGGCGTGCAAACTGCCGATTATGTCGCCGCGATTCTAGAAGGCGCTGAGCCAGGGACATTGGATGTCAAAGTGGCGAAAGGCTCTGACCTCGTGGTTAACAAAACGGCGGCTGATAAACTCGGCGTCACGATTCCTAGCGCCGTGATTGAACGAGCGACAAGCGTGAAGTAATTCACTGACGAGGGAGGCCCGTTCTCCCTCACCTCTCACCTGAAAAACGGAGAGTATTAGCAGAAAAGGGAGTTTTTATGTCTGCTTTCGCTTTTTTTGGTGCACTTGAGATTGGATTGATCTACGGCCTTGTGGCACTTGGCGTGTACCTTACCTTTCGTGTACTTGATTTTCCTGACCTAAGTGTTGATGGTAGCTTTCCTATGGGAGCCGCCGTGGCGGCGACTGCGATAGTTGCGGGCATTAACCCTTGGGTTGCAACCTTTATGGCTATTGTTGCCGGAGCGATGACAGGGTGGGTCACGGCCTTTCTTGCCGTGCGCTGTGGCATCTTGCATCTGTTGGCGTCGATACTCACCATGATCGCCGCATTTTCGATCAATATTCGCATCATGGGTCGCCCTAACATGGCGTTGTTGGGTGAAGATACCATTCTGACACCGTTCGAAACGATGGGCGATCCCATGTTGGTTCGACCGCTGTTAGTGGGCGTGTTGGTGCTGTTATCTGCATGGTTCGTCATTCGACTGCTCAACAGTGATTTCGGTTTAGGGCTGAGAGCGACGGGTGTCAATGCGCGCATGGTCTCAGCACAAGGTGCAAGCACCTCCTTTTACACCTATTTTGGCCTTGCTCTATCCAATGGATTCGTGGGTTTCGCGGGGGCCTTGTTTGCGCAGACCAATAGCTTTGCCGACGTGACCTCCGGGGTCGGAACGATCGTTGTCGGTCTCGCGGCGGTGATTCTTGGTCAAACTTTGATCCCGGGTCGACGAATTTGGGTCGCGGTGGTAGCGGTGATCGTCGGCTCTGTGCTCTACCGTTTGGCTGTCGCCTTTGCGCTCAGCTCTGGCATGTTCGGTTTACAAGCTTCTGATCTTAACTTAGTGACAGCAGTATTGGTTGCGCTAGCACTGATTGCACCGAAGTTGAAAGGCAACATAAAGGCAAAAAAGCCTAGTCCTGCCGAGGCACCACGGGCGTCAAAGCAAAACGATAGCAATGGAGGCGTCGCATGATTCGGCTAAAAGATATTCAAGTCACCTTTAACCCAGGGACCATTTTGGAAAATCGCGCGCTAAGAGGTGTCGATCTTGAGGTACCTCAGCATCAGTTTTTAACCGTGATCGGCTCAAACGGTGCGGGTAAATCGACGCTGCTTGGTGCCGTCACCGGTGAAACACCTATGGTGGGTGGACAAGTAGTGATTGATGAACTGGATGTGACAAGACAAACGGTTTCCCAGCGCGCCAGTCAATGTGCGCGCGTGTTCCAAGATCCGTTGGCAGGCACTTGTGGTGAGCTCACCATTGAAGAGAACATGGCGCTGGCCTATATGCGAGGCAAAAAGCGCGGTTGGAGTCTCTCCTTGTCGAGCAAACGGCGTCGTCTGTTTCAAGAGCGCATCAGCATTTTGGGCTTAGGGTTGGAAGACCGCTTGGGTGATAACATTGGTCTTTTGTCTGGCGGGCAGAGGCAAGCAGTCAGCTTGGTGATGGCCACTTTATCGGACAGCAAGTTACTCTTGCTTGATGAACACACCGCCGCGCTGGACCCACGTATGGCCGCGTTCATTATTGATTTGACCAAAACCATTGTCAGTGAGTTCAACTTGACCGTCATGATGGTAACGCATTCGATGAAAGATGCACTTGCGTGTGGCGATCGCACTGTGATGCTCCACCAAGGTGAAATTGTACTCGATGTTCAAGGTCAGCAACGAGCGGGCATGACAGTGCCTGATTTGCTCGAGATGTTCACCAAAGTACGGGGCGAAGAGTTGGCCGACGACAGTCTACTGCTCAATTAACGGCATGCATCCTAGAGAGTGTTTCTCTAGGATGCATTTTCTAACAGCGTTGCTTGATAACGCTCAATATGATCAACGATAGGCTGAGCTTTGTTGAAGGTTCGAATTTCGCGAAACAGAGCATCAGCTTGCGGGTATTGCTGACGCAAGTAAGAGAACCACTGCTTCACGCGGTTCGGGTAGTAGAGCCCTTTATCGCCTTTCATCTCATACTGCGAATAGACCAGTAGCAGCTTGACGACGTCTTCCCAAGGCATTGGGGCGTGATTGTGTTTGACCACGTTGCCAAGATTGGGCACGTTGAAGGCGCCTCGGCAAACCATGAGTGAATCGACTCCAGTCGTCTCGATACACGCTTGGCCATCTTGATAGTTCCAGATCTCGCCGTTGGCGATCAGTGGGATAGAAAAACGTTGTCGAATCTGGTCAATATACTCCCACTTAATTTCACTCGCTTTGTAGCCGCCCGTTTTGGTGCGCGCATGCACAGTGAGCTCATCGGCGTTGGCCGATTGAATGGCATCAACAATCTCGAAGCAATCTTCCGGGTTCTCCCAACCTAAACGGATTTTGGCGCTGACAGGAACGCGCGGATCCACTGCGTCGCGGCAGGCTTTGACGACATTGTGAATCAATTCAGGATGCTGCAATAAGGCGGCGCCACCTTTACTTTTATTCACAAGCTTGGCCGGGCAGCCAAAGTTAAGGTCAATCCCTCTTGCACCCAACTCTACTGCGCGCAGGGCATTTTCCGCCATCCAATGCGGATCTTGACCAAGCAGTTGGACATGAACAGGCACGCCTGATTTGGTTTGAGAGCCTTGTTGTAATTCTGGACAAAGACGATGAAAAACGTGCTCTGGCAGTAATTGGTCCACGACACGGACAAACTCGGTGACGCACAGATCGTAATCATTAATATCTGTGAGAATTTCTCTCATTAAATGGTCAAGGACGCCCTCCATCGGGCCAAGAACAACGCGCATAACACTCACCTCTTTGCGGGAGGCGTGATTCTAGTGGGTTCGCTTTCGATTGTCACTAGCTAGGGGTATAATGCGACGGTTTCTCCCAATCCAAAAGAAGCTAGATGACCTATCAATTGTTAATCCTTGACCCCGCCACCTGTGAAGAATCGCCTTTGTTTATTGAAGGACTTACCTTGGCCGCTAACCTAGCGACCAAGCCACTTGCCCCGCTGCAGTGGGTGGGTGAGATCTTGTCTGATCAGGTTGATGCGAATCTTATCGAGTCACATATCACCGCGCAGTACAGTGCGATCAAACGTAATGATTACTCACTGCTTGCGTTACTGGCTGAGCCGCGAGATGAGCAGCTGGCCGATGTGGCAGAAGGCTTCATGACCTTGTGGCCGACGATTGAAACCCAGTGGCAAGGCCTGACCTTGAGCGATGGCACGGAGCGCATGTTACAGGCACTATTGACCACCATGATGCTGGCCATTGATCAAGAACAAACCCAACAGCAAATGCGTGAAGCGGGCATCGATACGCCGCCAGCGTTAGAGGATTTGGTTGACCAATTAGATCTGATGCTGATCGAAGTGGCACAAGCGGCCGACGAGCAATTAGTCGGCGCGAAAGCGCAAAGCGTCAATCCTTACAAATCGATCGGTAGAAACGATCCTTGTCCGTGTGAAAGCGGCCGAAAATTCAAACAGTGCTGTGGTCAATAGAACAAAATACCGAGATGTAGGTCGAAAGACTGGGTCTACGTGTAAAAAAGGAACCTAAATGAAAAAATTAGCCGCTCTATTTTTGATGAGTTGTTCTGTCCTTGCTGCGCCGAAAGATGAGCTCAACGCGCGCCTACAAAAAACCGAAGGCTTCAGTGCCAATTTCAGTCAAAAAGTGGTCAGCCCAGAGGGCGACGTCGTTATGCAAGGTGAGGGGACAGTCGATATTTCGCGACCCAGCCTCTTTCGTTGGGAAACGACGCTACCCGATGAGAACTTATTGATCTCTGACGGCGAGAGCTTGTGGTACTACAGCCCGTTTATCGAGCAGGTGAGCATTTATTCGCAAGAGCAGGCGACGGAGCAGACACCTTTCGTGTTGCTTACCCGCAATCGAGCCAGTGATTGGGATAACTATCGTGTCAGTCAAGAGGGCGACCAGTTTACCCTTATTCCAACTGCTGAGGATTCAAACCAAGGCCAGTTTCGCTTAGAAATTAACTCGAAAGGTGCGGTCAAAGGGTTTAGCGTGGTGGAGCAAGATGGGCAAACCAGCAATTTTGTCTTTGATGATATTCGCCTTGGCAAGCCGTCGGCAGATAAGTTTACGTTCAAAATCCCAGAGGGTGTGGAAGTGGACGATCAAAGGAACTAATGGTGAGTAATTACTCGTTAGACTTCTCAGGGGACGAAGATTTTCGTCCTCTTGCCGCTCGGATGCGCCCGCAAACGGTGGAGCAATACATCGGCCAGCAACATATTCTCGGCGAAGGTAAACCGCTGCGCCGTGCATTGGAGGCTGGTCACATTCACTCTATGATTTTATGGGGGCCACCGGGCACCGGAAAAACCACCTTAGCGGAAGTGGCGGCGAATTACGCCAATGCTGAAGTGGAGCGAGTCTCGGCCGTTACCTCTGGGGTGAAAGAGATTCGCGCTGCGATTGAAAAAGCACGTGAAAACAAACTGACAGGTAGACGCACCATCCTATTTGTGGATGAGGTGCACCGTTTTAACAAATCACAACAAGACGCTTTTCTGCCACATATTGAAGATGGCACTGTCACATTTATTGGTGCTACGACAGAAAACCCTTCGTTTGAGCTCAATAACGCGCTGTTATCACGAGCTCGCGTGTACAAACTGACTTCGCTTTCTCAAGCGGAAATCCGCCAAGCGCTGGATCAAGCGATTAACGATACCGAGCGCGGACTCGGCCATATTGACGCGGACTTTGGCGAAGGTGTATTAGAACGGCTTTCTGAGCTAGTGAATGGTGATGCACGAATGTCACTCAATTATCTCGAGCTGTTGTACGACATGGCTCAAGATGATGCGCAGGGGCGCAAAGCCATTACCTTGCCGCTGCTTGCCGAAGTCGCGGGTGAAAAAGTCTCCCGTTTTGATAACAAAGGCGATATTTGGTACGACCTGATTTCTGCGGTGCATAAATCCATCCGAGGGTCTAACCCCGACGCTGCGCTTTATTGGTCGGCGAGAATGATTGCCGCAGGGTGCGATCCTCTTTATATCGCAAGACGCCTGTTGGCGATTGCGTCGGAAGATATTGGTAATGCGGATCCAAGAGCCATGCAAGTGGCGCTATCGGCTTGGGATTGCTTTACCAGAGTCGGGCCTGCCGAAGGTGAGCGAGCTATCGCGCAAGCGGTGGTGTACCTCGCTTGTGCGCCAAAGAGTAACGCGGTTTATAGTGCCTGGAAACAAGCTTTGGCCGATGCACACAACCTGCCTGAGTACGAAGTGCCTGTCCATTTACGCAATGCGCCCACTAGCTTGATGAAAGACTTGGGTTATGGCGCGGAGTATCGCTACGCGCATGATGAGCCAGGTGCCTACGCCGCAGGCGAGCGCTACTTGCCACCAGAAATGAGTGAAACGCGATACTATCAGCCGACCAATCGTGGCTTAGAAACGAAAATTGGCGAAAAGTTAGATTACTTGGCTAGTTTAGACGCAAAAAGCCCACAAAAGCGCTATGAATAAGCGCCTATTTTAGATACATTTATTCGGTTGTGGTTTTGGTCAAGCACCACAGTGGCAGGCCAAAATCAGAAACGCACATTCTTAAAGCACATTATTGATAAGCATAGGGTTAACAATGCTGGATTCTAAATTACTTCGTACAGAGCTGGATGACACAGCTGCAAAACTAGCGCGCCGAGGCTTTAACCTTGACGTTGAGACAATCCGTACACTTGAAGAGCAACGCAAGTCGATTCAAGTCGAAGTTGAAAATTTACAATCCACTCGTAACTCCATCTCCAAGCAGATCGGTCAATTGATGGCGAAAGGTGACAAAGCCGGCGCAGAAGAGATCAAAAAGCAAATCGGTTCTCTTGGTAGCGATCTTGACGCGAAAAAAGCGGAACTGGACGTGATTATGGCGAAGCTCGATGACATTACGTTATCTGTGCCTAACTTGCCAGCAGAGGATGTGCCAGACGGTAAAGACGAAAACGACAACGTGGAAATCTCACGTTGGGGTGAACCTAAAACTTACGACTTCGAAGTGAAAGATCATGTCGATTTAGGTGAGATTGCAGGCGGTCTTGATTTTGCTAGCGCCACCAAGATCACCGGCGCGCGCTTTATTGTCATGAAAGGCCAGTTTGCTCGTCTTCACCGTGCGATCGCACAGTTCATGCTGGACTTGCATACCGAGCAGCACGGCTACACGGAAATGTACGTGCCGTACCTTGTTAACTCTGACAGCTTGTTTGGCACAGGACAACTACCTAAGTTTGGTAAAGACTTGTTCCATACCGAGCCGCTTGAAGAGAAAGCCAGCGACGAAGAGCTACGTCGTCTTTCATTGATTCCTACGGCAGAAGTGCCAGTGACCAACATGGTGCGTGACACCATCTCTGATGAAGCGGATTTGCCTCTAAAGATGACGGCTCACACCCCTTGTTTCCGCTCTGAAGCGGGATCGTACGGTCGTGATACGCGTGGTTTGATTCGTATGCACCAATTTGACAAAGTTGAGCTGGTTCAAATCACCAAACCAGAAGATTCAATGGATGCATTGGAAGAGCTAACGGGTCATGCTGAGAAAGTCCTGCAACTGCTTGAACTTCCTTACCGTAAAGTAGTGCTATGTACCGGTGACATGGGCTTTGGTGCGCGTAAGACTTACGATTTGGAAGTCTGGGTACCGGCGCAGCAGACCTACCGTGAGATTTCATCTTGTTCAAACATGTGGGACTTCCAAGCTCGTCGTATGCAGGCGCGTTTCCGTCGTAAAGGCGAGAAGAAGCCTGAGTTGGTCCACACACTTAATGGCTCTGGCCTCGCAGTGGGTCGTACTATGGTGGCGATTCTTGAGAACAACCAGCAAGCTGATGGCCGTATTGAGATTCCTGGTGTGCTGCAACCTTACATGGGCGGCGCGACGCACATCGGTTAATGACCTATCGGTGTCATCATCGTTGAAATAGCTAGGGGCTGATGTTGAACATCAGCCCCTTTTTTATGATTTGATTTGAGTCACATCGGACTAGAGCGTCATCTCGCCGCGCAGCACCTGTTGCATTTGCACTTTTACCTCGTCGTAAGAGAGGTTTTGGCTGAGCAAATAATGCAGTTTGGCTAGCGCCGCTTCGCGCGTCATATCAAAACCGCTGATCACGCCTGCTTCAGCCAAGGCGCAGCCTGTTGCGTAACCGCCCATGTTGACTTTACCCGCCAAACACTGGGTTAAGTTCACGACGATCACACCACGTTCAGACGCCTCTTGAAGATGAGCCAGAAGCTGTGGGTTTTGCGGCGCGTTGCCAACACCAAAAGTCAGCAGAATCATCGCATTCACAGGTTGTAGCAGGGTGTTGCGAATGACTTCATGCGAGATGCCAGGGTACATGGTAATGACGCCAATCGGCTGAGGGGTAATATCATGCACTTTAAACTCGCCACTCGGCATTTGGCCTACCGTGACATCTTTGCTCACTTGAATATTAATACCTGCTTCCAACAGAGGAGGTAAGTTGGGTGATGTAAAAGCATTAAAGCCGTCGGCATGAGATTTTGTGCTTCGGTTACCGCGCATCAGTTTGTTGTTAAAAAACAGCGTCACTTCGTTGATGGGGTAATTGGCAGCGATGTGCAGGGCATTGAGCAAATTCGCTTGGCCGTCAGAGCGCAGTTCTGCCAGTGGAATTTGTGAGCCTGTCACAATCACGGGTTTACCTAAGTTCTCCAGCATGAAAGAGAGCGCGGAGGCGGTGTACGCCATGGTGTCGGTGCCGTGAAGAATGACAAAGCCGTCGTACTTGTCGTAGTTATCACGGATGTCGTCAGCAATTTGTTGCCAGTCGGCCGGGGTCATGTCGGACGAATCAATCAGCGGGTCGTATTCGTGAATGGTGTATTCAGGCATTTCTGGGCGGTGGAACTCCGGCATACTTGCGAGCTGTTTTTCCATAAATCCAGCCACCGGCACGTAACCGTGATCATGTGACTTTTTCATGCCAATTGTTCCGCCTGTGTAGGCGATGTAGATATGTTTTCTAGCCATGACTCAGAAACCGTATGTAGGGAAGTGTGCGCGATTATATATTAATTACTCGCAGAAAAAAGGGCATGGCAGCGTGAGTGGCGCTGTCATGCCCTAGGTCAGAGGAGTGCTTGTCCTATTGCACTTGGCAGTTCAAGCAAAACGCATAGTGACCTTTAGGATCATTGAAGCTTTGCAATAGGTCGGCATCACTACTCAATTGATGAATCACGGGAGAGAGTGAGGCGGGTAGCAGCGCGCTTACGTCTAAGCCAACGCGCACTTCCACTTGGTTGATAAGCTCTTGCAAGAACTGCTGCGCTGGAGAGAGTGGCTCTTCAACCCAGTAAATGTTGTAGTCCTCGACGTTAGCAAGCTCAGCCGCGAGTGCAATCGCATCGTCAAAATCACCAATTTTGTCGATAAGGCCTAGGTTTAGGGCGTCTTGACCCGTCCAAACGCGACCTTGTGCCAGCGCGTCCATATCTTTGCGCGGAATATCTCGAGCGTCGCTGACCAAGCCGACAAAGCGATGGTAGCCATGCTCGATACCCATCTGAATGGCTTGCGAGGCGCCGTCTGACAAACCGGTGGTCACACCGACATCAGAAAAGGGTGATGTGCCAACGCCATCGGTATAAATGCCGAGTTTGTTGAGCCCTTTTTCAAATGTCGTGATAACACTGAAGATACCAATTGACCCGGTGAGCGTCGTTGGCTGCGCCACAATGCTGTCGGCGCTCATTGATATCCAGTAACCGCCAGAGGCCGCTAGGCTCGACATCGACACCACCACAGGCTTGCCCGCCGCGCGTAGCGCTTCGACTTCATTGCGAATTACTTCTGAGGCGAAGGCGCTGCCTCCGGGGCTGTCAACGCGCAACACGACCGCTTTCACCTTGTCATCGCTGCGCGCTTGACGAAGTAAGGCAGCAGTGGTGTCGCCACCGACGGTACCACGCGGCTGTGAGCCGTCCATGATCGCGCCGCTTGCCACCACGACGGCAATATCATCTTGGGCAAGGTTCAGCGGCATGCGCATGGTCGGTAAGTATTCATAGTAAGTGATGTAGTTGTAGCTATCGTCACCATCACTGCCAAACACGTCGATCAGTTCGCTGCGCACTTGTTGGCGTGTCGCTAGTTGATCCACCAAGCCTAATCCTTTAGAGAGCGCCGCTAAATCACCTTGGTATTGCTCAAGCAGTGTTAGGAAGCTATCCATATCTGGATTGAGTTTTTCTGCACTGATTTGGCGGTTGGTCGCCACATCGTCAACGTACGCGCCCCACAGTTGACCGAGCCAACGTGACGCGGATTCACGCGCTTCATCGGACATATCATCACGCAGAAACGGTTCCACAGCCGATTTATAGCTACCGACACGGAAAACGTGTGTGCTGACATCCAGCTTTTCAAGCAAGGTTTTGTAGTACAGCGAGTACGCGCTGTAGCCTTTGAGCATCACAGCGCCATCCGGGGCAAGATAAATCTTATCCGCGTAGCTGGCGAGGTAGTACTGGCTTTGGTTGTAGATGTCCCCGACCGCATAGATGGGCTTGCCCGATGCTTTAAACTCATTCAAGGCTTTGGCGATGTAACGCAGTTTCGTGAGATTGGTTTCCGGCATGTCACGCAGCGCGAGCACTAGGCCGCTGATGCTGTTGTCGTCTTTGGCGTGGCGAATGGTGTCCACCAGCTCAAACAGGACATTCTCTCTTGGCATCTCTTGGCCAAATAGGGAGCCGGTCAAAGAGTCCATCGCGTTGATGTAGCGAGGCTGCTCAACAATCGGGCCAGAGAGGTTAAGCACGAGTGCGGATTCTTTTGGCACCGATGGCGGCGGGGCATCCGTAGCGGTGTAGAGGAAGTAGATAACAGCGATGCTCGCCAAAAAGATCAGATTGGTTAGGGCGATGCGTAGGAAGGTGAGCAGTTTCCACATTCCCTTGAAAATCATCCCTATGATTTTGAATATTTTTTTCATTCTATCTCCGCTGCGACGTCAACGCAGGTGATGGGGTTACCCTAGATGTCCGGACACCCTCCATCCTACTGAAACTCGTGGAGTGGAACAACTGTAAGATTGATCGGTGTTACAAAAATGTA
Source organism: Vibrio sp. R10-SG-ISO4 (assembly GCF_059834135.1). Lineage (NCBI taxonomy): Bacteria > Pseudomonadati > Pseudomonadota > Gammaproteobacteria > Vibrionales > Vibrionaceae > Vibrio > Vibrio sp. R10-SG-ISO4. The sequence goes on from NZ_JCBDHJ010000008.1 coordinate 214,791, forward strand.
AACGCCTGTTTGATTTTTTATAAAGAAGCTCATATCGTGGTCAGACCACAATAATAAACAGTATAGTGATGTCTGCCATGTACCCAAACCTACTCAAGCCCTTAGATCTCGGCTTTACTCAGATTCGAAACCGTGTCTTGATGGGCTCTATGCACACCGGCCTTGAAGAACAGAAAGAAGGCCTTGGAAAACTTGCCGCTTTCTACGCTGAACGTGCCAAAGGCGGTGTCGGTTTAATTGTGACGGGTGGCTTTTCGCCCAATTTACGCGGTCGTCTTCATCCATTTTCGGCTGAATTCAGTAAGCCGAAACATGCACAAGCACACAAGGTCGTGACCGAAGCGGTCCACCAACATGGCAGCAAGATTGCGTTGCAACTGTTGCACGCAGGTCGCTATGCAATGCACCCCTTCTCCCAAAGTGCTTCTTCCATCAAAGCGCCCATTGCGCGTTTTGCACCGAGTGAGATGAGTACTCGTCAAATCAAGAAAACCATCGACGCGTTTGCAAACAGTGCGCAGTTAGCTCAGTTGGCAGGATATGATGGCGTGGAAGTAATGGGGTCGGAAGGTTATCTCATTAACCAGTTCATCTGTAAACGAACCAATATGCGCTACGACGATTGGGGCGGTAGTTACGAAAATCGTATGCGTTTTCCCCTAGAGATCGTCAAAGCCATTCGAAAAGCAGTTGGCGAAGAATTCATTATCATTTTCCGTCTATCGATGCTGGATCTGGTGGAAGAGGGCAGCACATTTGATGAAGTGGTGATGCTCGCCAAAGCGCTAGAAGCGGCTGGGGTCACCATCATCAATACCGGCATCGGCTGGCACGAAGCGCGGATTCCAACCATTGCGACGCAAGTCCCGCGAGGCGCGTTTACGTGGGTGACCGAGAAAGTGAAGCCGCATGTCAATGTGCCGATTGTGACGTGTAACCGAATCAATATGCCCGATGAAGCGGAGCGAATCTTAGAGAGTGGCCATGCGGATATGGTCTCGATGGCGCGTCCATTCTTAGCAGACCCATATTTCGTCGCCAAAGCCGAGCAGGACAAGGCGAAGCTCATCAACACCTGCATCGGTTGTAACCAAGCCTGTCTGGACAATGTCTTCAAAGGTAAACGTGCAAGCTGCTTAGTCAACCCGCTCGCCTGTCGAGAGGAAGAGTGGATTGTCTCTCCGGTGCAGAAGGCGAAAAACATTGCCGTGGTGGGCGCAGGTCCTGCTGGCCTGGCGTGTGCCACGACTTTGGCCGAGCGAGGCCATCAAGTGGATTTGTTTGAACGCAGTGACCGTATCGGTGGTCAGTTCCGTCTTGCCATGCAGATCCCGGGCAAGGAAGAGTTTCGTGAAACCATCCGCTATTTTGCTAACCGCATTGATGAAACGGGCGTCAAACTCCATTTAGAGGCGGAAGCGAATTTCGATCTATTGGCGGAGTACGATGAAGTGGTCATGGCCAGTGGTGTTGAACCTCGTAAAGTGACTATTGAGGGGATTGATAACCAAGAGAAAGTGGTGGATTACCAAACTCTAATTCGCGAAAAAACCTACGTTGGCGACAAGGTGGCGATTGTGGGAGCCGGCGGCATTGGTGTCGACGTTGCCACCATGCTCACCGAGCCTCAAGGACACAATCTTGACGATTGGCTGCATGAGTGGGGTATCGACAAAGCGATTTCACATCCGGGCGGCTTGTTCCCTTACCCAGATTCGCTCAGTGATAAAACCGTGTGGGTGTTGCAACGTCGTAAAGGGCGTGTCGGCAAAGGTCCGGGAAAAACCACAGGTTGGATTCATAAGCGGACACTGGAAAAACGTGGGGTTCACCTGCTCGGTGGGGTGAGTTACGAGAAGATTGACGACCAAGGACTGCACATTGCGATTGATGAACAAAAGCAGTTACTCGAGGCCGACAAAGTGATCATCTGCGCGGGCCAAGAATCCGTTCGTCCGTTTGAGAATGAGTGGGAGAAGTTTGGCGACAAACTGCATGTGATTGGCGGCGCGGATTATGCCGGTGAGTTGGATGCGGTGCGTGCAATTAAACAAGGTGTCGAGCTGGCGATTAAGCTCTAATGTGTTCAATAGAAAACGCCAGATGGAGTCGCTCCATCTGGCGTTTTTTTATTCCCACTGAGAAAGCGTTACAAAATGACCGTCTTGTTTCCGTAGACAAATACATGGTCATTAAGGACTTTGGTTAGCGCTTTGCTGAGAACGTTTTTCTCCACATCGCGACCTGCTTGCGCCATATCTTGGGCGTTGAAGTTATGATCGACTGGAATTACGTCCTGCTTAATGATCGGGCCTTCATCGAGGTCGTTGGTGACAAAATGCGCCGTTGCGCCGATGATTTTGACACCGCGCTCATACGCTTGCTGATATGGTTTCGCGCCAATAAACGCAGGCAAGAAGCTGTGGTGAATGTTGATGATCTTATGGTTGTACTTTTCGACAAAAGAGGGAGTAAGAACGCGCATGTATTTCGCGAGCACTAAGTAGTGCGGTTCATACTGCTCAATCACTTCCAGCATTTTCTGCTCATGCTCCTCACGGTTTAACCCTTCGTGAGAGACGCAGTGATAAGGAATGTCAAACTTTTCTGTCAGGCTTTGCAGGTTGTCGTAGTTACCGACCACGGCCGCAATCTCAACATCTAGGCTACCATCGTAATTTTTCATAAGAATATCACCCAAGCAGTGCGCTTCTTTGGTGACCAAAATGACAATGCGTTTGCGCTCAGAGCCAATCAATTTACGTTTCGTACCGGCAGGTAGCGCTTGGTCTAGATCGGCCAACAAGGTTTGATCATTAAAGTAACCTTCCAATTCGGTACGCATGAAGAAGTGGCCGCTGGTATTGTCGACAAATTCGTTGTTGTGAATGATGTTGAGTTGATGCTTATAACAGATGTTAGTGATTTTAGAAATCAGGCCCGCAGCGTCTGTACAGTGCGTCAGTAGTGTTTTCTTTTCCATTAAGTCGATACTTCCGAGAATTATTTTTTTTTAAAAGTAAAATTTTTGCGCCGCTTCGAACGGTGAAGCCACACGCAATATTGAAGCTACAATTAAACTAATATCAGATTGGTTTCAACAATTAATCTGAGTTAATTGATTATCTGCTTCTCTGTATCGTCAACGAAGGTCGCAGGCCAGTGAAATGAGGGCGCACTGTTCGGGCAATACGAATAAGCTCAAGGTTGACTCATTCTACTCTCAAAGAGTTGTTTAAGGTGGTATGTATGGATAAAGAACTCCTCGCCCGCAAACTGTATTCTGAGCGTGTTCATGCGCTGCTCGGTGATCATGAAATTGATGAACAAATTTTAGGAGAAATGTGGGAATGCAAAGCGTCGCCAAGTGAAGCGGCCAGAGCCATGCTTGATCAGCACACTGGATTTTCCGGTCCTGCGTGGTTAGCGCGTTACCTCAACAAACGCTAATCCACTCGTCACCTCTCTACTTGCTTATCTACCAACTTAGGGCGCGAAACACATTCGCGCCCTTTTTAAAAAACTGACATAATCCCCAGTAACCCCTCTTATCGTATTGTCGAATGATTGCAAAAACCTTCACTCAAGATGGCGCCTTGGGCAAGGCCATCCCAGGCTTTCAGCCTCGCCAAGCACAGTTAGATATGGCAGAGGCGGTGCATCAAGCGATTCAAGATGGTTCGCAGCTCGTGGTTGAAGCGGGAACGGGAACCGGAAAAACGTTCGCCTACTTGGTGCCCGCGCTGCAAAGCGGCAAGAAAACCGTAATCAGTACTGGTTCAAAGAACTTACAAGAGCAGCTTTACCACCGCGATCTACCACTGATGGTCGAAGCGCTCGGGTTTTACGGACAAGTGGCCTTGCTGAAAGGTCGTGCTAACTATCTCTGTCTAGATCGTCTAAGTCGACAAATGCTCGAGAGTCACCATCAAAGTTCGGATCCGACCTTACTCAGTCAGTTGGTCAAAGTGCGCAGCTGGTCTTCAGAGACAAAAACCGGAGATTTGGGCGATTGTGATGCGATTGCGGAAGACAGCCCTGTGATTCCGACCATTACGTCCACCAACGATAACTGCTTGGGAAAAGAGTGCCCTAGCTACCAAGACTGTTTTGTACTCAAAGCGCGTAAAAAAGCGATGGAAGCGGATGTGGTTGTCGTCAATCATCACCTCTTTTTGGCCGATTTAGCCATTAAAGAGACGGGGTTTGGTGAACTGATCCCAGAATCGGACGTGTTTATATTCGACGAGGCACACCAACTGCCGGATATTGCTAGCCAGTATTTTGGTCAGTCGTTATCCAGTCGCCAAATACAGGAGCTGTGCAAAGATATTGAGATCGCCTATCGCACCGAAGCAAAAGACATGCGTCAACTGCAAAAGGTCGCGGAAAAACTGGGTCAATGTGCGATGGATCTGCGCATTACTCTGGGTGAACCTGGGTTTCGTGGCAATTGGCGTGAAGCGATCAAATCACCGTCGATCGCTCGAGAGTTGAACCGTCTTGAAGAGAGCCTTGATTTTACCGTTGAAGTGTTGAAATTAGCCCTTGGCCGCAGCCAGTTGCTTGATAGCGCTTTTGAGCGAGCGAGTACCATCAAAGCGCGCTTGGAGCGCGTGTGTGATGTCTCTATCACGGGCTACTCCTACTGGTATGACACGACGCCTCGTCATTTCAGTTTGCACATTACGCCCTTGAGTGTGGCGGATAAGTTCCATGAACAAATGACGCTCAAACCCGGTGCGTGGGTATTTACCTCTGCAACGTTAGCGGTTAATCAAGATTTTGCGCACTTCACGTCTCGTTTGGGTATACAGCCCACTCAGCAGATGTCGCTACCTAGCCCATTTGATTACCAACAGCAGGCGAGACTTTGCGTGCCCCGTTATCTTCCCGAGCCAAATTCGGCGGGTTTACCAGACAAACTGGTTGCTTTACTCGCGTCTGTCATTGAACAAAACCAAGGTCGCTGCTTTTTCTTGTGTACCTCCCATTCGATGATGCGAGAGTTGACTGAGCGATTTCGCGCGGTACTCAATGTCCCGGTTCTTATGCAAGGTGAGACAAGTAAACAAAAGACCTTGGCGGAGTTTATGGAGTTGGGTAATGCACTGCTGGTGGCGACAGGGGCCTTTTGGGAAGGGATAGATGTTAGAGGCGACGCGCTGAGCTGTGTTATTATCGACAAACTGCCGTTTACCGCGCCCGATGACCCACTGCTTAAAGCACGTATTGAGGATTGTCAGTTAAAAGGGGGAGACCCGTTTGCACAGGTACAAATTCCTGATGCGGTGATTACGTTAAAGCAGGGCGTAGGGCGATTGATTCGTGATAAAACGGACAGGGGAGCGCTAATCATTTGTGATAATCGATTAGTAACACGTGATTACGGTGGTGTGTTCTTAGCCAGTTTACCTCCAATTCCTCGTACACGGGATATTGAAGCGATAAAGCAGTTCCTCCAGCCCAATAAAGATTAATGAAATTAGATTTAGAGAACATCATGAGCGCAAAAATTCTTGCCCTAGATACCGCTACAGAGAACTGCTCTGTGGCCCTATTAGCCTTCGACAAAGTGTTTGTTCGCAGTGAAGTCGCCCCGCGTGATCACACCAAGAAGATTCTTCCTATGGTCGATGAAGTGCTAAAAGAAGCCGGGCTTACGCTACAAGATTTAGACGCGTTAGCCTTTGGTCAAGGCCCGGGTAGTTTTACTGGCGTACGTATTGGCATTGGTATTGCACAAGGTTTAGCGTTTGGTGCGGATCTGCCCATGATTGGTGTGTCGACACTCGCCGCGATGGCTCAAGGTAGCTACCGTCTCCACCAAGCGGAGCAAGTTGCGTGCGCCATTGATGCTCGCATGAGTGAAGTGTATTGGGGACGTTTTCAGCGTCAAGAAGATGGCAGCTGGGCCAATGTGGATGAAGAGTGCGTGATTGCTCCCGATGAGCTCGTTCAACGCACGCCTTCTGATGCGCAGTGCTGGCACACGGCAGGAACGGGGTGGCAAACCTATCAAGCGCCGCTGGCGGAACTTCCATTAACGCTGAAAGCGGGTGATGTGCTGTTCCCGGATGCGCAGGATATGGTGATCTTGGCCGAGCAAGCTTGGCGAGAGGGACTCAGTGTCAGTGCAGAAGAAGCCAGCCCTGTTTATCTTCGCGATACGGTTGCGTGGAAAAAGCTTCCTGGGCGTGAATAATACTCTGCCCAGTGAGCGCACAGCGAAATGAGTGAATAGTATGGTGTCTATAAACGGTTTACCCCCCTCGGTCCCCGGACCGAATCGTGCGAATAAAGCCAATAAAAAACAGGGGGTAAACAAGCAAAGTAAGGGTAACGAGGTTTCGCAGCCGACCAAGGTGGCAAACGCCGTTGCGAATTCTATTCGCCCCATCACAGAATCTGACGTCGAACGGGCGAAGGTTCAATATGATCTTCCAGAAGGCAAGAGCCGTAAAGCGATGGAAGAGTATATGAATGTGATGCATCAGGTGAAGCGAGATGAACTCTCGCAGATGCTTGGTGTCGATCTCTATATCTAGCACACTTTCCTTTTTCCGATAAAGAGTCTCCGATGAAATCAGCACTACTCCTTTTTGCGACTACGTTTCTCATGACGGCATGCAGCACACTGCCCACACAGCTAGTGAATGACGACCCTGCGCTCGTGACAGATTACGCGCAGTGGGATGCCTCACAATCTCACCCTGTGCGCCTTGGCGGCGTGATTGCCGACGTGAAGAATCTGGATTCACAAACGCGGATAGAAATAGTCAATCTGCCTATCTCAAGTAGTGGTAAGCCTGACATCACGCAAGAGCCCAACGGTCGCTACGTCGCCTATGTGCCCGGTTTTGTGGATCCTGTCAGCTTAGCTGAAGGACGCTTGATCACGACGCTGGGGCAATCTGCGGGTGTCGAAGAGGGTAAAGTCGGTGATTACTTACATCAGTTTCCTGTGATGAAACAAGCGACCCTTCACTTGTGGCGTATTGAAGAGCGTGTGATTGTGGATGACTTTGGCAGCTATATGTTCCCTTGCCGAGGCTACTACTGTCGTGATGTGGGGTACCGACCAAGAGAAGGGCGCGTGATTCAGGAAGTCAAATGACGTTTGAACATTGCCACTACCAGATTGACGGCGGCAAGGTCGCCACCCTTGAGCTAGGAGATAAACAAACGGCCGGTGTCTCGGTCGTTTTTTTGCACGGTTGGTTAGACAACGCCGCCAGTTTCACTACTGTAATGACAGCACTAGCGCATCAGTTACCTCACGCCCACTTGTGCGCCGTAGACTTGCCTGGACATGGGCACTCATTTCATAAAGCCTCTCCTCATTTCTATTCGTTTCATGACTATATCGACGATGTTTACCAAGTTTTGGCTAAGTTATCGCCAAACAGAACCGTATTGGTTGGACATTCGCTTGGTGCTTTGATCGCAAGTTGCTATAGTGCCGCGTTTCCAGAACAGGTGGCTGGATTAGTCCAGATTGAAGGCGATGGGCCGCTTGCGGAGACGCCGGAGTGTGCGGTCACAAGATTGCGCCAAGGGGTGATGAGCCGCCAACGTATTCGTCGTAAGCCTGTGCGTTTGATGAGCTCAGCGGACGATGCGGTAGCCCGGCGTGCCTCGGTCAACTCGCTGACGGAGGCACAAATTACGCCGCTTGTGCTGCGCGGAATTAAGCAAACCGAACAGGGCTGGGCTTGGCGCCATGACACCGCTTTGCAAAGTGACTCCCTCTACCGGATGTCTCATCAGCATGCTCAAGCGATCCGCGATGCGATAGTCTGCCCTCAGATCATTGTGCTGGGAGAGCAAGGCTTTTCTCATTTGAAGCCCATGACGTCAGAGGCAAATCCGGTGCGCGAGTTTGTCACCCTCTCGGGCGGACATCACTGCCATTTAGAGCATCCTTCTAGAGTATCTGACCTAATTTTTGGCTTAGTTAACAAAATTTAAACAAGTGTTTGAGTCTTCCGTGCGCGGGCGCTGCGCCTGTGCTGTAATAGGCCAATAACAACATAACGATATCGGCGCGCGCACGCTGTTTTTTCGAGGAGTATTAACGTGGATAAACCTTGGTTGTCACGCTATCCAAGCGATGTACCTGAGCACATTAACCCGGACCAGTATCCATCTCTGGTTGAGATGTTTGAGCAGTCCGTACAAAAATACGCGGATCAACCTGCTTTTGTGAATATGGGGTCGGTGATGACCTTCCGTAAATTGGAGGAACGCAGCCGAGCGTTTGCCGCCTATTTACAAAACGATCTTAAGTTGCAAAAGGGTGATCGCGTCGCGTTGATGATGCCAAACTTGCTGCAATATCCGGTCGCCCTGTTTGGTGTATTGCGAGCTGGGCTGATCGCCGTCAACGTTAACCCGCTTTACACGCCACGTGAGTTGGAGCATCAGCTCAATGACTCTGGTGCCAAAGCGATTGTGATTGTCTCCAACTTTGCCAGTACGCTTGAGCAAGTGGTGGAGAACACGCCTGTTAAGCACGTGGTGTTGACGAGCCTTGGGCAAATGCTGCCTCGAGCGAAAGGTACCTTGGTCGATTTTGTCGTTAAGTACGTCAAAGGCATGGTGCCAAAATATGACTTGCCTGGGGCGATCTCGATGCGCAAAGCCCTCCACAAAGGCCGTCGTCTACAGTACGTGAAGCCGTTTATGTCGGGGGATGACATTGCATTCTTGCAATACACGGGCGGGACGACAGGGGTGGCGAAAGGCGCAATCCTAACCCACCGCAATATGATTGCTAACGTTTTGCAGGCGAAAGGTGCTTACGGCCCTGTCTTGACAGAAGGGCGTGAATTAGTGGTAACAGCGCTGCCGCTGTATCACGTATTCGCTCTGACGGTGAACTGTTTGCTGTTTGTTGAACTGGGGTGCCAGAACCTGTTGATCACCAACCCAAGAGACATTCCAGGCTTTGTCAAAGAGTTGCAAAAGCACCCTTTCACCGCGATCACTGGGGTGAACACCTTGTTCAATGCCTTGGTGAGCAATGAAGATTTCCACGAACTTGATTTCAGCAAGCTTAAGCTCGCCGTTGGTGGTGGCATGGCGGTGCAGCGCGCGGTTGCCGACCAATGGAAGAAGACAACTGGCATTCACTTACTTGAAGGCTATGGTCTGACCGAATGCTCGCCGCTAGTAACGGGGAACCCTTACGATTTGAAAGACTACACAGGTGCGATTGGATTGCCTGTTCCTTCAACGGAAGTGCGTATTGTGGATGATGCCGGACAGGTATTACCAACCACCGAGGTTGGAGAACTACAAGTACGCGGCCCTCAAGTGATGCAAGGTTACTGGCAGCGTCCGGAAGCGACTAAAGAGGTGATCAACAGCGAAGGTTGGTTGTCAACGGGTGACATCGTCAAATTCGATGAGCACGGCATGATTTATATTGTCGATCGTAAAAAAGACATGATTCTGGTCTCCGGTTTCAACGTCTACCCGAATGAGATAGAAGATGTGGTTGCTCTGCATGGCAAGGTGCTGGAAGTGGCGGCAATCGGTCAATCTCACGATGTCTCTGGTGAAGTGGTCAAAGTGTACGTTGTCAAGCGAGATCCAAGCCTCACCAAAGAGGAAGTGATTGCTCACAGTCGTAAGCATCTGACCGGCTATAAAGTGCCAAAATTGGTTGAGTTTAGAGAAGACTTACCTAAAACCAACGTTGGTAAGATTTTACGTCGCGTTCTGCGAGAGGAAAACGAAGCGAATCTGGCCAAGCACGATAGCTAAACTCGCTAAGCAGATCGTAAGCTTTGATGTTAGAATGCCGACATAACCATGGTCGGCATTTTTTATGTGCCGCAACTAGAACGCCACTCTATAGGCGTAGCGAGACCTTTGTGAATTACCAAATCATTACCGATACCCAACAACTAAACTCTATCTGCCAGCAAGCACGCCAGGTGGATGTAGTGATGCTCGATACCGAGTTTGTCAGAACGCGTACCTTCTACCCACAGCTAGGGCTGATACAACTGTTCGATGGCGAGCAGCTCTCATTAATCGATCCAACCGTGATTGATGACATGAGTGAGTTTGTGGCTCTGCTCAAAGACAGCTCGGTGCTGAAAGTGCTCCACGCCTGTGGTGAAGATTTAGAAGTGTTTAACAATAGCTTTGATTGCTTGCCGTTTCCCATGGTAGACACGCAAGTGATGGCGGCGTTTCTCGGCCATGGCCTGTCAACCGGCTTTGCTGCCCTGGTTGATCACTACTTAGGTGTAGAGCTCGATAAAAGTGAATCACGCACCGATTGGTTAGCTCGTCCACTCTCAGATAAGCAACTCGACTACGCGGCGGCAGACGTGTTCTACCTCTTGCCACTGTATGAAAAACTGCTTGATGCAGTGACTCAAGCAGGCTGGTGGGACGCAGCGCAGCAGGAGAGCGAAATGCTGGCCGCAAAGCGAATCAAAAGTATCGATCCAGCTAACGCTTATTTAGACATCAAGGGCGCATGGCAACTGAAACCTAAAGAGCTGGCCATATTGAAGCCTCTGGCCACTTGGCGTTATAAAGAAGCGCTGCGTCGTGACTTAGCGTTAAACTTTGTGTTTAAAGAAAATGATTTGCTCAACGTCGCGAGACTGGGTTTGCAAAACAAGCAGCGTATGGAGCAAGAAGGCATGGACCCAAGATCCGTGCAACGTCATGCTACGCGACTCATTTCGTTGGTGAAAGAAGCCAAAATGACGCCAGCAGACGAGTACCCAGAGAAAATTGAACGTTTGATGGATTTACCAGGCTACAAGCAGGTGTTTAAACGTCTAAAGGATGAAGTTAAACACGCTGGACAAAGCTCAGGTCTGGCGACTGAATTCATTGCCTCAAAAAAACAGCTCAATCAGATCATCACTTGGGTATGGAAAAAAGACCGAGATCCTGCGGCCTTACCGGACGTGATGCAAGGATGGCGTAAGTCCTTAGTGGGCGAAAAGTTGAATCAACTGCTGTAATCATCGCGGTTAATAAAAAGGGCTTCCAATTGGAAGCCCTTACTGTTTCTGTGCTATCGATAAAAGCGAACCGTTAGCCTGCTAAGACGTCGGTGGCCACCTTGTAGCTTGGGTCTTCTTTGACATTGATTTCCACTAAGCTACCGGCTTTATGTAGCAGCTTACGGCAGTCTGGACTGAGATGGCGCAGGTGCAATGTCTTACCGACGGTCGCGTAGCGATCCGCCAAGGTTTCAATGGCCTCAATCGCTGAGTGGTCAGTGACGCGAGAGTCGGCAAAATCGACGATCACATCACTTGGATCATCTTGTGCGTTAAACAGCTCAAGGAAGTTGGCGGTAGAGCCAAAAAACACCGGACCATGAATCTTGTACTCTTTTGACCCCTCGTCATTGATGCGCGTATCAGCATAAATGTGTTTGGCGTGCTGCCATGCAAACATCAAGGCAGAAGCGATCACACCGACCGCAACGGCGACGGCCAGGTCAGTTAATACCGTGACCACAGTGACGAGAACAATCACGAAGAAATCTTGTTTTGGTACGCGGCGTGCTAGTTTGAAGGTTGCCCATTCAAAGGTACCGATCACAACCATAAACATGACGCCAACCAGAGCCGCCAGCGGAATCATCTCAATCAGAGCCGACGCAAATAAAATAAACATCAGCAAGGCAACCGCAGCAACAATACCGGAAAGGCGGCCACGACCACCCGAATTGACGTTAATCATCGATTGACCAATCATGGCACAACCACCCATCGCGCCAAAGACGGAGCAAGTCATGTTCGCCATACCTTGGCCGATACATTCGCGGTTAGATTGACCGCGAGTATTGGTCATTTCATCGAGAACCGTCAGGGTTAATAGTGATTCGATCAGGCCAATCGCCGCTAAAATGATGGCGTAGGGTAGGATGATTTGCAGCGTCTCAAGGGTAAACGGCACCATAGGGATGGAGAAGGTGGGCAGTGAGCCCGCCAGTGTCGCAGCATCATCACCAGACATGGTACGAAGAAAGTCAACCACGGTACGTGTTTCGAGGTCTAAACCCACCACCAAAGCGGTGACGGTCACGATGGCCACGAGCGAAGAGGGCACTGCTGTAGTGATTTTAGGCAAGAAATGGATGATGGCCATGGTCAGTGCAACTAAGCCCAACATCAGCATCATTTGACCTTGTGGTAGCCAAGTCAGCATACCGTTGATATCCGGGGCTTTAAATTGGCCTAACTGAGCGAGGAAGATAACGATCGCCAATCCATTCACAAAGCCGATCATCACAGGGTGAGGTACGATGCGAATAAATTTACCTAGCTTAAAGATACCCGCGGCGACTTGTAAGATGCCGGCAAGCATGATGGCAGCGAATAAATACTGTACGCCATGACTGGCAACCAGTGAAACCATAACCACGGCCATGGCACCCGTCGCGCCTGAAATCATACCTGGACGACCGCCAAAAATGGACGTAATTAAACCAACAATAAAGGCGGCGTACAGGCCAACCATAGGGTCAACGCCGGCGACAAACGCGAAAGCGACGGCTTCTGGGACTAAAGCCAGGGCGACCGTTAGGCCAGAGAGCACATCGTTTTTCACCGAGTGCTTAGAAAATTGAGGAAATTCAAACATACTTATTTTGTTCTGCTCATGAGTTAGGCCTAGTCTGAATGACGTCATAGTGCGCAAAATGCGATGATACTTTTGATATGGGTATCGAAAGGGTTGCTAAAACGTTAATTCAGTTCGTGACCGCGAATGCTACCTAAAAGTGTGATTAAGTTCAATAATGACTAGAGTGTAGCATGTGGTGTGTGACACAGTGAGGGTGTATCACAGAGAAAAAACAGCCCCAAAAAGGGGCTGTCTTACTGAGGGATTAAGGTTGTATTAGTAACCTTGTGGCTTTGCCATCGCTGCGCTTGCCTGGTTGCGCGCGACTTGACTGCCGGCTCCTTTAGGCTGATAGCGCTCTTGACGAAGAGGCGCGGCGACCACTGAAATCTCTTTCATTTCATCGCTGCCAGGGGCTTTAGCCATCGGCGCAGAAGCAAATCCTTTCAGAGGAGAAGCCTTCGCTGGCTTAACTACTTTCGGTTCCGGTTTGACTTCTGCCTGTTCAACTACGGGTTCAACAGCTGGGGTCACTAGCTCAGAGACGTCCGCTGGCGCTGATTCCGTCGCGACGGTCTCTTCAACCACCTTGTCTGCAACGGCTTCAACTGGCGCTGGAGCCTCTACCGTTTCGGCTTTGACCGCTTTAGGTGCTTCAGGAGTGACGTTCACCACTTCGGCTTCCACTGGTGAAGGCACGGTCTCAGCTTGAGCCTGGACAGGTTGCTCGCGACGAATGATCACTTTACCCATTGCCATTTCTGGGCAGGCAAATCCACCAAGGGTCACTGTTACCTCTGTGGTCTCTTTTTCCACTTTAGGCTTCGCAGTTGGTTTAGTAATGCCGTAGCTTGGCATCACTTTACCCATCGCCATTTCTGGTGACGCGACACCGCCTTTGCGCAAACGGAACGGGTTAGGGCGACGATCACGTCCACGACGACGACGCTGACCACTTGCACGTAAGTGACGCGGTGAGCGGCGGTTGCGGCGCTGCTTAGGCTGTTCAGCTTGTTCATTCGCTGTGTCGTTCGTCTGTTCAACGGACTCAACAACCGCCTCAGCTTTTGCTTCTTGAGCATCGGCATCGGCTTGGGCCTGAGCTTGTTGATCTTTCACGCGAACCTGTTTGGTGAGTTTGCGGCGCTGGCGACGCTCTTTCACTTTTTCAGTTTTCTCTTCACGCGCTTTGGTAGGCTCAGTTTGCTGGGCATCAGCGGCAAGCTTCAATCCTTCTTCCGCAACTTTCGCATTGCCTTTTGTGGCATCATCGCGCTTGGTATTGCGGCGATCTTGCTTTGGCTTGCGGTTCTGGCTCTTACGCTCAGTGGTCGCGTTGCTTTCTGTTGCTTCGACTTCATCGCGATTGTTATTGCGACGCTTGTCATCACGGTTGCTATTGCGACGGCGGTCATCACGGTTGCTATTGCGACGGCGGTCATCACGGTTATCGCGTTTGTCATCACGATTGTTGTTACGACGGCGATTGTCATTACGACCACGACGGTTGCGATTGTTGTTACTCGCGTTGTCTTTCTTCTCGCTTTCGACTGGTTTTTCTTCTTTCTTCTCTGCTTCGCTATTAGAACCAAACAAGAAGCCAGCCAGTGCTTTAAACAGGCGAGCAACGACGCCAGGTTGAGCCGGAGTCTCTTCAACCGGTTTCTCTACCGCTTTTGGCGCAGCAGGTGGTGGCGTTGGTGCAGATGGTGTTGCCGAGGCAAATCCTTTAAGAGCAGGCTCTTCGATTTTCTTCGGTTTCACTTCTGTTTCTGCAACATCACGGCTTTCTGCTTCCTTCATCGCTTCCAATTTTTGTGGTAGCAAATAAGAGAGCAGATCAAACTCTTCACCTTCACGTACACGAATCACATCGAAGTGAGGGGTTTCCATGTCAGAGTTCGGTACCACGGTAATTTTAACTTCTTGAATGCGTTCGATGTGGTTAACCGAGCGACGTTTTTCATTCAACAAGTAAGAAGCGATAGGTACAGGAACTACAGCCAACACTTGGGCAGTGTTGTCTTTTAGTGCTTCTTCTTCAATCAAGCGCAATACTGACAGGGCGAGTGATTCGTTATCACGCACCACGCCTGTACCGCTACAGCGAGGACAAATATGGTGGCTTGCTTCTGCAAGCGACGGGCTTAGGCGTTGACGAGACATTTCTAGCAAGCCAAAGCGAGAGATACGACCAATTTGCACGCGCGCTCTGTCCATACGAACCGCGTCACGAAGGCGGTTTTCAACTTCACGCTGGTGACGCACCGGTGTCATGTCGATGAAGTCGATAACGACCAGGCCACCCAAATCACGTAAACGCAATTGGCGTGCGATCTCATCCGCCGCTTCTAGGTTAGTATTGAGCGCTGTCTCTTCAATGTCGCCGCCTTTGGTGGCGCGTGCCGAGTTGATATCGATAGACGTCAACGCTTCCGTTGGGTCAATAACGATAGAACCGCCTGAAGGCAGGCGCACTTCGCGTTGGAAGGCAGATTCTATCTGGCTTTCAATTTGGTAGTGGCTAAACAGTGGCACTTCACCATCGTACTTTTTCACACGATTGACAAAGTCAGGACGCACCAAACGGATGTGCTCAAGTGCACGTTCGTAAATGGTGTTGCTGTCGATCAGGATTTCACCAATATCGCGGCGCAAATAGTCACGAATCGCTCGGACAATCACGTTACTTTCTTGGTGAATCAAGAACGGTGCTGGATTCGCATCAGAGGCTTGTTTGATCGCACCCCAATGGTTAAGCAGAACGTTCAAGTCCCACTTCAGCTCTTCAGCACTTTTGCCCACACCCGCGGTGCGAACAATCAGTCCCATGCCTTGCGGGAGCTCAAGCGTGCTCAATGCCGCTTTGAGTTCAGTACGCTCGTCGCCTTCAATGCGTCGAGAAATACCACCCGCGCGTGGGTTGTTTGGCATTAATACAAGGTAACTACCCGCAAGAGAGATAAAGGTGGTTAAGGCTGCGCCTTTACTACCACGCTCTTCTTTCTCTACCTGCACGATCACTTCTTGGCCTTCCTTTAGCACTTCTTTAATGCTTGGACGACCTTGATAGGTGTAACCGTTAGGGAAGTATTCGCGGGCAATTTCTTTGAGAGGGAGGAAACCGTGTCTTTCTGCACCGTAGTCAACGAAGGCGGCCTCTAGACTAGGTTCGATGCGGGTGATACGTCCTTTGTAGATATTTGCTTTCTTTGATTCATGTCCTGGACTTTCGATATCTAGATCATACAGTCGCTGGCCATCAACCAGTGCAACACGCAACTCTTCTTTTTGAGTTGCGTTAATTAACATTCTTTTCATTGATAAATCTCGTTGTCATTCTTTTGTATATTGTTGCCTTTTTTCTCTATCACGGTGCCTGATCCCATGGCTTATGTCGTTGCAGCCTCCCGGCTGGAGGGATGCTCTCAGGGCACTTCAGTCTTACACGCGCTGGCGTGTAAGCCGCTATCATTAGCGGTCGATACTCAAACATGATGGAGCAGTAAGCAGGGCAACAATTTTACTAATGTCGAAAATGTCTTACGCCGTATGCTGCATTTTGCTAAATTAGCTGGCTACTTACCGTCTTGCGCTAAGATGATTGGGTTTGTGTAAAATGCAACCAAATCATTTATTGCAGGTGTGAACTATAGCAGTACCCAGTAAACACAGCAATCTGCTTTATAATAAAACGCTAAAAAATCAAATTTTGTTTTTTATAAAACCTTGTATTTAAAGTTATTAGTTTGGTTTTAATACAGATTTGCAAATGCCACGGTTAAAAAGTATCCGTAGCAGAACTGAGACTCATTGTTTGAGATAAAACCGCGTTTAAATTGCAGAGGAAATGTGATTTCAAGCACGGTTATGAGAGTGTTAGAATAGCCCGATGAGCGAAATTAGAACGAAAGTCCAATTCGTCGATATAGATGACGACATGGCTGGTCAGCGCATTGATAACTTTTTGCGCAACCAACTCAAAAGCCTGCCGAAAAGTGTGGTTTACCGCATTTTGCGCAAAGGCGAAGTACGAGTGAACAAAAAACGCGTCAAAGCTGAGTACAAACTGCAAGCGGGTGACTTGGTTCGAATTCCGCCGGTGACGGTCGAAGAAAAAACCGACGATATTGCCCCAAGCACAAAGCTGAGTAAGGTGGCGGAGCTAGAGCAGATGATCATTTTCGAAGATGATCACTTACTCATTCTCAATAAACCCTCGGGTACCGCAGTCCATGGTGGCAGTGGCTTGAAGTTCGGTGCGATTGAAGCGTTGAGAGCATTGAGGCCCCAAGCTCGATTTTTGGAATTGGTGCACCGTATCGACCGCGACACATCTGGGATTTTACTTGTGGCTAAAAAACGCTCAGCACTGCGTCACCTGCAAGCGCAATTTAGAGAGAAAACCGTCAAAAAGCGTTACTTTGCTCTCGTGATGGGGAAATGGAAGCGCAGTTGCAAAGTGGTCAATGCGCCACTGTTGAAAAACGAAGTAAACAGCATTGTGCGCGTCAACCCCAATGGCAAAGCGTCTGAGACGCGCTTTAAAATAATCGAAGAGTTTGAACAGGCGACCTTAATTCAGGCCAGTCCAATTACAGGGCGCACTCACCAGATCCGTGTGCACACCCAATATGCAGGTCATCCTATCGCATGGGATGACCGATATGGAGATCGCCGGTTTGATGCCTATACCGGGCAAGTCGGTTTGGATCGCCTGTTTTTACATGCGGCGACGATCCAATTTGTCCATCCGCAGACGCAAGATTGGATGGAGATTAGCGCGCCGATGGAGCCAAAGCTTGAAAAGGCGTTAGCCGGGCTAAGGTCCTAACCCCAGTGGTTCCTGCGTGTGATGAGTAACAAGAGTGCGTGTCAGTCTAAAGGACGGATACGCCCTCTTGCTCAAGCATGTCAACCAAATCAATCAAGGGTAATCCGACCAAGGTGTTGGGGTCCTTGCCTTCTAAGCGCTCAAACAGCGCAATACCTAACCCTTCACTTTTAAAGCTCCCTGCGCAATAAAAGGGCTGCTCTTTATCGACATAGCGTTCAATTTGCTGCTCGGTGAGCGTGCGAAAATGTACGGTAAACGTATCGACGCGGGTGTGCAGCGCTTGGGTGGCACTGTTGAATAAGGCAACGCCTGTGTAAAAACAGATCGCACGGCCGCTTTGCCGACGCAATTGTTCAATGGCGCGCTCACGTGTATGGGGCTTACCAACAATTTCGCCGTCAATCACACACACTTGATCGCTACCGATGACAAGGCTCGGCTGCGATAGTGAACAACCTTGCGCTTTACCCACTGCGAGACGTTCCACTAACGCTTGAGGTGATTCGTTTCTTAGTGGCGTTTCGTCACAGTCTGGTGCGATGGCGCTAAACGTGAGACCGAGTTTTTCCAACAATAGTTTACGGTAGGGAGAGGTGGACGCTAAGACGAGTGGGTAAGAGTACATTTTAAATCATCAGTGTTTTGTTTGATTTAGGTGAGCTTAAAGGATCTTTTTGCTAAGATCATTGCTCTGGTGGAGCAAAGGAAAAAAAGTCCAACTTTTTCTCCTTTTTCTTTGACTCAAAATGAATTGGAAGATAGAATTCGCGCCCTATGCAAAAGGTAAAAATACCGCGAACGGTTGATCCCGCAAGAGCGGCTCAAAAGCGTCTTGATTATGATGGTATCATTCAAGAAAGTCTTTTTAAGCGCTTAAGCGAATCAGTCGAAGGCGTTAAACGCGACGCTCAAGTGTCATTGTCATTTGAGTTGGATGAACAGCGACTTGTTGTTATCTCTGGTAAAGCTAACATCGAAGTCGATTTAGAGTGTCAACGCTGTAATGAGGTTTTCGCACATGAGTGCGAAGTCGAATTCACTTACACGCCATACTATAGCGAGAAGAGTGAAGAAGACGCACCGGAAGAGTACGATTTGGTAGATCTGAACGAGTACGGTGAAGTCGACCTAATACAGTTAGTTGAAGACGAGTTCATTCTCAACTTGCCTCAAGTAGCAATGCATGATGAAGCGGATTGTAGCGTTGATTCAGATAGCATGGTGTTTGGTGACCTTCCAGAAGAGGTAGTGGAAGAGAAGCCGAATCCATTCGATGTTTTGAAAAGCTTAAAGCGTTAACTTTTTAGTAAGCAAGACACTTTAAGAACTAACATAGGAGTAGGGTCAATGGCCGTACAAAAAAACCGTAAAACACGTTCTAAGCGTGGTATGCGTCGTTCACACGATGCCCTAACTACAGCTGCACTTTCTGTTGACGCAACTTCAGGTGAAACTCACCTACGTCACAACGTGACTGCTGAAGGTTACTACCGCGGCAAGAAGGTTATCAACAAGTAAGGTTGACCTTTGCAAAATATAACCGTTGCACTTGATGCAATGGGCGGGGATTTCGGTCCTCGCGTTACAGTGCCTGCCGCCGTGCAGGCACTGTCGCATTTCCCAGAGCTAAAAGTGATCATCTTGGGTGATCAGCACATGATCACAACCCAACTCTCCCAACTTGGTGTTCAGTCCAACGCACGGTTACGCGTTGTGCACAGTGACCGAGTCATTTCTAACTCAGAAAAACCTTCTCTAGCGCTGCGCAATAGTGCGAATACGTCCATGGCGATGGCAATCGATGCGGTATCCAACGCTGAAGCGGATGCGTGTGTCAGCGGTGGCAACACCGGCGCGTTAATGGCATTGTCACGCTTCAAGCTTAAGCTTTTACCGGGTATTGAACGTCCTGCATTAATTTCTGCGTTGCCAACGGCATCCGGCGGTAAAACCTGGATGTTGGATTTAGGGGCCAATGTCTCGAGTGACGCCGATTCGCTGTTTCAATTTGCGGTAATGGGCAGTGCGTTAGTCGAACAATACTTGGGTAAACCGCCACGAGTCGCTATTCTCAATATCGGCGCTGAAGAGATCAAAGGTAATGATCTCGTTAAACGCTGCGCTGAAATGCTTTCTCAGACTCAGTCGGTCAATTTTGTCGGCTATATTGAAGGCAACCAATTGTTACGCGATGCCGCTGATGTCGTCGTTTGTGATGGTTTTGTGGGCAATATCTGCCTCAAAACCTGTGAAGGGACAGCGCAACTCTTTATCGATAAGTTGAAATCACACATGATGGCCTCATCTATAAAGGGTTGGATTGCAAGAAAATTATTTTCTGGCTTATTTAATGAGCTAAAAACCCTGAACCCCGACCAGTATAACGGCGCAAGTTTGCTAGGATTGCGCGGCATTGTCATAAAAAGCCATGGAAGTGCTGATGTAGACGCGGTCATCAATGCCATTGGTGAAGCACTACACGAGGTCAAACGACAAGTACCAAGCCGTATTAGTGATCGTTTGGAAACGGTTCTGTTCGATCAGCAACCCCAAGAGAGGCATTACTAGTCTTCATGTATAGCAAAATTTTAGGTACTGGCAGCTACCTGCCATCTCAGGTGCGTTCAAACGCAGACTTAGAGAAAATGGTAGATACAAGTGATGAGTGGATTGTTGCTCGCACGGGTATTAAAGAGCGTCGTATTGCTGCGGAAAATGAAACCGTTGCAGATATGGGTTACCAAGCGGCGAAAAATGCTATCGAGATGGCAGGCATTGACAAGAACGACATCGACATGATTCTTGTTGCGACCACCAGTGGTTCACATGCATTTCCATCAGCGGCCTGTCAGGTGCAAGCCTTGCTTGGCATTAAACACTGCCCAGCGTTTGACATGGCTGCGGCGTGTTCCGGCTTTGTTTACGCACTGTCGGTGGCCGATCAGTACATCAAAACCGGTCATTGCAAACACATCTTGGTGATCGGCGCTGATGCGTTATCAAAAACCTGTGACCCGAGTGATCGCTCGACCGTGATCTTGTTTGGTGATGCCGCTGGTGCGGTTATTGTAGGCGCGAGTAATGAGCCGGGTATTTTGTCGACCACCATTAATGCCGACGGTCGCTTTGGCGACCTACTGAGCTTGAAATACCCTAATCGCCGTGAAGAAATCAGCAGTGACTTTGAGCACAGTGATGACATCAATAGCTGGTTGCACATGGCGGGTAATGAAGTCTTCAAAGTAGCGGTGACTCAGTTGTCTCGCCTTGTGACGGAAACTCTCAAGCAAAACGGCATGGATAAAACCGAGCTGGATTGGTTGGTGCCACATCAGGCAAACCTTCGCATTATTTCTGCGACCGCGAAGAAGTTGGCGATGTCAATGGATCAAGTCGTGGTCACACTGGATAGGCACGGTAACACCTCTGCGGCGACAGTACCGACTGCACTTGATGAAGCCGTACGTGATGGGCGTATTCAGCGTGGGCAAACCTTGCTGCTTGAAGCCTTTGGCGGTGGCTTCACATGGGGTTCAGCCCTAGTGAAGTTTTAATCACGCAAGAATTCAAATTGAAGATGCCGCAGTGGCATCTTTTCTTTCTGACAGCAGAAAGAGCAACCGAATCAAGTCTTAAAAGAAATTGAGTTAAGGAAAAGAGTATGAGCAAGTTTGCTATCGTATTTCCAGGTCAAGGATCGCAAGCCGTTGGCATGTTGGCTGAACTTGGCGAGCAATACCCAGTAGTGAAAGCGACGTTTGCTGAGGCTTCAGAAGCACTCGGTTACGATCTTTGGGCGTTGGTGCAAGATGGGCCAGTGGAAGATCTTAACCAGACATTTCGCACCCAGCCTGCGCTGCTAGCGTCTTCGGTTGCGGTATGGCGTGTGTGGCAAGAGCTAGGACAAGAGCTGCCAGCCAACCTAGCGGGTCACAGCTTAGGTGAGTACTCTGCACTTGTGTGTGCAGGTGTGATTGATTTCCAGCAGGCGATCAAGCTAGTTGAATTGCGCGGCCGCTTAATGCAAGAAGCGGTACCAGCGGGCACGGGCGCTATGTATGCAATTATCGGTCTTGACGATGCCGCGATTGCTCAAGCGTGTGAAGACGCAGCGCAAGGCGAGGTTGTCTCTCCTGTTAACTTTAACTCGCCAGGTCAAGTTGTTATCGCCGGCAGTAAAGCGGCGGTGGAACGTGCGGGCGCCTTATGTAAAGAAGCGGGCGCAAAGCGCGCGTTGCCTTTACCTGTCTCTGTGCCTTCTCACTGCGCTCTGATGAAGCCTGCGGCGGATAAACTGGCGGTTGCACTAGAAGAGATCGAGTTCAACACGCCTTCTTTACCCGTCATCAACAACGTGGACGTCGTGGCAGAGACCGATCCTGCGAAAATCAAAGAAGCACTGGTGCGTCAGCTTTACAGCCCGGTGCGTTGGACGGAAAGTGTTCAGCTCATGAGCGAGCAAGGCGTCGAATCACTGTTAGAATTTGGCCCAGGTAAAGTATTGACTGGCTTGACGAAACGTATTGTAAAAACGCTTAGCGGCGCAGCCGTTAACGATGTCGCTTCACTCGAAGCAGCTAAGTCATAAGCGACTCAAAGGAAACAACAAACATGATGAATCTTGAAGGTAAAATCGCACTGGTTACCGGTGCTAGCCGTGGTATCGGCCGTGCTATCGCTGAACTATTGGTTGAGCGTGGTGCGACAGTGATCGGTACTGCAACCTCTGAAGGCGGTGCGGCAGCGATCAGCGAATACCTAGGGGACAAAGGTAAAGGACTCGCGTTAAACGTCACAGACGTGAACTCCATCGAGTCAACCCTGAAAACCATTAATGACGAGTTTGGTGCGATTGACATCCTAGTGAATAACGCAGGTATCACACGTGACAACTTGCTGATGCGTATGAAAGACGATGAGTGGAACGACATCATCGATACCAACCTCACGCCGATTTTCCGTATGTCAAAAGCGGTATTGCGCGGCATGATGAAAAAGCGTCATGGCCGTATCATCAACGTAGGTTCTGTGGTTGGCACTATGGGTAACGCAGGTCAGGCTAACTACGCGGCAGCGAAAGCTGGCGTGATTGGTTTTACTAAATCAATGGCACGTGAAGTTGCGTCTCGCGGCATCACAGTGAATACTGTGGCGCCTGGCTTTATTGAGACAGACATGACCAAAGCATTGAACGACGATCAGCGTGCGGCAACACTATCGAACGTCCCAGCGGGTCGTCTTGGTGACCCACGTGAGATTGCGTCGGCAGTGGTATTTCTGGCTTCCCCAGAAGCGGCATACATCACCGGCGAAACTTTGCACGTAAATGGCGGGATGTACATGGTTTAAATTGGGCTTTAGCAAGTGAAAGTGAACTTTTACATCAAATATCACTCGAAACTTTGCTGAATCTTCAATTTGTACCCAATGTCGCCAAATTGGCTATTTAATGTCATAAAAATAGCCTATAGTCAGTGTTTATTGGCAGTGAAGTGCACAAGATTTGTGCATGATTTAAGTCAAAAATGTATTGAATTTCGGTTAAAATCGCTAAAATTGTGGTTTGACCAGCAAGGTCCCACTTGCAACTTTCAATAGTTCGAATAAACTACGGAATCATCGCATTGAGCGAAATCTGTAAAGGAAAAGAAAAAATGAGCAACATCGAAGAACGCGTAAAGAAAATCATTGTTGAACAGCTAGGTGTAGACGAAGCAGAAGTGAAAAACGAAGCTTCTTTCGTTGATGACCTAGGTGCCGATTCTCTAGACACTGTTGAACTAGTAATGGCTCTAGAAGAAGAATTCGACACTGAGATTCCAGACGAAGAAGCTGAGAAGATCACTACTGTTCAAGCTGCAATCGACTACGTAAACAGCGCTCAGTAAACCCCTCTCTCAGGCGGCCAACTGGCCGCCTGTGTTTTACCAACTCTTCTATACCTCCCATAGAATCATTTCAAACCCGGAGAATAAAATCGTGTCCAAGCGTCGTGTTGTTGTCACTGGCATGGGTATGTTGTCACCGGTAGGCAACACTGTAGAATCCTCTTGGAAAGCCCTGCTAGCTGGTCAAAGTGGTATCGTCAATATCGAGCACTTTGATACTGAAAATTTCTCAACTCGTTTTGCAGGCCTAGTCAAAGATTTTGATTGCACAGAATACATGTCAAAGAAAGATGCACGTAAGATGGACTTGTTCATCCAGTACGGTATCGCAGCGGGTATTCAGGCTCTTGATGACTCTGGCTTAGAAATTAACGAAGAAAACGCCGCACGAGTGGGCGTCGCTATCGGTTCAGGCATTGGTGGCCTTGACTTGATTGAAGCGGGTCACTCAGCATTGGTCGAGAAAGGTCCACGTAAAGTGAGTCCGTTCTTCGTCCCATCGACCATTGTTAACATGGTGGCGGGTAACTTATCAATTATGCGTGGTCTACGTGGTCCAAATATTGCGATCTCGACGGCGTGTACAACTGGTCTGCACAACATCGGCCATGCAGCGCGTATGATCGCGTATGGCGATTGCGAAGCGATGGTGGCGGGTGGCTCAGAAAAAGCGTCCACCCCACTTGGTATGGCAGGTTTTGGTGCAGCGAAAGCACTGTCTACTCGTAATGATGCGCCTCAAAAAGCCTCTCGCCCTTGGGACAAAGACCGTGACGGTTTTGTTCTTGGTGATGGCGCAGGCATGATGGTGCTAGAAGAGTACGAACACGCGAAAGCGCGTGGCGCGAAAATTTACGCTGAAGTGGTTGGCTTTGGTATGTCAGGTGACGCTTACCACATGACTTCGCCAAGTGAAGATGGCTCAGGCGGTGCATTGGCAATGGAAGCGGCCATGCGTGACGCGGATATCGAAGGCACACAAGTTGGCTACGTGAATGCACACGGTACATCGACGCCAGCAGGCGACGTCGCGGAAGTGAAAGGCATCCGCCGTGCACTGGGTGAATCGGGCGCGAAACAAGTCAAAGTGTCATCAACCAAGTCGATGACAGGTCACTTGTTGGGTGCTGCGGGCTCAGTAGAAGCCATCATTACCGTACTCTCTTTGCGCGATCAAATTGTGCCGCCGACGATCAACCTTGATAACCCGGAAGAAGGGTTAGAGGATATCGATCTTGTGCCGCACACTGCGAAAGAAGTATCGATGGATTACGCGATTTGTAACTCATTCGGCTTTGGTGGTACGAACGGCTCGTTGGTGTTCAAAAAGATCTAAACCGTGCTACGTGTAGTGGGATGATTTGTGTTAAAACGGCTTAATGCTTCGGTATTAAGCCGTTTTGTTTTCTAAGGTGGATGGATGTTTTGGGTCAATGGACAGAGAGCGGACTCAATCGCGCTAAGTGATCGATCGTTTCAATATGGTGATGGCTGCTTTACGACCATACTGACTCGCCATGGTCAGATTGAGGGGTGGTCAGCCCATGTGTCGAGAATGGAAGCGTGCTTGCGTTTGCTGGGTATTGAGTTCCCAGATTGGCAGCAAGTGCGCCAATGGCTAGAGACGGCGTCACTGCCTGCAGCGAATGCCGGTCTCAAGCTGCATGTCAGCCGAGGAGAAGGTGGGCGCGGATATAGCCCTGCGCACGTCACGACACCCAATGTTACTATTAGCCACTTTGCATTTCCCGCCCATTATGAACAATGGCAACAGAATGGCGTAGCACTTGGCGTGTGCGAGCGGCGTTTAGGCCACAACCCACTCCTTGCCGGTCACAAACACAACAACCGACTTGAGCAAGTGTTGCTCAAACAAGAGTTAGACGAGCAAGGCTATGCAGATGGCTTGGCACTCGACATTGATGGCTTCGTGATAGAAACCACGATGGCGAACCTGTTTTGGTGTCGCGAAGACACGCTATTTACCCCCGACCTTACTCTTGCGGGGGTCGCGGGGACAATGAGAGAGCGCGTGCTTCAATGCGCATTGACAATGGGATTGCACATTGAAGTGGGGCAATTCACGCTCTGCGATATTGAACAGGCCGACGAGGTCTTCATCTGCAACGCTTTGTTAGGTGTCGCACCGGTCAGCGCTATTTCGCATAAAATGTTCACCATTGGACCACAAACTCGACGATTTCAGGAGAACCTTTCCTCGTGATTAAGAAAATCACCTATTTATTGATTGCTATATTGTTGATTGCTTTTGCGGGTTACCGCTACATCACTAACCAAGTGAATGAGTACGTCAATCAACCCCTATCGATGACACAAGA
This sequence comes from Vibrio sp. R10-SG-ISO4, assembly GCF_059834135.1. NCBI lineage: Bacteria > Pseudomonadati > Pseudomonadota > Gammaproteobacteria > Vibrionales > Vibrionaceae > Vibrio > Vibrio sp. R10-SG-ISO4. The sequence goes on from NZ_JCBDHJ010000008.1 coordinate 240,467, forward strand.
ACTCATTTTTACCCTTAAAACCGGTACCAGCTTTCAGCGAGTGTTAAGTGACCTTACTCAGAGCGACCTTATCGAACCGAGCGATTTAACGCCGCTGGTTCGACGCTTTTATCCCGAGCTTACTCAAGTAAAAGCGGGTACCTATCTGTTGGAACCTGGCCTGACGCTACGTCAGGCGTTGCTGCTTTTTAAGTCGGGTAAAGAGCACCAGTTTTCGATCACCTTTGTTGAAGGGTCGACGTTCAAAGAGTGGCGTGAAGCGCTGTCTCAAGCGCCGCATCTGACGCATGATACGACAGAGATGACGGAAGCGGAGATTGCCCGAGCGCTAGAGCTCGATGTGGAGAAGTTAGAAGGCATGTTCTTAGCCGAAACCTACCACTATACCTTCGGAGCGTCAGAGTTGGATATTCTTGAGCGAGCATCGCGTAAGCTCACTCAGGTGCTCGATTATCACTGGGCAGAACGTCAGCGTGATTTACCATTGAAATCGTCGTATGAAGCCCTCATTCTTGCTTCTATCATTGAAAAAGAGACCTCAGTGGAAGAAGAGCGAGAGCGAGTCGCGTCAGTGTTTGTTAATCGCCTCAACAAAGGTATGCGTTTGCAAACCGATCCGACGGTTATTTATGGTATGGGCGACAGCTACGACGGCAACATACGTAAGAAAGACCTTCGTACGCCCACGCCTTATAACACCTATGTCATTTTTGGTCTGCCACCTACGCCGATCGCGATGCCGGGTGAAGCCTCTATTGCAGCGGCGACCAACCCTGAGAATGGGGATTACTACTACTTTGTCGCCAGTGGAACCGGCGGTCATGTGTTTTCAAAAACATTGGCTGAGCACAACCGCGCGGTCCGAGCCTATTTAAAACAGTTAAGAAGTAAACAATGACACAAGCAAAATTTATTGTTATCGAAGGATTAGAAGGCGCGGGTAAAAGCACCGCGATTCAAGCCGTATTGACCACGTTACAAGCGGCGGGCATCACTTCGATTCAACAAACTCGCGAACCCGGTGGCACCACGTTGGCTGAAAAGTTACGTGACTTGGTCAAGCAAGAGCATGAGGGTGAAGTGCTGCAAGACATGACGGAGCTACTGTTGATGTATGCCGCGCGTGTCCAACTGGTGGAAAATGTCATTAAGCCTGCCTTGGAAAAAGGTGAGTGGGTGGTGGGCGATCGTCATGATATGTCCTCGCAAGCCTATCAGGGTGGCGGCCGACAGATTACCGCTGAGACGATGTCAACACTCAAACAGACGACGCTTGGCGACTTTAAGCCCGACTTGACCTTGTACTTAGACATCGACCCTCGAGTTGGCCTTGAGCGAGCGCGTGGTCGAGGTGAACTCGACAGAATTGAAAAAATGGACATGAGTTTTTTCGATCGTACTCGCGCACGCTATCTTGAGATCGCGCGCCATGATGCAACGGTTCTGATCATCAATGCTGAGCAATCTATAGAGCAAGTGGCTGCCGATATCTCTGCGGCGTTGAAAGGCTGGCTAGAGGCTCAGACTGAGCAAGGCGTCGCCTAGTATGAATGAGCTGTACCCTTGGTTAACACCGCTTTGGGCGGAGTGGAAATCGAGCCTCGAACACCAGCGTTTTGCCAACGCCTCGATGTTGATTGCACAGAGTGGCATGGGGGCAGAGCAGTTGGTGGACAGACTCTCAAGAGCAGTGATGTGCCAACACGACCACTCTGAGCCGTGTGGGTTTTGTCATGGTTGCCAGTTGATGCAATCGCAAAGCCATCCCGATTTTCATCGAGTGGTGCCTGAAAAAGAGGGCAAAGCGATCACTGTTGAACAGGTGCGGCAGTGCAACCGGTTAGCACAAGAATCGTCCCAACTTGGTGGCTATCGACTGTTTGTGATTGAGCCGGCTGAGGCAATGAACACGTCCGCCTCGAACGCTTTGCTCAAAACCTTGGAAGAGCCAGGGGAAAACTGTCTGTTCCTTTTGGTGACGCACCGTCAGAATCATCTGCTTGCCACCATCACCAGTCGCTGCCAGCAATGGTATCTCAATACGCCGAGTGCCACCGACGTCGCAGAGTGGTTGTCACATCACACACAAAAGGCGGTGCCGGCCTTTGCCGCCCATATTCATGCGAACTCCCCGCTCGATACGTTGGCGTTTATTGAACAGGGGGGGGAATCTCAGTATCAGCAGCTAGAGTCCGCCTTGCTTGCGTTTTTGGTCAGCCAAGACGATGGGGTGAAGCTTGCTAAGGAATTGGCGAAAGCGCCCGATGAGTCTATACCCTGGTTATGGACCTTGCTGACTGATGCACAAAAAGTTCATTTTTCAGTGAGGGATGAGGCGATGACACCTGGCTGTCAGCGTGTAGCTGAGACAGTGTCTTACGCGCAGCTCTACCAACATACACAATCACTGACTAAACTTATTAATCAACTGAGTGACCACCCAGGGCTCAACGCAGAGTTACTGATCATGAGTTGGTTGTTCTCATTAAAAGAGGAATTATGTTCGTAGATTCGCACTGTCATCTAGATAAACTTGATTACCAAGAGCGACATAATGATGTGGCTGATGTCATAAAGAAAGCCACCGCTGCTAATGTCACCGAGTTGCTTTCGGTGGGGGTCACGCTTGATTCGTTTCCCGATATGTTGGCTATGATTGAGCCTTATGACAACGTACACGCGTCGTGTGGGGTTCATCCATTGGACGTCGAAAGTGACTTTGCCCTTGATCGCTTACATGAATACGCAAGTCATCCGAAAGTGGTCGCGATTGGTGAAACGGGCCTGGATTATCACTATCAGCCTGAAACCGCTGACCTGCAAAAACTGCGCTTTGAGCAGCAGGTCGAGCTCGCGGTCAATGTGAATAAGCCGCTGATCATTCATACGCGCAACGCACGAGAAGATACTCTGGCTATTTTAAGAGCAGGACAGGCAGAGAAATGCGGTGGTGTCATCCACTGTTTTACGGAAGATCTTACCTTTGCTAAGCAAGCGATGGAGTTAGGCTTTTACATTTCCATCTCTGGTATCGTGACGTTTCGACAAGCAACGGAGTTGAAAGACGTGGTCAAAGCGTTGCCACTTGATCGCTTGTTGATTGAGACCGATTCTCCCTATTTGGCCCCGGTCCCTCATCGCGGCCAACAGAATGAACCTGCTTATGTGGTTGAAGTCGCCGCATACATTGCGAAGCTTAAGTCTTGCGGCCTACATGAGGTGGCCGCAGCCACAACGACGAACTTCAAAAAACTTTTTTTAAGATAGAAATTAATGGCGGTATAAAAAAGGGGCGCTCGCCCTTTTTTTTTGTTACAAGCGTCACGTATCTGACTCATCAAACCAGTGTTCACCAAATCTGTTGAAGATGCGAGACAAAATTTGTTCAAATGTAATTTTGTTACATAAAATAACAATCTATTCTATTTTATTTACGCCATAAAATTAATGTTGTGCAATAAAAACTTCATATTTTTCATGGGGATAAGTTGGTATGAGGGCCTTGTTTGGCGCTTCGTTACTGTGATCTATCTAGTAGTTTGAAACTTATTTTCGTAACGCGCTAGAAAGTTTGTTCACCATCAAGATATATTTAGAGGCAGAAAATATACTGTCATATGTGGTTACATTTTCTTTGGGTGCTAACATTTAAGGCTGCGGGGGTGTGCCGTTAGTGCCCGATAATTCTTATAACTTTTCAGGAGCATAAACATGTTTAAGAATCTTTTTGCTAACCTGCAAAAAGTAGGTAAATCACTGATGCTACCAGTATCAGTATTGCCTGTTGCAGGTATCCTACTTGGTGTTGGTGCTGCCAACCTTGGTTTCATTCCAGAGATTGTATCAAACCTAATGGAACAAGCGGGTGGTTCAGTATTTGGCCAGATGGCACTGCTATTTGCAGTGGGTGTCGCTCTAGGCTTCACTAACAACGACGGCGTAGCGGGCCTTGCTGCTATCGTTGGTTACGGCATCATGACGGCAACACTAAGCGTTATGGCTGGCGTGATGGGCGTTGAGAAAATCGATACGGGTGTTCTCGGTGGTATCCTAGTCGGTGGTGTGGCTGCGTGGGCGTTTAACCGCTTCTTCCGCATTCAATTGCCTGAGTACCTTGGCTTCTTCGCTGGTAAGCGTGCTGTGCCAATCATCACTGGTTTTGCAGCTATCGCACTGGGTATCGTACTGTCTATCATCTGGCCACCAATTGGTTCAGCTATCGGTGCGTTCTCTCACTGGGCTGCAGAGCAAAACCCACAACTTGCATTCGGTATCTACGGTATCGTTGAGCGTTCATTGATCCCATTCGGTCTACACCACGTGTGGAACGTACCTTTCTTCTTCGAAGCAGGTCAATGTGTGAACGCAGCAGGTGAAACTCAAAACGGCGTACTGACATGTTACCTAGTGGCAGATGAAGCGTCTCGCGCAGCAGGTAATGGCTTCGGTCAGCTTGCAGGTGGCTACATGTTCAAGATGTTCGGTCTACCAGCAGCGGCTATCGCGATTGCACACTCTGCTAAGCCAGAGAACCGCGTTAAAGTTATGGGTATCATGGCGTCAGCAGCGTTGACTTCATTCCTAACAGGTATTACTGAGCCAATCGAATTCTCATTCCTATTCGTTGCGCCACTACTTTACGGAATCCACGCTCTACTTGCTGGTTCTGCATACGTTGTTGCTAACACTATCGGCTTCGTACACGGTACATCATTCTCTCACGGCTTGATCGACTTCCTAGTACTTTCTGGCAACGCTCAGAAGATGGGTATCATGATCGCGACTGGTCTTGTTTACGCAGCAATCTACTACGTAGTATTCCGTGCAGTGATCAAAGCGATGGACCTAAAAACTCCTGGTCGTGAAGACGAAACTCAAGCTGAAGCGGCGGCGTCTGGTTCAGACATGGCTGGTGAGCTTGTTGCAGCGTTCGGCGGTAAAGCAAACATTACAGGTCTTGACGCGTGTATCACTCGTCTACGTGTTGCGGTTGCTGACACAGAAGTGGTTGACCAAGACAAACTTAAGAAATTGGGTGCAGCAGGCGTTGTAGTCGTCGCAGGTGGTGTTCAAGCTATCTTCGGTACTAAGTCTGACAACCTTAAAACAGATATGGATGAGTGGATTCGTAACAACGGATAATCCCTACCCTCATCGATAGATAGAAAATGCCAGTCAAGTGACTGGCATTTTTTATGGCTTAGCGTTACTAAATGTGCACGGCTGACACTCAGAAACGCCAATCGATCCCCAATGAAATTTTCGCATCTTCGCTGCGCTTTTTCGGGCCTAGGACTTCGGTCTCAATGTTGTGATAGCGGCCTTCCACAAAGATATTAATGTTCTGACCATTCACATAAGCTTGCATCCCTTGAACCCACATCAAATCGACAAAGTTGAGGTCATCAATACCGTCGACAGCTTGTCCAGCCATCGCTTGAATGACGGTGTAGTGGGTGTCATTCCAAGGCTGCAAGGCATAAAGGTTGACCGATGCTAAGTGGGCATCTTTCGCCCCCAAAGAGTGCAGCACAGATTGAATCTCATCAACGCTACCGCCACTGTTTTTGGCGATGCGGCCTGCCGCTTTATTGAGGTCGACATCCACATAAGTGTAATTCACTGAAGGGAAGAACTTTGTGGTGCCGTTGGCGGCTTCCAGAGGCAGCATGTAGCCTGCGGTGTAGGAGTCTGCCAGCTTAGTGCCATACAAGTCGATATAAACCCCGCCCACACGACTGTCAAAATGCGCCATGCGTGCACGCATGTTATCTGTATCCGTGAAGTATTCACCAAAGAGCACGGTTTGAGTTTTGCCTTCTGGTCCCGCATCGTAAAGGTTGGCAGCGCCATAGCCGGCAAACAGCTTTAACTCACCGCTGTCTGTGTTGACCATAGTACCAATGCGGGATTGGGTATTTCGTGGATCGAACGCGTGCAACTCATCCGAGTCCGCAGCAAAAATTGTGCTAGAAGCGAGGGCCAGAGCCACTGCACAAATCGTGGTGTTTTTCATCGTTATACCTTTTTCGTTGTTGTGCGCCAGCGAAGGGAGAGGGCGCTTACGACGTATCCTAATGAGATCAAAAAATGAGAAACATAGAGAGGGGGTTATTAAACACATAACAATCGAAGATGTATGTCTTGATTGAAATGTGATGTTCTCCGTGACGTTAGCAAGAGGTATGGAAATTGTTGCGATTTACTGGAAGGTATATCAAGTTTCAGCGCTCATAGTGGAGAGGCTAGGAATAGATGAGACAAAGGATTTCTTTCATTTATCTCTACTGGTTATGAGTAAGTTTGCTGGCAGTTATTCAAATATGTTGACCAAGTTCGTCTAATTTCCCTTACTGCCATTTTGAATCAACTCGCTATAGTAAAAGCAAGGTTTTTACAGTGAACGAGAATAACGAAGGTGAATTATGGGCAAGCTAGTTGAAGGCGTGTGGCACGATGTGTGGTACGACACTAAATCAAACGGCGGTCAATTTGTGCGCGAAGACGCCGGGTTTCGTGATTGGGTCGTCAATGAAGAGGGCGCGCGTTTTGCGCCGGAATCCGGGCGCTATCATCTTTATGTCTCGCTCGCGTGTCCTTGGGCTCACCGAACTCTAATTTTTCGCCGCCTAAAAGGGCTGGAGTCTCATATTGATGTCACTGTGGTCTGCCCAGATATGATGAGTGAAGGCTGGCAAATGGGGCTGCCTGAGCCGCTGTTTGGTCATACGCGATTGCACCAAATCTACACTCAGGCTAAGTCCGACTACACAGGGCGCGTTACGGTGCCTGTCTTGTGGGATAAAAAGCACAACACCATTGTCAGCAATGAGTCGTCAGAAATCATCCGTATGTTTAATCATGCGTTCAACGACTTGACGGGCAATACTCTCGATTACTATCCAGACCACCTCCGCGAAGTGATTGATGAGTGGAACGATTTTATCTACCCCAACGTCAATAATGGTGTCTACCGCTGCGGTTTTGCGACGACGCAAGAAGCGTACGAAGAAGCATACGATAAGCTGTTCTCTGCGTTGGATAAGCTTGATACTCATCTCGCGAGTCATCGCTACCTAGCGGGCGGTCAGGTAACGGAGGCCGATTGGCGTTTGTTTACCACCTTGATTCGTTTTGATGCGGTGTATGTGGGCCACTTTAAATGCAATAAGCAGCGTATTGAAGATTACCCGAACTTGCACGGTTATCTAAAAGAGTTGTACCAAGTGGAAGGGGTCAAAGAGACCACAGATTTTTATCATATTAAGCGCCATTACTATTTCAGTCACACCGGGATCAACCCCACACAAGTGGTACCTAAAGGACCAGAATTAGACCTCGATTCTCCCCACGGACGAGAGGTCATCAGCGCTTAACTTAATCCCCCGCACTTCGCGGGGTTTTTTATGCCCTATCACAGAATTATCTGCGTTAGTTCCTACACTTAACATTGGACAGTTAGCAAGTGGGAGGGCGTATGGAGTTACAACATCTCGTCAGCGATGAGCAGCTCTTTTGGCATCTTTTGATTGCGTTGATGCTTGGGGCGATTGTTGGGACACAGCGTGGCTGGGTGATGCGCAATAATGCGGAAGGCACGCGCGTTGCAGGGATCCGAACCTTCTCTCTCGTAGCGGTACTCGGCGCGCTGGTCGCGATTTTAGCCAAAGTCTATTCCCCTTTGCTGCTGGGTTTTGCTTTTGTCGCCTTGGTGATTCTTGCTTGTGTGGCGTTTGTCGCGCAGCAAAAAAACAGCACCAGCATCAGTATTACCGGTGTGGTCAGCTTGCTGATGACCTTTGTTCTCGGCGCGCTCACGGTCTCGGGGTACGCTGTCTTGGCTGCGTCAGCGGCGGTGATTACGGCAGTGGTGCTTGATAACAAACGCGAACTGCACCAAGCCCTGCAACGTCTACAAGAGTACGAATTGGACGCGGCACTGCGGCTATTGATGATCTCCATCGTCTTATTGCCATTGCTACCAAATCAAACCTTTGGGCCTTGGAATGCGCTCAATCCATATGAAATTTGGTGGATGGTGGTGTTGATCGCAAGCATCTCTTTTGTGGGCTATTTTGCGATCAAAATTGGCGGTACCAAACGGGGTATCTTGTTCACTTCGCTATTTGCTGGATTGAGCTCATCGACGGCGCTGACATTGCAATTTTCTCATCTATCACGGGAACAGCCGCATTTGAGCGGTTTACTCGCTACGGGCATATTAGTCAGTTGTGGCACCATGTTTCCGCGTTTACTGATTGTGCTAAGCGTGATTAACCCCTTACTGGTCGAGCAAATCGCTTACCCAGCGTTAGTGACGATGGCAGCACTCTATCTGCCCGCATGGTGGATTTGGCGCCGCTGTCATATCGAGCCTGTCGAACCCAATAGCAAGCAAAGTAACCCACTTGCGTTGCAATCGGCCTTGCTGTTTGGTTTGGTGCTCGCGGGGATCATTTTACTTTCGCATGCCTTGACTGAGTGGTTTGGTGAGTCGGGTGTGCTGATCCTAGCGGGGATCTCTGGCATGACAGATGTCGATGCAATTTCTCTCGCGCTGGGCAGACAAAGCGTGACCATATTAAGCGTAGAGGTGGCATCGCTGGCGATCTTAATTGCGGCGGCGGTGAATACGTTAGTAAAAATGTCGATGGTGGCCATCATTGGTGGCCGGGCGCTATGGCACAAAGTGGTGCCGGTTATGAGCTCCGCCGTTATGCTCGGCGCCGTTATGTATGGCTTGCAATAATAGGGAAATAAAAAAGCCCTCCAGTAGTCGGAGGGCTTAAAAGAGTCTCGCAAGAGCGGTGATTACTTCTGCTCTTGGTCTGCTTGAATCGCTGTCAGCGCGATGGTGTAGACGATGTCATCAACCAAGGCACCACGAGATAGGTCGTTCACCGGCTTGCGCATACCTTGCAGCATTGGACCGATAGAAACAAGGTCAGCACTACGCTGTACCGCTTTATACGTCGTGTTACCTGTGTTTAAGTCTGGGAAGACAAATACCGTCGCTTTACCTGCAACAGGCGAGTTCGGAGCTTTAGACGCTGCCACATTCTCCATGATCGCCGCGTCGTACTGTAGCGGACCGTCAATCACTAGATCAGGACGTTTTTCCTTAGCAATGCGTGTTGCTTCACGCACTTTATCGACGTCTGCACCTTTACCAGACTCACCGGTAGAGTAAGAGATCATCGCAACGCGAGGATCAATACCAAAGGCCGCAGCAGAGTCTGCAGATTGAATCGCGATTTCCGCCAATTGTTCCGCCGTTGGGTCTGGGTTGATCGCACAGTCGCCGTAAACCAGTACTTGGTCTGGCAGTAGCATGAAGAACACAGACGAAACGATAGACGCATTCGGCGCAGTCTTAATGATTTGGAACGGAGGAACGATGGTGTTCGCCGTAGTGTGAACCGCACCTGAAACTAGGCCATCGACTTCGTTGTTTTCAAGCATCATGGTGCCAAGGAATACGGAGTCTTCAAGCTTCTCACGCGCAACCACTTCAGTCATGCCTTTCGCACCACGAAGCTCAACTAGACGAGCAACGTAGTTTTCACGGATAGCGTCTGAGTCGATGATCTGCACACCAGCGCCAAGCTCAACACCTTGCTGCTCCGCGACGCGGCGGATTTCAGCGGGGTTACCTAGCAACACACACTCAGCAATGCCGCGCTCTGCACAGATGGCAGCCGCTTTCACTGTACGTGGTTCGTCGCCTTCTGGAAGTACGATACGCTTGCCTGCTTTACGGGCCAGTTCAGTCAACTGGTAACGGAACGCGGGTGGACTTAGGCGACGTGATTTTTGCGTGCCTTCAGTCATAGACTCAATCCAGTTACCGTCGATGTGGCCAGCAACGTGTTCATTGATGAACTCGATACGCTCTTTATCATCTGCGGGAACTTCGATGCTGAAGCTTTGCAGGTTCAATGATGTTTGCCACGTGTTACCTTGTGCTTTAAAGATAGGTAGACCAGTGTCAAACGCTGGCTGACAGAGACCTGAGATTTCCTTAGGAATGTCGTAGCCGCCGGTCAGCAAAATAGCACCGATGTCGACGCCGTTCATTGCCGCCAGTGATGCGGCAACGATAACGTCAGGACGGTCTGCTGAAGTCACAAGCAGTGAACCCGGTTTAAAGTGCTCGATCATGTTTGGCAAAGAGCGCGCACAGAAAGTGATGCTCTTAATGCGGCGAGTGTTGATGTCACCGGCGTTAATGATGTCTGCTTTTAGGTGCTCTGCCATGTCGATAGCGCGTGTCGCGATGAGATCGATGCTCCAAGGCACACAACCTAGTACACGGATAGGAGAAGTGTTGAAGATCTCCATCACTTTTAGCTCGCTTTGCTTCGCGCTGTCTGCGTCATCAAAGATCTCAGACAGATCAGGGCGAGTACGACCCGCTTCGTCAACCGGTGCGTTGAGCTTGTTGATGATCACGCCAGAGATGTTTTTGTTCTTAGTGCCACCAAAGTTTGAACACGCAACTTCAATACGCTCTTTCAGTTGCGCAGGGTTATCGGTACCCGGTGTGGCGACAAGCACGATTTCTGCGCCCAATGTGGCCGCGATTTCCGCGTTCACTTGGTTGGCAAATGGGTGCTTACGCGTTGGCACAAGACCTTCGATCAGGGTTACGTCTGCATCTTTGTTGATCTGGTTGTAACGTTCAACGACGGTTTCTAGCAACTCGTCCATGTTGTCGTTACCGATCAAGCTTTCCGCGACAGACATCGGCATTGGCTGGCCGATTTTCACATCGCTGTTACGGCCCACAATCGTCGAGGTGAGATCCGGTTGATCGCCACCGCTACGAGGTTGACAGATTGGCTTGTAGAAAGAAACTTTAACGCCTTTACGCTCCATAGCGCGAAGAACACCCATACTCACGCTGGTCAGACCGACGCCAGCACTGGTAGGGATAAGCATAATAGTACGAGACATTCGTAGAGTACCTTTAGCTATTAGGGGGAGTTAAGCACAGTGACATAAACGATAGAGAGGGAGAATGCCAGTTGTGCCCCTTGGTCATCACAGTTAGCTGTAATTGACCGACTTCAGTTAGAAAACCGGCTAGCACTTGGCTAGCCGGTGAATCTGATTAAAGACCTGCTAGGCGAGCAGTGTCTTCGGCAATGACAAGCTCTTCGTTGGTCGAAATCACCATTGCTGGGATGCGGCTGTCTGCAGTTGTGATGGTGCCTTCACCGCCAAAACGTGCTTTCAGGTTTGCTTCACCATCTACTTCGATACCGAATACGCCTAGACGGTTCAATACCATCTCACGGATTGGGCCAGAGTTTTCACCGATACCGCCAGTAAAGACGATCGCGTCTAGACGGCCTTCCAGTGTCGCAGTGTAACCCGCTACGTATTTCGCTAAGCGGTGACAGAAGACGTCCATCGCACGCGTTGCTTCTTCTTTTTGACCGTAGTTGTCTTCAACGAAACGACAGTCAGACGTCACTTCAGTTAGACCTTGTAGGCCAGACTCTTTGGTTAGCATGGTGTTGATTTGCTCAACAGAGTAACCTAGTGCGTCGTGTAGGTGGAAGATGATTGCAGGGTCGATATCACCACAGCGTGTACCCATCACCAAACCTTCAAGCGGTGTCAGACCCATAGAGGTGTCTACTGATTTACCGTTCTTGATTGCACACACAGATGCGCCGTTACCTAGGTGACAGTTGATGATGTTCAATTCGTCAGCCGGTTTACCTAGACGCTCAGCTGCTTCGCGAGCGATGAATAGGTGTGATGTGCCGTGCATGCCGTAGCGACGGATACCGTGCTCTTTGTACAGGTTGTATGGCAGTGCGTATAGGTACGCTTCTTCAGGCATAGACTGGTGGAAAGCCGTATCAAATACCGCAGACATTGGTAGGCCAGGGAACGCTTTTTGAGCCGCTTTAATACCAATGATCGCTGCTGGGTTGTGAAGAGGCGCCAATGTTGCACAGTCTTCGATACCTTTCAGTACGTCGTCAGTGATAAGCGCAGATTGCGTGAATTTCTCGCCGCCGTGTACCACACGGTGACCGATCGCTTTCAGTTGCTGTGCAAGTTCTGGCTTAGAAGCAAGAATAGTTTCAACGATGAAAGAAAGAGCTTCATCGTGCGCAGCGCCTTCACCAAGTTGTGCTTCGTGTTTGCCATCTAGCTTCCATTTGATACGCGCTTCTGGAAGATGAAGACATTCAGCAAGACCGGTTAGGTGCTCGTCGCCGTTTGCTGCATCAACAATAGCGAACTTAAGAGAAGAACTACCGCAGTTTAAAACTAAAACTAGCTTTGACATGAGTGACTACCTGTAATAATCAGTTAGGATAAAAATTAATCACAAGAATAGACGATACGAGGTTCGCTGCGTACTAATCTTGGTCAAAAAAACGTCGAATTCCGTATAAAGAGACAGTAACGTCTCCCGAACGTTACCATTGCATCCTTGCAGATAGGTCCCATAGAGTTGCGTAAATTGTAAATAACAGCAACAATGAGATTGTGGGTCCGCGAAGGATAACGATAATAGAGAATAATAACAAAAAATTTTGAAAGAATATTAACTTTTATCAATTTTTTACTTAGAAAGTTTAATTCTTCAACTAAATTTTAATTTGGTCGCCTAAACCAGTGAGAGAGTCGTATGAGTAATAAAGTCGGTTTGATTCATAGCCTACGTGACGGTCAAAAATACATGGAAATCTGGCCGATGCGCAAAGAGCTTAACATGCTGTTTCCAGAGCAACGCATCATTAAGGCGACTCGGTTTGGTGTGAAGGTCATGCCTGCGATTGCAGCCATCAGTGTGCTGACTCAAATGGCGTTCAACAACTATCAGGCTATGCCGCAGGCGGTGATCATCGCCTTGTTTGCCATCAGTATGCCCATTCAAGGCATGTGGTGGCTCGGCAATCGTTCGAACACTGTACTTCCTCCTGCGTTGGCCGGCTGGTATCGAGAAATCCATCAGAAAATTGTCGACAGTGGAGGCGCGCTAGAGCCGATGAAATCTCGTCCGCGTTATAAAGAGTTGGCGCGTCTACTTAACCGAGCGTTTAAACAGCTAGATCGTGCGTCATTAGAGCGCTGGTTTTAAGCGTTCTCGGATTGATCCTTACGGCTTGGTCAGAGCCAATTCTTAGAATCAATAGAATAAAGAAAGCGCTTGTGTTTCGGCACAAGCGCTTTTGTTTGTTGTTGCTGTTAAAGCTTAGTTGAACATCGCGATCGCTTGTTCTGGAACGACGTACTCAAGGTCAAAGCTTTCCGCCACTTCTTGGCAAGTTACTTTACCGTGAATAACGTTCAATCCTTCCAGGAAGCCTTTGTCTTCGAGTAGCGCTTGGCGATAGCCTTTATTGGCCAGTTTGACAATGTACGGCAAGGTCGCGTTGTTAAGAGCGAAGGTTGACGTGCGCGCAACCGCACCCGGCATGTTCGCCACACAGTAGTGGACAACGTCATCAACAATGTAGGTCGGATCGGCGTGCGTGGTCGCGTGAGAGGTTTCAAAACAGCCGCCTTGGTCGATAGCAACATCCACTACCGCCGCGCCCGGTTTCATCTTGGCAATGTGCTCTTTAGTGACCAGCTTCGGCGCCGCAGCACCTGGGATCAATACCGCACCGATGACCAAATCCGCTTCGAGTACGTGTTTTTCAATCGCGTCTTTGGTTGAGTAGACGACTTTTGCACGGCCTTGGAACTCTTCGTCCAAGCGGCGCAAAGTGTCGACATTTCGGTCAAGGATAGTCACATCTGCGCGCAGACCAACGGCCATGCGCGCCGCGTTTGCACCGACCACACCACCACCGATGACCACCACTTTTGCAGGCTCCACACCCGGTACGCCGCCTAGCAGAAGACCACGTCCGCCGTGCGATTTTTCCAAGGTTTGCGCACCGGCTTGGATAGACATTCGACCCGCAACCTCAGACATTGGCGCTAATAGTGGCAAGCGACCCATATTATCTGTTACAGTCTCGTAGGCTATACAGACGGCTTTGCTCTTGATTAGCTCTTCAGTTTGTGGAAAATCTGGTGCGAGGTGTAAATAAGTAAATAAAATTTGCCCTTCGCGGAGCATGGCTCGCTCGACAGCTTGAGGTTCTTTAACCTTTACAATCATCTCTGCCTTCGCAAATACGTCGGCAGCAGTAGGAAGAATGGATGCGCCTACAGCGATGTAATCATCGTCTGAAAAACCGATGCCTGCGCCGGCATTGGTTTCAACCAACACTTGGTGGCCTTGTGAGACTAACTCGCGGACGCTGGCTGGGATCATGCCCACACGGTATTCGTGGTTTTTAATTTCCTTTGGTACGCCAATGATCATCCTGACTCCTTATCGATAAATGGTTGTATCAACTGTATTTAGGGTAATTCTGTCGAATTAATGCCTAGTATAGTTAGGATGTAATAAAATTTGATACCGTATATTAAGAAGTTGTAGTATAAATTTTTGCAAGGAAGTAATAAGGTGGAATAAAAAATGGCAGACAACAATAAGAAGCCGTCCAAGGATCTAGACCGTATCGATCGCAATATTCTGAATGAGTTGCAAAAAGATGGTCGAATTTCGAATGTAGAATTGTCTAAACGAGTCGGTCTTTCGCCCACTCCGTGTTTAGAGCGTGTAAGACGCTTAGAGCGTCAGGGATACATCACTGGGTACACAGCGTTGCTCAACCCTCAGTACCTAGACGCGTCTCTATTGGTGTTTGTGGAGATCACGCTAAACCGTGGTGCTCCAGACGTGTTTGAACAGTTTAATGCAGCCGTACAGAAGCTTGACGACATCCAAGAGTGTCATCTTGTTTCTGGTGATTTCGACTATCTTTTGAAAACACGTGTTTCGGATATGAGTGCTTATCGTAAACTGCTAGGGGATACACTACTTCGTCTACCCGGTGTTAATGACACACGTACTTACGTGGTTATGGAAGAAGTGAAACAAACCAATCAATTGGTGATCAAAACTCGTTAATCCCTAAGCCTAGTATGGGAATGACTATGCAGGGCGAAGGCGAGACAAAGTGAGAATCCCTTTCGATATTCTGACTTTTCATAATTGGGTTTTGTAGGCCGATGTGGTTAAATCAATAGTCCGTGCAGCTTGGCTGTTCGGGCTATTTTTTTCAGTATGTTAGAGTGGTTATGTTCCGAGAAACCAAAAACAAAGTCGAAACCATCGTCGACACTGGGGACCATCGTCAAAAGACGCGCCTTTCCGGTTCCGAGCGTTTACAAGAATGCAGCCTAATCGTGGTTTTCCTCGCCGCTATTTTACTGTCTGTTGCTCTGCTGACCTTCAGCGCGGCCGATCCATCATGGTCGCAAACCGCCTGGGGTATGGAGATTGAAAATGCCGGTGGTATTGTCGGGGCTTGGCTCGCGGACACACTGTTTTTTACGTTTGGCTCACTGGCGTACACTATTCCAGTGGTCATCGCACTGACCGCCTGGGTTCTGTTTCGTAAACGAGGCGAAGATGAGCCGCTCGATTTTATGCTTTGGGGCACACGCTTACTCGGCTTAACTATATTGATTCTCACCAGTTGCGGTCTTGCCGACATCAACTTCGACGATATCTGGTACTTTTCATCGGGCGGCGTTATCGGTGATGTGCTGACCAGTCTCGCTCTGCCGACACTCAACGTGCTAGGCACCACGCTAGTGCTGCTGTTTTTGTGGGGCGCGGGTTTTACGCTGTTGACCGGGATTTCTTGGCTAACGATCGTGGATTGGATTGGCGAGCAGGCGATTGGTGCCATCACTTGGGTGATCAATAAGCTGCGCGGTGAGAAGGATCAGGTGTTTGCGCCGACCTTGACCGAACCGGATGCGACGCAATCTGACTCATTAGAGCATAAGTCGCGAGAAGGTATGAACACGTCGCCTGCCATCCAAGCGGATTCAGAGCGTGAGGAGCCAGTCAGCGAGGCAGTATCTCCTCAGTCCGCGACACGTCGCTACAATATTCATATGCCGGACAATAGTGCCACTCAAGCGTCCACCTCTGCGCCAGAGACGCCGCTTTATCACTACGACGAGCAAGAGGATGACGAGCAGAGTAACCTGCGTGTTAAGCAGCTTGGTGCCACTATAGAGGAGCTCGATGCGGCGGCCAATAGTGCCAACGATTACGCCCCTGAACCGATTTTGACTCAAGCGTCCAGCGAGTTGCAGTCGCAAGAGCGCGAGCAAGAGCTTACTCCGCCTTGGCAAGATGAGCCTGTTTTCCACGATCGTGATGATTCGCCACTCCCTGATATTGAAGAGGATGAGCAACCTCGTATCTCCAGTTTTGATGTGGTCGAAGACAACCCTGAGCCAAGCTTTACGCCACAGGAACCCGTCGCGTTTATTGATGAACAGGGCGGCTCAACAGATGATGACGAGGGCGACGTCGATGTAGCACAAGACGAAGATGCGGCCGCGCTGCAAAACTTGGTAGCGGAAGCGCAAGCCAAAGTGGTCGCGTCTCAGAACCCGTTTTTGGTTCAGCAAGATCAAAACTTACCGAAACCGACCGAGCCTATGCCAACGCTCGAGCTCTTATACCACCCAGAGAAGCGAGAAAACTTTATTGACCGCGATGCGTTAGAGGAGATAGCTCGTCTGGTGGAATCTAAGTTAGCGGACTATAAAATCACCGCATCGGTGGTGGATATATTCCCAGGACCAGTGATTACTCGTTTTGAATTGGATTTGGCACCAGGGGTGAAAGTAAGCCGCATCTCAAGCTTATCGATGGACTTAGCACGCTCACTCTCAGCGATGGCGGTGCGTGTGGTGGAGGTGATCCCTGGTAAGCCTTATGTTGGCCTTGAACTGCCGAATATGAGCCGCCAGACGGTCTATTTCTCCGACGTGGTCGGCAGCCAAGCGTTCGTCAATGCCAAATCACCGACGACCGTCGTCCTTGGTCAAGATATTGCGGGCGAAGCCGTGGTGGCGGATCTGTCGAAAATGCCTCACGTGCTGGTGGCGGGTACCACAGGCTCAGGTAAATCGGTCGGGGTGAACGTCATGATTTTGAGTATCCTCTATAAAGCGACCCCAGAAGATGTCCGCTTTATCATGATTGACCCGAAAATGCTTGAGCTGTCGGTGTATGAAGGGATTCCTCACTTGTTGTCTGAAGTGGTGACCGACATGAAGGATGCGTCCAATGCATTGCGTTGGTGTGTTGGCGAGATGGAGCGGCGTTACAAGCTGATGTCTGCACTGGGCGTTAGGAACATCAAAGGATTCAACGACAAGCTGAAAATGGCCGCAGATGCGGGCCACCCAATCCACGATCCGCTCTGGCAACCGGGTGACAGTATGGATGAGCATCCACCGCTGCTCGAAAAGCTGCCTTATATTGTAGTGATCGTGGATGAATTTGCCGATCTGATGATGGTGGTCGGGAAGAAAGTCGAAGAGTTGATCGCGCGTTTAGCACAAAAAGCGCGCGCCGCGGGTATCCACCTCATTTTGGCGACGCAGCGACCTTCAGTAGACGTTATTACCGGTTTGATCAAAGCGAACATTCCTACGCGGGTTGCATTTACCGTTTCAACCAAAACGGACTCTCGAACCATTCTCGATCAAGGTGGTGCAGAGTCACTGCTGGGTATGGGTGATATGTTGTATCTTCCTTCCGGATCGAGTCACACCATTCGCGTCCATGGGGCATTTGCTTCAGATGATGATGTGCATGCGGTGGTCAACAACTGGAAGGCACGCGGCAAGCCAAACTATATTGATGAGATCACTAACGGAGACCAAGGGCCAGAAGCGTTGCTACCGGGCGAGAAACCCGAAGGTGATGAAGAGATGGACCCTCTGTTTGATCAAGTGGTCGAGCACGTAGTGCAATCTCGTCGTGGTTCAGTCTCTGGCGTTCAGCGCCGATTTAAAATCGGTTACAACCGTGCGGCGCGAATTGTCGAGCAGCTTGAGGCTCAAGGTATTGTCAGCGCGCCAGGTCACAACGGTAACCGAGAGGTCTTGGCGCCAGAGCCGGGTCGAGAGATGAACTGATAGCAGGTAATATGCGTTGTTACTTTACATAGGGTCACTTTACATATTGTTACTTTACATTTGGTAACTTTGCATATTGTTTCTCGAGGCATAGTCAGCGTCGCGCCGGCAAAGACGACTCATAAAAAATGGCTTCCGTTTGGAAGCCATTTTTTTAATCGTGTACTCAGAGTGAGTGATGGGTGTTATTTATCTTTGGCAAATTGAGAGAGAACAATGACACCAAGCGCGAGCAGGTTTGCAGCAAAGATAACCACGAGCCACTGTGGCATGGAGAGCGTCAAAAACTGCCATACGATTTTGCTGCAATCCCCATAAGCTTCAAACATCCAAGGCGCCCATTGATTGAGCGGTGCCCAGTCAGGGAATTGAACAAACAGATCACAGGTGTAGAACGGCGAAGGGTTAAACTGGTAATCCACGTGTTCTAGTGACAGCATGAGTCCTTTATAAGCACTGCCGCCCCACGCTGCGAGCCCTAACCAACGCAATACAGCAACACGTGGATTGATGGCACCAATCAGCGCTGCGGCCGCGACGCCAAGCATGGCGATGCGCTCATAAATACACATCACACACGGCGCCAAGCCCATTCCGTGCTGGAAGAGCAGTGCACACAACTCTAGCGCGACAATCAAGCCAAACAGCAGTAGCCAAGCAAATCGTCCCTGAGAAAACTGTTTAATCGAAGAAAGCATAAGTAATGAAATATCCCTAACAAAGAAAAGAAAAAAGCTCTGACTAATCAGAGCTTTTTAGCGTGTAAAAGTTTCTATCGCAATAAAAAATTATTCAAACGTGATGCCGATTAGTGACCTTTGGTCACCGCATGCATGATTTCTGCTGAGTGATGCGTGATCCAGCCTGCTTCATAGAACCACGCGGTCATTGGTTCAAGCAGGAAGACAATACCGGCAAAGCCAACTAAAGCCAGCACTATCGTGTAAGGCAGTGCCATGATAACCATGCGACCGTAGGACAAACGAATCAAAGGTGCCAGCGTTGAGGTCAACAAGAACAAGAAGGCAGCTTGACCGTTCGGGGTGGCAACCGATGGCAAGTTGGTGCCCGTATTGATCGCTACTGCGAGCAGGTCAAACTGGTCACGATTGATCACGCCTTCCATCAACGCCGTACTAACCTCGGTAATGTAGACCGTGCCGACGAATACGTTATCAGATACCATCGAAAGCAGTCCATTGGCGACATAGAAGAGCGCCAATTGGGTGCCTTTATCTTCGACGTGCAATACCGCATCAATCACTGGCTTGAATAGCTCTTGGTCGATGATGACAGCAACAATTGAGAAGAACACCGTCAAAAGCGCGGTAAAGGGCAGGGCCTCTTCGAAGGCTTTACCTAGCGAGTGCTCTTCAATCACGCCCGTAAACGCAGTAGCCAGAATGATGACAGACAAGCCGATGAGGCCGACTGCCGCGAGGTGGAGCGCAAGGCCGACAATCAGCCATACCGCGATAACACCCTGAACCCAAAGCTTGGCCACATCTTGTTTGGTGCGCTTTTTACGCTCTTCGTTGTCGTAATCAACCAGAATCTGACGCACCGTGTCAGGCAGGCGGGCGCCATAGCCGAAGACTTTCATTTTTTCGACGAGCACACACGTTGCGAGACCACAAATCAATACGGGTAGAGTAACGGGTAACATGCGAACAATGAACTCACCAAACTGCCAGCCAGCCTGATCAGCAATGATCAAGTTTTGCGGCTCACCCACCATGGTCATCACGCCACCGAGTGCCGTACCCACCCCTGCGTGCATGAGCAGCGAACGCAAGAAGGCGCGGTAGTTCTCTAAGTCATCACGCGTCAGATCGTTAAGATGATCATCTGACGTATGGTCATGGGTCGCGTGACCTCCCTGACCGGAGGCAACTTTGTGGTAGATCGCGTAGAAGCCAACTGCGACACTGATGACAACAGCGATCACCGTTAATGCATCTAAGAAAGCAGATAAGAACGCTGCGGCAAAACAGAACGCCAGCGATAACATGCTTTTAGACTGAATACCGAGCAGAATTTTGGTAAAGATAAACAGCAAAAGCTGCTTCATGAAGTAGATACCTGCGACCATAAAGACCAGCAGTAGCAACACTTCGATATTCGCGACAAGCTCATGCTTGACTTGATCCGCACTGGTCATGCCAATGGCGATGGCTTCAATGGCCAATAAACCACCGGGTTGCAGCGGGTAACACTTCAGTGCCATCGCAAGGGTGAAAATAAACTCTGCGACCAACAACCAGCCTGCGACAAAAGGATCGATGAAAAAGAACACAAGCGGGTTGATGATGAGGAAGGCTATGATGGCAACTTTGTACCAATCCGGTGCCTTACCAAGAAAGTTCTTGATGAAGGCGTTTCCGAGTGACATCGGCATGACATTAATACTCTTTATTGTTGTACTGAATTAACACAGACGTGCCCGAATTCAATGTAAGCGTCGCAGCGGGTCATGCGCAGATGGCTCATGCGCAGATAGTCCAGCCGTGTAACGCCAAATCAACAGCGACTTAGAAAAACAACATCCTGAGTATCAATATGTGGTCTTGCCAAGTCACTCCCTGAGAAAGACAAGCACTCCTTACTTCGGTCGCCACTCTACCGTTGATAACTTGTTAGTCAATGATTAAGTGATATCTGATAAATGTATCCGTCCACTTTTATTCAAAAACGCGATCAAAGTTACGTAACGCTTGCATAATAGTTGTGAAAATCAGCAATTGATGGCAGTTAGCCATTTAGTTGAATTGATAAGCAACAATATGGGATTATATTGCATCAAAATAACAATGTTAGTTTCAAAAATAAAAACTCATATTGTGTGATTAATGCAGTACTCATAAGGCCTCAGAGAAAGTGAGGTTAGGTAAAGTTAAAATTTATTGGTTTTGACAATCCCCACACCACTTAAAACCGCCAAAACAAATTAGAGTTAATGCTCTATATGACATCCATGCCATGTTTACTGGTGGTTTGTTTTCGCTAGGCAAAAACTAGTGGTATGATGAGTTCCATTCGACCCAGATAAATATAAAATTGGAACAGTAATTAATGGTCATCAAGGCAAAGAGTCCCGCAGGATTTGCAGAGAAATACATTATCGAAAGTATTTGGAAAGGGCGCTTCCCTCCGGGTTCGATTCTCCCAGCCGAACGAGAGCTCTCTGAACTCATTGGTGTAACACGTACGACGTTGCGTGAGGTATTACAAAGATTGGCTCGTGATGGTTGGTTAACCATTCAGCATGGTAAGCCGACTAAAGTAAACCAGTTTATGGAAACGTCCGGGTTACACATTCTTGATACATTGATGACGCTCGATGCTGAAAACGCAACCTCTATCGTAGAAGATTTGCTTGCGGCACGTACAAACATCTCACCTATCTTCATGCGCTATGCGTTCAAAGTAAACAAAGAGAGTTCAGAGCGTACCATTCACAATGTGATCGACTCTTGTGAAGCCTTGCTCGCGGCCGACTCTTGGGATGCTTTTATTGCCTCCTCGCCGTATTCAGACAAGATTCTGCAACACGTGAAAGACGATGGTGAAAAAGATGAGCAGAAACGCCAAGCGACGTTGATTGCGAAAACGTTTAATTACTACGATTACATGCTTTTCCAGCGTCTCGCTTTCCACTCAGGTAACCAGATTTACGGCTTGATCTTTAATGGATTGAAGAAGCTTTACGATCGTGTGGGTAGCTACTACTTCTCAAGTGCTCAGGCGCGTGGTTTAGCGCTCAAGTTCTACCGTGATTTGTTGGAGGTATGCGAAACGGGCAACCGCGAACAAATTTTGGTGGTTGTGCGTCATTACGGGATGGAGAGCGCGCAGATCTGGAATCAGATGAAGCAAACCCTACCGACCAATTTTACCGAAGACGACAGCTAATCTCGCTGCCGACCTTAAGTAAGCCAAAAGCCGCGATTGTCATCGCGGCTTTTGTGTCATTGGTATCAAGAACCCTGCTTAACGAGCCGCAGGGCTGTTTGCTCCTGTCTTAAGGTCGAGTCCGTCAATGCCTCCAGCGGCTTGAAACCATGTCGTAAGATGGGTTTTCAAGTCCTTGAGCTCATCAGGGCCGATTAACGCGAGACCCAAATCTTCTGCTCGAGTGATGTCGTTGTAGCGCAGTGGTCTGAAGCTGACGAGCATGGCGCGTGCCTGTAAGCCGCCGAGCAAATCTCTTAACGATTCGAGTTTGTATAAGGTGTCATCGCCATCATCACGCATACCTTTGGTCTTACACTCAATGATATGGAGCTTGTTGTTGACCACGCAGGCGACATCCAGCTCATTGCGCACTTCACGCTCACCGAGCTCACGATACACCTGCACATTAAGTGAGTGATCTTGAATCGTTGGCATGCTGTGTTGAATCTGGCGCACCGTGCTGTGGACTAGGGTTTCCAGCCACTCCCCGTTGGAGAAGCGTCTTGCATCTTCATTGGCAAAGGTAAGCACACCGTTCTCATACGTCGCGATGTCGGCATCCACCAAATCATCGATCAGCATCTTGAGCTCACGATAGCCTTGCTGCTTCTCCGACAACTCTACACTGAGGATCTGTTCTTTGCGGCATGTCGTGGCGAGATAATTGAGTGTCGCAAGGCCTGGGCCAAGTTCTAAGGCGTTACTCGCCCAACGCTCACCCAACTCATAGAGTTTTTGGTCCAACTGAGGAGGCAACGTTTGTTGGCTAAATTCGCCGCGCGCGCCAAATACCGTAAGGTAATCGTCAATGGTGATCCAATCCTGCAGCTGCGTGTCTTCTACGCCATCAGGGTAGAGCCAGCAGACGCGATCACTGTTGGGCTCAACCACAAAAATTGGCCAATGAAAGGTGCGAAACACTTCGTAAATCGACAGGAGTCGATGACGCAGACCACAACTGGCGTTAAGGCGCACATCTTCACCACTTTGCTTAAGGCGCTCTGCCAGTTCCGCAACGATGTTCTTTATCTCAGAAGGATTAGTAACGTCAGGAATTTCATAGAACTCTGAGTGAATCTCACGCTTAGCCAAGACACGACTCAGTCTGTCGAATAGGGTGCGCTGGGCATTGACGCCAATAAAGACGATGTGGTTACTGATGCTGCGGTTATCTAATAGGGGGGTGACCAAGCGAATCGGGTCTTGGTCGATGATGCCAACATGAACTGTCATAGTTATTCCTCATGTCAGGCCCACAAAAAGGAGAGTAAAAGGGTGAGGCCTAATCACGATATAATGACAATCTGCCGAAAAAACAAGGGCAACCGTTATAATTGGTCGCCCTCTGTCAATAATTTACCGTATCTTTACGTTACAGCTTGAATCGATGCACCAGTTCGCCTTGCTGACCAGCAAGCTGACTTAAGTCATGACTGGTTTGAGCGATTTGCGCCATCGCCTGATAGCTGGTGTCGGCGATAAGGTTAATCTCTTCAATGTTTCTTGCAATGTCTGAGGTGGTTTCACTTTGCTCTGCTGCGGCTTGAGAAATGTGTCCACTCATCTGGCTGATCTCCATGATCAAGCCCTGAATTTCTTCCATTGCACTGTTGGCGTTGGACGCTTGTTCAACCGACAGCTCCATATCGTCCATGCAGCTTTGAATGACTTGGTTGGCTGAAGCAGAACTCGATTGCAAGTTACTGATCATGTTTTCAATTTCGCTGGTGGATTCAGTAGTGCGCTGCGCAAGCACGCGAACCTCGTCCGCCACCACCGCAAAGCCTCGGCCTTGGTCGCCCGCGCGCGCAGCTTCAATCGCCGCGTTGAGCGCAAGTAAGTTGGTTTGCTCAGCAATGTTGCGAATCACATCCAAAATACTGCCAATCTGGCTACTCATGGTTTGCAGATCTTTGACCGCATCAACGGATTCCGTTAGACGTGTCTCAAGCTGATTGATGGTGGTGATGTTAGTGCCCATGATTTGACGACCAGATTCCGACGCCGACTCCACTTGCTCAACCATCTTCTGCGAGCTTTGCGCACTTTGGGCCACTTCCTGAACGGAGTGGGCCATTTCAGTCATCGCGGTGGCGACGTTGGCCGTTTGTTCACGCTGCTGATTAAGCTGCGATTGCGCTTGAGAAGAGGTCTCTTGGTTGGTGCGAGCGGTATTGGTTAAGTTATCCGAGGCATCATTGAGCTTCACCAAGATATTGTGCAGGTTGTCCGCCAACGAGTTGATGTGACCGCTGACGCGGCTGAACTCATTGTTGTAACGGATTTCGATACGGTGTGTCATGTCGCCTTTGGTGAGGTATTCCAAGGTGCTAAGAATACGCGTGAGTGGCTCGCGGACACTGTGGGCGATGTGGTAACCGATGCCCAATGCCAGTGCAATCACGATGGCACCAATCAACAGTGAACGAATCTTGCCTTGATTGTAGACTTGCTCTGCTTCAACCAGTGAGGCATTGAGACCCGCTTGGGCCGCTTCGCTGTAGGTAGCCAGCAGCGCCATGGTCGCATCCACTTGCTCAGTCAGGCTCGCAATGTTGGCGTAGAGCGCGTCTTTTGCCACAAGGTAATTGCTGTGTTGATCAAGGACACCGCCTTTTTGACCGATGTCGAGCGTGAACTGCTTGACCGACTCATCAAAGGCTTTTTTCAACTCAGGCATTTGATTGGATAGGCCGTTGTAGGCGTAGTTCAAGTGCGTTACGGCTTTTTTGTTTTTCGCAACGGCTTCTGCTACGAACGCAGTGTCTGAACTTGCGAGCGCGTCAGAGGTGATCACTTCGGCGTCTTTCAGCTTAATGAAGTAGCTTTTCGCCATCACTTTGACGGAAATGCTGCTTTGGTCATCGACGTACTCTTTCATCCCGACACTTAACTCAGAGTGCAAGCGTTGGAAACGGCGAGAAGATTGTTGTACTTGCGCTTGAGATTCAAACATCGAGCGATAGTTTTCCATCGCTTGCTTGGCTTCTCCGAAGTAACTGCTCTCTTTCTCTTTAAGATCCGCCATGCTGGCGACCAATTCTGGCTTGCTTGCACTGGCCTTTTCAAGGGCAGCTAAGGTTTGATTATATTCAACACGTGCTTGATCGAATTGGCTTTCGATTTGTTCCATGCGCTCAAAGCTCTGAGTGGTCAGAAAATCTTTGAAAAGCTTATCCGCAGAAAGCAGAGAGACACTGGTTTCGTTGGCTTTGGAAACAAGAGGTAGTGAGGTGTTGGAGACACTCTCGAAATTGGATTGGATTTGCTGCATTCCGTTCAACGTCATCATGGTGGATACGATGAACATCACAATGATCAGTGCAAAGCCAGCGTACATTCTTCTTATCACTGAGCCTTTCATAGATCTCTCCCTAACTATGGCAAAAATTCAAACTATAACGCTATAAATAGCAAAAAGAGTTTGATTGTATGGAGAGTGAGACACACATTTTATGACGCACAATACAAAAATGAAAATGTGTATCAATAAAATGCTCACAACATGATGTGAACACTGTTTTTATTGTGATCTCGATTTGCTTGACGCATACTCGATGGCATTGAAAATTCAACGATACCTTCTGGAGAGTTTCATGGCTGAAGAAACCATTTTCAGTAAAATCATTCGTAAAGAGATCCCGGCCGATGTGGTTTATCAAGATGATTTGGTTACCGCGTTTCGTGATATCAACCCTCGCGCGCCGAGCCATATTTTGATCATTCCTAATACTCTTATCCCAACGGTGAACGATGTCACAGAGGCCGATGAAGCGGTCATGGGGCGCCTATTTACTGTGGCTCGCAAGTTGGCCAAAGAAGAGGGGATTGATGAAGAGGGTTACCGCCTGATCGTTAACTGTAACGCGCACGGTGGCCAAGAGGTCTACCACATTCACATGCACTTAGTCGGCGGCCGTCCACTTGGCCCGATGTTGATGGGTTAATCGACGCGATACAGTCATGACACAAAGCGAACTTTTTGCGTCGCTTTGTGTCAGAGAGCAGGTCTCACTGATATTTATGTCGGTGAGATCGGTATCTGAAATTCTGATTTGAGGCTTGGAGTGCGTTTTACGAATCAACTCACCATCCACATTCAACGTTGTGCATTACTCGCCAGTACCCTTGTTATCACGGCGTGTGCCAATATGTCGGCTGGCAATCTGTTTAGTCATTACAGCGCACAAAATGCTGATGTGTACCAAGCGGTGCAGCGAGGGGATTATCAGCGCGCACAAGAAGCGCTGCCTGACTCTGTGGCGGGCGATATTCTCGATAACCTTGAAAAGGGGCGCGTGCACTTTCTCAATCAAACCTACAGCGATAGTAAAGCGGCGTTTGAGTTGAGTGACCAAGCCGTTCGCGCTCAGCAAGATAGAGCCACGGTGTCGGTCAGTGAAACTCTGACTAGCGTTAGTTCACTCGCGGTGAACGACAATCTCAACGAATATCAGCCCGCAGATTATGAGTTGGGCTTTCTTCACCTCTATCTTGGTCTCAATTATCTACAGCAAAACCAACTGGAAGGGGCGTTGATTGAGATGCGACGCGCCAATCAAGTCCAAGAGCGTGCCAAGCAAGAGCGTGAAAAAGAGTTAGCGAAAGCGCAAAGCAATATGCAAGCGCAGGGCTTATCTCCCAATTTAGGCAGCGTGCTGTCGAACTACCCTGATGCCGGAAAAACCTTGGCGGCGGTGCAAAATGCCTATTTGTTGTATCTGTCGGCACTGCTTTATGAAGCAGACAATGACCTCAATGCCGCCTATGTGGACTATCGACGCGCGCTCGCGGTGGCGCCAGACAATCAGCAAATCATAGATGGCACCATGCGCGTTGCGACGAGCCTTAGCATGAAAGAAGACCTGATTAAATTAGAGCAGCGATACGGTAAAGCCAGTTTGTTAGAGAGCGACAAAGCGCGCGTCATCGTGCTCGATGAACAAGGCATAGTGACGGCGTTGCAAGGTTGGAAGCAATCTTTGCCTTTGTATGACAGTCGCAACAATGTGGCCTTCTATACTATCGCTCTGCCATATTACCCGCCTGCTTCGCCAGAGCGATTTACACCGCTTACATTGAATCAAGCGCCGCTCAAGGAATCGCGCTTGACCGATGTCAATGCGATGGCCCAACGTGATTTATCGGAACGTATTACTGCGATGGTGATCCGTCAAGCATTGCGGGTTTGGGCAAAAGATCAATTGCGAAAAGAGGCCACACAAGGCGATGACGTCGGCAATCTCGTATTTAATATTTGGAACACGCTCACCGAGCAACCCGATACCCGCAGTTGGTTAACGTTACCGGGTCATGTTGCGAGCAGCAGCCGTGTGGTCGAGCCCGGAACGCAGATTATTCGGGTGAATAACCAAGACTACCCGTTTGATGTCGCGGCGGGGCGCACCGCACTGGTGTGGATATCTCGTCAGGGAGAGAATGCTACAATATGGCATAAACAACTAGGAAGTATACGATGAAAAAATGGCTTATAGCGGCCCTCGCGGCCACGGCGCTGATCGGATGCGCAGACAACACAGCAGGTCTTAGAATCGATGGAGAGACACACAAAGTGCTCTTTGGCGATAACGTCTTAGCCGGCAATCTAAAAATTGAAGACATCGCCACAACAGAGGTAGAAGGGCATGCACGTGGGGTTGTGCGCATGACCAACCAGTCGAAAGGTGACCTCAATGTACTGTATCGCTTTTATTGGTATGACGACAATGGCTTGGAGGTCAACACTAAGCTTAGCCCTTGGCGTCAATCCATCTTACGCGGGACGGAAACGGTGGCCTTGTCTGAGGTGTCGGTGAACCCGAATGGCAAACATTTCCGTTTACAAATTCGTGAAAATAATCAATAAATTAATGACAATTCAAGGTTTATGAGGAACCAAGAAATGAAGAAAAGTGTAATAGCATTACTTGGCTTGGCTGTGATTCTCGGCGGTTGTTCGAACAAAGTGAGTTATGGTGACGCGCAAGCGGTTGAAACCACCACGATTGATTTTGGTTCCACTGACTTGCAAAAAATTGCCGGTGAAATGGTCGATAGCATGATGATGTCAGGCTCGGTGGCGGCCATCACGCGTGATGCGCGCCCTATTGTTTTTGTTGAGCGCATCAAAAACAAAACCAGTGAGCACATCGATACTGAATCCATTACCGATACCATCAGCACTAAGATGCTCAACTCAGGTAAATTCCGCTTTGTGGATATGGATCGCGTGGAATCGGTGCGTGAACAGTTGAACTTCCAAAACAACGACGAACTCGTTAACCAAAGTACCGCCATCCAGTTCGGTAAAATGGTTGGGGCGCAATACATGTTGTACGGTAACCTATCGAGCATCGCCAAAAATGCCGGTAGTGATAAAGACGTCTACTACAAAATGACCATGCGCCTGATGGATCTGGAAACGGGTTTGATTGAGTGGGCAGACGAGACTGAGATCCGCAAACAAGAGTCAAAAAGCTTTCTAGGTATGTAATGACAAGGGAAGAGGTGATCTATGGCCAGGATGTCTTGGCATGAAGCGTGTCAACTTGATCGCTCTTTGACTGCGCTCAATCCGTTCTTCCCTGAGCCCGCCCAATACGCTCAAACGTTGACAGGCGGGCTGACCAACCGTTGTTGGAAAGTGGTCACTAATCGCGGCGCCTACGTATGGCGCCCGAATACGCCCATCACCAAAGCGTTTTCCATTTCGCGCTTTCAAGAGTATCAAATCCTCTCTGCACTCGAACACAATCCCATCGCACCTAAGCCGCATTACATTTGCGAACAAGGGCTATTGGTGGATTGGATCGAGGGTATTCCGCTGAGAGACGGCCTGTCGTTTGATGATCTGCTCGATACCATGGTGAGCGTTCATCAAGCCAACACACAACGTATTCCCGTCGCGCCGTTTAACTATACGGCCCGGGTTGATCATTACTGGATATTGATTGACGACACGCTCAAATCGGACTCGATTCGTGGTGTGTACGAAACGTGGCGCCGTGCGCCCAGTTTGGCGGATGTCGGCCATGTACTGTGTCATTTTGATTTGGCTGGGTACAACATGGTACGCACCACGCAAGGCATCACGGTGATCGATTGGGAATACGCATGCATCGCTGATCCTAGGCTGGATCTGACACTCAGTATCGACGTGTGTCAGCACGACCCTCAAGACGCGGTTTTTCGTTACTGTCAAAAACGAGGGGTAGAAGGTATTGATGATTGGGTCGAAGGCGTCATGGCTTGGCAGCCCAGAGCAAAAATGATGGCCATGCTTTGGTATCTTCTCGCTTACCAGTTGTGGGGGGAAGAGCAATATTTGACCGAGGCGACCCGGCTTGAAGGCTTATTTTGTAGCTAAGATCACTGTTTAGTGGTTTTGCAACGATAAAGTAAAATTTAACCCTACTATTTCTGGTAGATTTGGTCGTGGTAGAGTTGGAAGTATTAGGTTCGAGGGAATTAGAATGATTATTTATTTGCATGGCTTTGACTCCACAAGCCCAGGTAACCACGAAAAAGTCTTACAGTTGCAGTTTATTGATGACGATGTTCGTTTCATTAACTACAGCACATTGCACCCGAAACACGATATGCAGCATCTACTCAAAGAAGTGCACAAAGTGATTGAACAGTCGGAGGATACCTCTCCACTGATCTGCGGTGTGGGTCTTGGTGCCTATTGGTCAGAGCGTATTGGATTTTTGTGTGGCATCAAGCAGGTGATGTTTAATCCTAATCTTCATCCTGAGCGCACCATGCAGGGCCGGATCGACCGCCCTGAAGAGTATGAAGACATTGCGACCAAATGTGTGTCAGAGTTTCGCAGTAAAAATGCGGGCCAGTGTTTGGTGATCCTCTCTAAAGAGGATGAAATTCACGACAACAGTCAAACCGCCGAGGCGTTAGCGCCGTATTACGAAATCATTTGGGACGACACCCAGAGCCACAAATTCAAAAAGATCTCTCAACACCTTCAGACGATGAAAGCGTTCAAACAACGCTAATCATCGCGAGCACTTAACCATCAAGAGCGACAGGGTTTATGCCTGTCGCTCTGTTTGTCACCACTTGTCATTAATCCCTACAAAGTTAAGTGAGATAATCACATTCTCCTGTTGCGTGGCGGATTTTGCCCTATATAATGACTTCACTATAAATTTTTTGATAAATATCAAAAAAAATTGAGAGCAAGTAAAAAACTTGCCCCAAAAAACGAGTTGAGCGGCAAAAATGCCCGCTATTGAACGCCAATAACAAGCCTCATATCCGAAAACGTCATGCCAGAGTGCGAATCACGCACCGGTTAGGGTGAGTAACCGCATGGCAAGAGAGAATTTTCTCGAGCTGAGTAATCGGCTCGAATCATGATTATTTATATTTAGAGGAACGTTATTGTGACACGAATTATCGTTGTAGGCGGTGGTGCAGGCGGCCTGGAGCTTGCTACCAAACTGGGTCGTACATTGGGCCGTAAAGGCCGTGCGCAAGTCACCTTGGTTGACCGTAAGGCAAGCCACTTGTGGAAACCCTTGCTGCATGAAGTTGCGACAGGTTCACTGGATGAAGGTGTGGACGCGCTAAGCTACCGTGCGCACGCCAAAAATCACCACTTTGATTTCCAAATGGGTGCGCTCAAAGACATTGACCGCGAGCGTAAAGTGATCACACTGCACGAGCTGAAAGATGAGCATGGCGAACTGCTGATGCCAACGCGTGAGCTTGAGTACGATCTTCTGGTGATGGCCATTGGTTCTACCTCCAATGACTTTAACACGCCGGGCGTGCGTGACAACTGCATCTTCCTCGATAGCCCAGAGCAAGCGCACCGTTTCCGCACCGAAATGAACAATGAATTCTTAAAGCTGCACGCGAAAAATGGTCAAGGCACCGTGGATATCGCGATCGTAGGTGCAGGTGCAACCGGTGTTGAACTTTCTGCTGAGCTGCACAATGCAGTGAAAGAGTTGCGCACTTATGGTTTTGGTGACTTGGACTCAAGCAAGCTCAACGTCAACCTTGTTGAAGCGGGTGAGCGTATTCTTCCGGCTCTACCGCCACGCATTTCAAGTGCTGCCCATCAAGAGTTGACTAAGCTTGGCGTCAACGTGCGCACCGCGACTATGGTGACCAAAGCGGAAAAAGATGGCCTAGTGACCAAAGAGGGCGACAAAATCCCAGCGCAAATCATGGTTTGGGCTGCGGGTATCAAAGCGCCAGATTTCATTAAAGACATTGCAGGCTTAGAGACTAACCGCATCAACCAATTGGTGGTGAAAAGCACCTTGCAAACGACGCGTGACGATGACATTTTCGTGATTGGCGATCTCGCGCAATGCACGCAAGAAGACGGCTCGTTTGTGCCACCTCGTGCCCAGGCTGCACACCAAATGGCAAGCTGTGCGTTTTCCAATATTGTGGCGAAGATGAACGGCCGAGAGCTCAAGCCTTATGTCTACAAAGACAAAGGTTCACTGGTCTCTCTCAGCCGCTTCTCGACCGTTGGTAGCCTAATGGGCAACCTAACCAAAGGCTCAATGATGGTGGAAGGCCGTATCGCTCGCGTAGTTTACATTTCGCTCTACCGCCTACACCAAATGGCACTACACGGGATGTTCAAAACCGCGCTCATCATCCTCATGGGCCGCATCAACCGCGTGTTGAGACCCAACCTTAAGCTTCATTGATCAAAACAAGAAGAGCGCCGATTGGCGCTCTTCTCTTATACGGTTTTGAACTCAACGAATCAGTGTTAGACGTTTGATTCGTCTTTTGCCTCTTTTAGTGCCTGCAAATTTTCGTTGATCTTGAAGATAACAATCATCAATTCACACCAAATGCGAGCGCCAATCGCCCCACCAACCATCGTTAGCAATCCCAGCATAAAGGTTTGAAAGGTCACACCGCCGTATCCACTAAACATGGTTCCAATGCCAGAGATAATCGCAATGAGAAGCAGCAACCAGTAAAGTCCGGTGACTAGCTTTGGAGTGAGCATAGATTTAAACGAAAATATCGATTCCATTCTTAGATTTCCTTTCATAGATAAAGGGAGTAATCATGCCACAGTTTATGGCTCAACCTAGGACAAAGAGTCTGACGCCTGACACGAATTTGGCGTAAGTTATTGGCTAATCAGTAATTAACTGCTTTTATGATGAGGTTAAACTCAACCTGGAATCATTGAAAACACCAACCCCTCTTTAGGCTGGCCTTGGAAGACAAAGCGATTTTTCGACCGAGCTTCCAGTGTTGCGCCGCATTTAATGGCGAGGTGTTGACTGGGGAGGTTGTCTGGGTCGCAGACGATTTCGACACGGGTCAGTTTGAGTTGGGCAAAGCAGAACTCCACCAGCGCATTGAGCGCTTCTTGGCCGATGCCTTTGCCTTGGAACTCATCGGCTATCCAATAACCGATACTCGCCATGTTGAAGGTGTGGTAGAGCTCATTGATGGCGACCATGCCCACCAAAGCACCGGTTGCGCGTTGGAACACGCCAAAACCGTAGGCTTGAGATTTCACCCAGTTGAGTCGGGTTTGCAACAAGAAGGCTTCTGCGTCCTCTAGGGAGAACTCGGGGTGGCACCAGTCAATCCATTGGTGCAGGCTGGCAGAGTGCACAATCAGATGTTGAAACACCTCAGCATGCTCAGCGTCAATCAAGCCAAGTCGCAGGTTCGGGGTGATGATTTGGTAATCGGGTGACATAAACAACAGCCCTCGCGAGGAGGGCTGACAAGATTACTGCGCGACGCGGCGAACTTGGATAATCACGCCCATGAGAGGGTGATCTAAGTAGTGTGTTTCGGTACTGCGCATGCGGCGCTTTTGGTCGAAACGGTAAGACTTCAAGAAAGCCTGGGTTTCGACGGTTGGCGTGATGTCTTCCATCAAGCCGGCTTGGACCACCGCATTATCTTGCATACTATCTTGTGTGGCTTCTTGTGTGGCATCTTGTGTGGCAACGTTGGTTTGGATCGGTGCATCAAGAACCACTTCACGTACGCTTGGCGCTTTTAAATCAAGCTCGACATCGGCGTAAAGGTAATGCTCAACATACACTTGAAATGTACCGTCGAGTTCAAACAGCGGCGCTGGAATGCTCTCTTCGGTTACTCCATCAATGACACTGGAGGTGGCATTACTGCCCGCAGGTGAGCCATCCACATTAAACTGATTGGAGTAATCTTTTCCTGCTTGAATGTGAAACACCGGCGCACCGAAACGGCCTTGGTCGCCTTGACGCCAAGCGGTGTGCATCAGTACATCAAAGCCCGCGTGACGTTTCAGCTTTTGCACTTGCTCACCAAGTTCATACTGTGAGTAAGGCAGTAACGTGACCTGCTTACTGGCTCTGTAACTGGCATCAGAAAATTTGCCCGCGCGCTCAAGACTGATCTCTGGCGGGTTATTCGGCCAAGATTCCGCAGTCATTTCTGGGTTGACAGCACGTTTAAAGATGATCACTTCAATATCAAATTGACGCTCGGCCCAAGAAGGCATCGCGACGAAAAAAAGCAGCAGGGTAATCAGCTTTTTCATTCCAACTCCATTGAAGAGGTAGCGTGTACCTCAAAATTGTTCATAGTCCGCAAGCGGCGCGCATTGCTGTTTCTTAATTCAAGCCCTGATGCCGAATGCTTAGGGCAGTCGATTTTGCTTGAATTCGCCTAGCATATCACTAACAAACTGAATTCGCTTGCGTCTGTCGACTAATGGTAGCGTAAACTTGAATTTGGTTGGGCCATCCATTGCGAATTTCTGCGGTTGTGATTGCAGTAGTTTAACCAGATAAACGGGGTTAATGTCAGCATCCGGATAGAACTCGATAAAACCACCTTTTTCATGCGCTTCGATCTTCTTCACTTTGAGCTGCGCTGCTTCAATTTTTAACGCGGCTACTGAAAGCAGGTTTTTGGTGGCATCGGGCAGTGGACCAAAACGGTCTATCAGCTCAACTTTTAGCTCATCTAACTCATCTTGACTGCTGACGCTGGCGATCTGTTTGTACATCGACAGGCGCGTATTAACGTCAGGCAAGTAATCATCCGGCAGCAAGGCGGGTAGACGCATTTCCACTTCGGTTTGCTCGCGCAGTAGATCATCTAACGAAGGCTCTTTACCCTCCTTGAGCGCCTCGACCGCTTGTTCGAGCATTTCCATGTAGAGAGTAAAGCCAACCGATTGAATTTGGCCACTTTGCTCATCACCCAGCAATTCACCTGCACCGCGGATCTCTAGGTCATGGGTGGCAAGGGTGAAGCCTGCGCCTAAATCTTCCAGCGAGGCGATGGCTTCAAGACGTTTGACGGCGTCCTTGGTCATGGCTTTAGGGTGAGGGGTTAGCAAGTAGGCGTACGCTTGGTGATGCGAACGTCCGACACGGCCGCGTAATTGGTGCAACTGCGCAAGACCTAGGTTGTCCGCGCGGTCCATGATGATGGTGTTGGCTGTCGGGACGTCGATACCAGTTTCAATGATGGTGGTACAGACTAAAACGTTGAAGCGCTGATGGTAGAAGTCATTCATGATGCGCTCAAGCTCGCGCTCACGCATTTGACCGTGTGCAGTAGTAATACGCGCTTCCGGGATGAGCTTTTCAAGATCCGCCGCCACTTTATCGATGGTCTCGACTTGGTTGTGCAAGAAGTACACCTGACCACCACGCATGATTTCACGCAGCACGGCCTCTCGAATCGTGGCGTCGTCGCTTTGACGGACGAAGGTTTTGATCGCTAACCGTCTAGCAGGTGGCGTGGCAATGATTGACAGATCGCGCATGCCACTCATCGCCATGTTCAAGGTGCGAGGGATAGGCGTTGCGGTCAGCGTTAGGATGTCGACATCCGCGCGCATCGCTTTCATTTTCTCTTTTTGACGCACACCAAAGCGGTGCTCTTCATCGACAATCAATAGGCCTAAATCGTTGAAGACAATATCATTTGAGAGCAATTTGTGCGTTCCGACTACAATGTCCACTTTGCCAACTTTGACATCTTGTAGCACTTGCTTTTGCTCTTTGGCGGTTTTAAAGCGCGACAGCACTTCAACGCGAATCGGCAGGTTGGCAAAGCGGTCACGGAAGTTTTCAAAATGCTGCTGCGCCAGTAGGGTGGTTGGTACGAGCACCGCAACTTGCTTGGCGTTGTCCGTGGCAACAAACGCCGCACGCATGGCGACTTCGGTTTTACCAAAGCCAACGTCACCACAGACCAAACGATCCATCGCTTTGGCTTGGCACATGTCAGACAGTACCGCGTTAATCGCCATCGCTTGATCGTCGGTTTCCTCAAATGGGAAGCCCGCTTTAAACGTTGCGTATTGTTCACGGTCAAGGGCAAACTTATGCCCGGGTTTGAGCTCGCGCTTGGCATAAACATCCAGCAATTCGGCGGCAACATCACGCACTTTCTCTGCGGCTTTACGCCGTGCTTTGCTCCAAGCATCGCCACCGAGTTTATGCAGCGGCGCTCCGTCCTCGGCACCGCCAGAGTAGCGGCTAATAAGGTTAAGCGAGGCAACGGGGACGTAAAGTTTGGCTTCGTTTTGGTACTCTAGCGTCACGTATTCAGTGACCATCCCACCTGCTTCAAGGGTTTGCAGACCGATGTAGCGGCCGATCCCGTGGTCGATGTGTACCACAGGTTGACCCTCTTTCAATTCGGCTAGGTTGCGAATGACCGCATCGCTGTTGGTGACTTTGCGATCTTTTCGGCGGCGCTGTATGACGCGATCGCCCAATAAGTCGCTTTCACAGACGAGAGCGACTTGCTCATCGCCAAACAAAAAGCCATGTTCAGAGGCGCCGATGACTAAGGTGTGTTTGTCCTTACTCTCTAGCGCGTCGGAAAAACTGTGCTTAAGTTCAGGGCGCAACTTGATACGTTGCAATAACTCAAGCAGTGCCTCGCGGCGACCTTCTGACTCCACCGAAAAGACAATCTTACCGCGATAGTGTTCGACGAAATGCCTCAATGCGGCTAAAGGTTCTTTGTGCTGATGCTGCACAAAGAGATCGGGTAAAGGCTCAATGTCTACATTGGCTCGGCCTTGCTTGGCGGTGATGGGCTCGACAGAGAGCTCGACTTGGGCAAGGGGTTTAAATTGGCTAAACAGTTCGTCTTTTTTCAGCCACAACTCTTGTGGCGGCAATAACGGACGCAAAGGATCGACTTTGCGCTGTTCATAACGGTAGTCGACATCGGTTAAGAAGGTATCGATGGCTTGCTCAATATTGCCCACCGTCAACAGTTGGCTACCCTCTGGTAGGTAGTCAAACAGGGTTTCGGTGTGATCGAAAAAGAGTGGCTGCCAATACTCTATCCCCGCTGGCCAAGTACCTTTAGAGACTTGCATGTAGACAGACTCGGGCTCGCGGCGCGCTTCAAAGCGCTGACGCCATCGGATGCGAAAATCTTCAATCGCGGCTTCGGTAGTGGGGAACTCATGCGCTGGTAGCAGGCGGATCTCTTTGCGTTCTTCAATCGAGCGTTGGTTCTCCGGATCGAAGGTGCGGATGGTGTCGATTTCATCATCAAAGAAATCAATCCGGTAAGGATCGCTTGAGCCCATTGGGAAGAGGTCTAAAATCGAACCACGACTGGCGTATTCGCCGGGGCCAAACACTTGCTCAACGTGGCGATAGCCGGACTTCTCCAGTTGCAGGCGCAGTTTGTCGAGTGAGTACAAGTCTCCAGTTTTGACCATCAAGGTGTGGGCAAGCAAAAACTCACGCGGCGATTGGCGCTGCAGCAAGGTGTTCACCGGCACTATGGTGATGCCCGCGTTCAGCGTTGGCATTTGGTACAGGTGCGCTATGCGATCCGAGATGATTTCTTGATGGGGCGAGAAGCTGTCGTAAGGCAAGGTTTCCCAATCAGGGAAGAGGGCGACCGACTCGCGAGTAAACTGCTCGATTTCTTGTAGCAGTCTCAGCGCCGTTTGTGGATCGGGCACGGCTAACAGTGTGTGGCCTGAGTGTTGATTCGCCAACTCAGCAATCGCAAGTGGTAAGCTGGCGCCCTTGAGGTTACCAATCCGTTTCTTGTCCCCAGCACCTTGTGCTGATGCTAAGTTCAATAAAGATAGTTGTGGCATAGCAGTCGTTATTTTTCTCGATTGATGGAGCGTAGGCGCAGCAGCTTTTGTTGCTGCAACAAGGCGGCTTTAATCAGCAGATCTTGGTCGCTATCACGCAATAAGTCGTATTTGACCGTAATGAGGTAGCCATTATTGTCTGCCTCGCATTGAGTGACGTGCCCGTAGCAGTAGATGGCCGCCGCTGGGCTATCTAAAAAGAGTTTCAGACGTAACTTGCTGTTGAGCGCAAGCGCGGTTTGGGCTTGATAGCTCAACTGGCTGGCACCAAATGCGCTGGTGTGAAAACGCAGTGCTTGATCATCTTGCTGAGAGAGCATAAAGGTCAACAGTAGGTTGAGCTTTGAGTTCTGCGTGTCGAGTAGTTCAATGACATGTTTGAAATCGCTGTTTTTTAGCTCACTGCGCGCGTGATCGTTGAGTAAATCCAGATGGCTAAATTCACTCGCCACTAAAAAGGGGGCGGGAATCTCGCGCTCAAACTGGTCAAAGCAAGGAAAGTCAGCACCTGCCTCTAGAGCCTCGACATTGATGGCGAGCGCGTGATTGACGGTGAAATATTCTTGTTCTGACATGCGTTTTCCTTGCGAGTTTTTTCTGATTATCGTCATACCAGAGCGTTTATCAAGGTATGCCTTTGTTTATTCCACATTTTCACCGCCATTTTGCAATTAAACACTACAACCCACGCAGATTAATGGGTAGAGTAAACGCCATCAAACATTGATGGTTGGTTTTATGTTTCATCCAGTCTCGACCTTTATCGGGCTTCGTTATTTACGTGGACGATCGGGTGACCGGTTCAGTCGCTTCGTCTCTTATATGTCAACCGCGGGCATTACTATTGGCGTGATGTCGCTGGTGACGGTGTTGTCGGTGATGAACGGTTTTGAGTCGCAGCTTAAAAGTCGCATCCTTGGTGTTCTGCCGCAAGCCATCGTCTCGAATAGTGATGGTCATACTGTTCGTTCGGATACGCCGCCTGAGTTTGTTCGTGCGCT
Organism: Vibrio sp. R10-SG-ISO4; assembly: GCF_059834135.1. Lineage (NCBI taxonomy): Bacteria > Pseudomonadati > Pseudomonadota > Gammaproteobacteria > Vibrionales > Vibrionaceae > Vibrio > Vibrio sp. R10-SG-ISO4. Next base: position 278,567 of record NZ_JCBDHJ010000008.1, read on the forward strand.
TTCTCCGTCTTCTACGCCGACGCCGATCGTTCAGAGTGAGGCGGTGATTCAAAGCGCAGAAAGTTTGAGTGCTGGCTTGATGGTAGGCATCGACCCGAATCTTGACCGTTCGATTGCCACGCACCTGTACGCGGGTTCGGCAGGGGAGCTGCAAACCGGGGCTTACCGCATCCTGATTGGCCAAACCTTGGCGCGAGGGTTGGATGTCTCGGTGGGTGACAAAGTGCGTCTGATGGTCACTGGCGCCAGTCAGTTTACGCCGCTTGGTCGTATTCCTAGCCAGCGTCTGTTTACGGTGGCAGGGATCTTTAACACAGGATCAGACATCGATGGCCAACTGATGATGGTGCACATTGACGATGCCGCCAAACTGCTGCGCATGAAAAGTGATGAGATGTCAGGCTGGCGACTCTATTTCGACGACCCATTTATCGTCAGTGAGCTTGGGCAAAAGTCTCTACCAGAGCTGTGGCAGTGGCAAGATTGGCGTGATCAGCGTGGGGAACTGTTCCAAGCGGTACGAATGGAAAAAAACATGATGGGGCTGATGCTAGGCCTAATCGTTGGTGTGGCAGCATTTAACATTATTTCCGCCCTTATCATGGTGGTGATGGAAAAACAGTCGGAAGTGGCCATCTTAAAAACGCAAGGCATGCAAAATCATCACATTTTGGCTGTTTTCATGGTGCAAGGTGCAAGCAGCGGCATCATTGGCGCATTCATTGGTGGTGGCCTTGGTGTGCTGCTGGCGACGAATTTAAATGCGTTGCTTGATGCTGCGGGTATCGCGTTATTTGCGGTGGGCGGCGAGTTGCCGATCGTTATCTCCTGGCCGCAAATTCTCTTAGTGGTTTTGCTTGCGATCGCGCTTAGCCTAGCGGCGACCTTGTATCCTTCTTACCGAGCATCCTCGGTCAAACCTGCTGAGGCATTAAGATATGAGTAATCTCTTACGTTGTGAACATGTGTGTAAAACTTACCAAGAAGGCGAGTTAAGCACGCAGGTGTTAAAAGGGGTCAGCTTCGATATTGAGCGCGGCGAATTAGTGTCAATCATTGGCACATCGGGCTCGGGGAAAAGCACCTTGCTGCACATTCTGGGTGCGCTCGATGACGCCAGTGAAGGCCATGTGACATTTTTGGATCAGCCGCTCGCCGAGCTGAGCTCTAACAAACAAGCGAAATTACGCAACCAGCATTTAGGGTTTGTTTACCAATTTCATCATCTGTTGGCCGATTTCAGCGCATTAGAAAATGTCGCTATGCCACTGCTGATTGGCGGCATGCCCGTGTCAGAAGCCAAACAGAAAGCGGCCGCGCTGCTGGACAAAGTGGGGTTGACCCATCGCATCGACCATCGTCCATCGGAGTTATCCGGTGGTGAACGCCAGCGGGTGGCGATTGCGCGCGCCTTAGTCAATAGCCCCGATTTGGTCTTGGCGGATGAACCGACCGGTAACCTTGACCACAAAACGGCGCTGGCGATTTACGATTTAATGCGCGAGCTCAATCGTGAATCAGGAACGGCTTTTTTAGTCGTGACCCACGATGGTGAGCTGGCGGAAAAAATGGATCGTCAACTGCATATGCAAGATGGTCTGCTGATCGATATTAAGGAGTCGTAAGTGTTGTCTTCTTTGTCACTGTTTATCGGTGGTCGATTCAGTCGCGCAAAACAGCGCAACAAAATGGTGTCGTTCATTTCCATCTCCTCGACCATTGGTATTGCTGTTGGCGTTGCGGTGATCATCATTGGTTTGTCTGCAATGAATGGTTTTGAACGCGAGCTAAAAAATCGCGTCTTGTCGGTGATTTCTCACGGCGAGTTCGAAGGTGTGCGCGGCCCACTCAACGAGTGGCCAAACGTGATTGAGCGCGCTCAGCGACATCCGAAAGTGGAAGCAGCTGCGCCGTTTGTCAAAATGACAGCGTTGGCGGAAAAAGGCAGTGCATTAAAAGCTCTTGAGGTGCGAGGCATCGACCCCGAAGCGGAAGCGCGGATTTCCAGTTTGGCGGAATTTATTGACCCGCAAGTCTGGGCAGAGTTTAAACCTGGACAACAGCAAGCCATTATTGGGCAAGGTGTGGCGGATGCGCTCGGCGCAAAGACGGGTGACGCCATTACACTGATGATTCCTACGGGTGGTGCGAGTCGACAGGTTCAGACCCCACGTCGAGTGCGAGTGACCATCGCAGGGATGTTGCAACTGAATGGTCAAATTGACCACAGTCTGATTTTAGTTCCGCTTCAGGATGCGCAGGAATATGGCCGTTTAGATAATGCCGTGACTGGGGTAGCGCTCAAAGTGAGCGATGTCCTAGACGCAACGGCGATTGTGCGTGAAGTGGGAAATACGCTAGATGTGTATGTTTACTTGCGCAGTTGGCAGCAAAAATACGGCTTTTTGTACCGAGATATTCAATTGGTGCGCACCATTATGTATTTGGTGATGGTACTGGTGATTGGTGTAGCGAGCTTTAATATCGTCTCGACCCTGATGATGGCCGTTAAAGATCGCGCAGCCGAGATCGCGATTTTACGCACCATGGGAGCCACCGATGGATTGGTTCGTCGGATTTTTGTCTGGCAAGGTGTCTTCTCAGGCGTGCTTGGCAGTGTGATTGGCAGTATTTTTGGCGTACTCGTGGCGTGGAATTTGACCTCTCTCATCCAGGGGCTGGAGTCGCTAACGGGGCACCAATTTCTTTCTGGCGACATTTACTTTGTCGATTTCCTTCCCTCTGAACTTCACGGCTTTGATGTGGCTTTGGTCTCTTTGACGGCCATCACCCTAAGCTTACTCGCCACTTGGTATCCCGCTTCTCGGGCGGTCAAACTGCACCCTGCGAGCGTTCTCAGTGCTAAGTAGCGATGGTGTTGTGTTTGTCCTGCAAAGCGAACAGTGAGAACAGAAAAAGGACCCGCGGGTCCTTTTTTCATCTTGATTTAACACGCCTTGCATCAGAATGTGTGAATAGGGTGGGTATGCGTTGGTCTCTATCTGCTATTTTTTCAGCATTCTCGGTATTCTGAACTTTCGTTTTTGCCAACTACGGACAACCGAGTAGCGCCACAGCGCTTTGATGCCAAAATAGCCCAACATGGCGGAGACAATCCCGCAGATCAAGCAGCCGAGCAGGAATGGCGGGCCAATGGTGCTCATCTGTTGCAAGATGAACTCCCAAGAGAGTTCAAAGTGAAAGCGCTGCGGTGGGGTATGCATTACCCAAGTGCCCACTTTGTAGGCGAAGTAAAACATCACCGGCATGGTGATTGGGTTGCTGATCCAGACAAGCGCAACGGAGAGTGGCAGGTTAACGCCGCAAGCAATCGCTAACCCAGCAGACATGATCATCTGACTAGGCAGTGGGACAAAAGCCATAAACAACCCCACGGCGAAAGCACCTGCCGCTGAACGGCGATTCAAACACCACAAATTCGGGTTGTACAACACGTTGCCAAAAACCTTTAGTGCCTTTTGACGCTTGATTAACTCATGGTCAGGCATAAAGCGTTTGATAAATTTTCTTGGCATAGGGGACTATGGCTCACTATCTAATCAGTTGTTGGACTCTTGCTTCTTTTTCGGCGACCGTCATGAGCGCCGCAATTTGGCCAGCTATGCCAGATTGGATTTGGAGTGGCCTTAATGTCGGCCTCCTCGTGGTCTCTATTTGGATTCGTATGCTTCGAATCGGGTGGGGAATCAATGCCGGTCTGTTGTTAGTGATGCTTCATGGTCACTTAATTCACCAGCAAATAGAAACGCTCTTCCGTGCAGGGCCAGATATTACCATAAACGCGAAAGCTGACAGCTTTTTTAAACAAATAAGTCACGGCTTTAGAGGCGAAATTGTAGTTAGATCAATCAATGGCCAAACATTGCGCAGTTTGATGCCACTGAAAGTTCAGTTTATATCGCCAATTGCTCTGCTGCCGGGCGATGAAATCGACGTTAAAGTGCGCTTAGAGCCTGTCGTCGGCTTACTTAATGAGGTGGGGTTTGATGCTGAAAAGCAGGCGTTGTCACGCCGATGGTTAGCCACCGCGGTAGCGCCTGCGAAGACGCATTTTATCGTGCGCAGCCTACCCACTCTTCGTGCGCATTACTATCTTCTTCTCGAGCGTGCCATAGCGCCATACTCGCAGCGCGGTTTGATTGAAGCGTTGACCTTTGGCGCTCGGCATCATTTAAGTACGGCGCAATCTGCTCAGTTGGCTCGCAGCGGGCTTGGCCACCTGATTGCCATTTCTGGCCTGCATATCGGCATCGCGTTTGGACTAGGGTGGTGGTTGGGGCGGGGTGTATTCATGCTATGGCCTAGGGCAAACGTGGCGCCGCTCATTTTGGGGCTTATCGTCGCCACTTGCTACGCTTGGCTCGCCGGTTTAACGCTACCCACTCAGCGCGCGTTACTGGCGTGTTTGTTGACCGTTGGACTGCTGCTGGTCAAACGCTATTGGCCGCTGCGGCTCAAGTGGTGTCTGGTGACTGCGATCTTGTTACTTTTTGACCCTTTCGCACCCTTGTCTCTCAGCTTTTGGATGTCGATTCTGGCGGTGGCGATCATCTTCGTGTTTGTTTCCAGCCGCTACGCACAAACCGGCGCGCTTAGCAGTATGCTGCGCTTACAGGTTTTCTTTCTGCTTTTCATGACACCGCTGACGATACTATTTTTTGATGGCGTCAGTCGCATCGCGTTTCTCACTAATCTGGTCTGTGTGCCGCTGTTTTCGTTCATTATCATTCCTCTCACTCTGCTCGCATTGCTGGCCCAGTTGCTATTCGATTGTTCGTTGTTGTGGCCGTTAATCAATAGGTTGTTGCAATGGGTGTCGAATGCTTTGGGTCATTGGGACTTGTGGTGGTGGGTCGAAGATGATTGGGCAATGCTGTTCGGAGTGAGCGCTCTGCTAGCGCTGGCTTCTGTCTGGGTACGCAAGCGGGTGTTGTTGCTGATTTTTGCTGTGACGGCGATGGGGCGGATAGAATTTGCTCCCAAGCCATTATGGGAGATGTGGATACTCGATGTCGGGCATGGTCTCGCCGTTGTGATTCGACAAGGCGAGACCGCGCTGGTTTATGACACGGGCAGCGCTTGGCAAGACTCGAGCTATGCGGAGCAGATCATCACGCCATTGCTTTACAAGCGGGGAATTCGCCGTGTTGACTATCTTATTCTCAGCCATATGGACTGGGATCATGCCGGTGGTTGGCAGCCATTAGTGGCAGAGTGGCAACCGACACTCATCAGCAGTCAACATGGCGTAGGCGATGTGCCCTGTCGTCAAGGTCAAACCCTACAGTGGCAGCGTTTGACGCTTGAGGTCTTATGGCCGCCAACACGAGTCTCTCGAGCGTTCAATCCGCACTCTTGTGTTATTCGAGTGAGCTCGCCAAAGGCGTCGGTATTACTGACCGGAGACATTGATGCCATTGCTGAGTGGCTATTGCTCCGAGAGCCGCAATATCTGAAGGCCGACATCCTCATAGTGCCCCATCATGGCAGCCGGACCTCGTCTTTGCCCGCGTTTATCGACGCCGTTTCACCGAGGTTGGCTTTAGCGTCGTCAGCGTATCGAGGGCGCTGGACACTGCCACACCCATTGGTGGTGGAGCGCTATCAAATTCGTGGTATTGATTGGCGTGATACCGGTACCTTTGGCCAGTTGACGGTGAAATTTTATCCAAACGAGTGGTTTGTCCGTGGGATTCGAGAGGTCAAAGGCCGGGCATGGTATAGGCAGATGCTGCGTAACGGAGTAGAATGACCGCAATATTGTAAGAAAAATAAAGCCTTTCTATGTCACAACACCAAGATGAAACCACCTGGACCACGTTTAAACGATTGTGGACATACATTCGCCTGTACAAAGCGGGTCTCGTGGTCGCGATCATTGCGCTTGTCATTAATGCCTTTGCGGACACCTACATGATCTCCTTGCTCAAGCCTTTGCTCGATGAAGGGTTTGGTGATGCAGACTCCAACTTTTTGCGCACGCTACCGTTTATCATTTTGGGGATGATGGTGCTCAGGGGCTTGAGTGGATTCGTCTCAACCTACTGTTTGAGTTGGGTATCGGGCAATGTGGTGATGCTGATGCGTCGCCGTATCTTTGCTCAGTTTATGCATATGCCGGTGTCGTTTTTTGATAAAGAGTCGACCGGTGGTTTACTGTCTCGTATTACCTATGACTCCGAGCAGGTGGCAGGTGCAACCAGCCGTGCGTTAGTCAGTATCGTGCGTGAAGGCGCGAGTATTATTGGTTTACTTGTCCTAATGTTTTGGAACAGTTGGCAGTTATCTTTAGTCTTGTTTGTCGTCGCTCCCGTGGTGGCATGGGGGATTGGCGTGGTCTCCAAACGTTTTCGCCGTATTTCAAAAAATATGCAAGATGCGATGGGCAACGTTACCTCTTCGGCGGAGCAGATGCTGAAAGGCCACAAAGTCGTATTGAGTTATGGCGGTCAGGATGTGGAAACCAAGCGTTTTGACGAAGTGAGTAATCGCATGCGCCAACAGACGATGAAGCTTGTCGCTGCTCAAGCGATCGCCAATCCGGTGATCCAAGTGATCGCGTCGATGGCATTGGTGGTGGTGCTGTTTTTGGCTAGCGTCGATTCGATTCGTGCTGACCTGACGCCGGGCACCTTTACGGTCATCTTCTCTGCCATGTTTGGCTTGATGCGCCCTCTGAAATCTCTCACTAACGTCACCTCAGAATTTCAGCGCGGTATGGCGGCAAGCCAAACCTTGTTTGGCCTGATGGATCTTGAGACTGAGAAAGATACCGGTCAATACAGCACGGACAAAGTCCGTGGTGATATTGAAGTGAAAGACGTCACCTTCACCTACGGTGGCAAAGAGAAACCGGCACTCAGCCAAGTGAGCTTTTCTATCCCGCAGGGTAAGACGGTGGCGCTGGTGGGCCGCTCGGGTTCAGGCAAAAGTACCATTGCCAATCTCTTTACCCGTTTTTACGACGTTGATTCAGGCACCATCTTGCTCGATGAACACGACATCCGCGATTACAGCCTAAGCAATCTGCGCAGTCACTTTGCCCTTGTGTCGCAAAATGTGCACTTGTTCAATGACACCATTGCCAACAACATTGCTTATGCGGCGAAAGACAAATACAGCCGCGAGCAAATCGAAGAAGCCGCGCGTTTGGCGTACGCGATGGATTTCATTGAAGGCATGGATGACGGATTAGATACTGTGATTGGTGAAAACGGAACTAGCTTGTCAGGCGGTCAACGTCAACGTATCGCGATTGCGCGAGCGTTGCTGCGTGATGCCCCTGTACTGATCTTGGATGAGGCCACATCGGCGCTAGATACTGAGTCTGAGAAGGCAATCCAGTCCGCACTCGATGAACTGCAGAAAAACAAAACGGTGTTGGTGATTGCGCACCGACTGTCGACCATTGAAAATGCGGATGAAATCCTGGTTGTTGATGAGGGTGAAATTGTTGAGCGTGGCTCACACGCTGAGCTGTTGTCCCAAGACGGTGCGTATGCGCAGCTTCACCGTATTCAATTTGGTGCTTAATCGGTGATTGAGCAGATTTGGTTTGGTCAACACCCCCTTCGTTGGTTAGCCTGGCCGCTTCTATGGCCGCTAAGTCGTTTGTTTGCGGTTATCAGTCAGCGCCGACGTCAGCAGTTCGAGTCTGGCGTTAAACAGAGCTATCGAGCGCCAGTGCCTGTAGTGGTGGTGGGTAATATCACCGCCGGTGGCAATGGCAAAACGCCGGTCGTGATCTGGCTGGTTGAGACCTTACAAGCGCTCGGTTTCACGCCGGGTGTGGTGTCACGGGGCTACGGCGCGAAAGCGCCGTCTTATCCGTTGATGGTGGACGCTTCAACGCTAACCCTGCATTGTGGTGATGAACCTAAGCTTATTTATCAGCGCACCGGTGCGCCGGTTGCTGTGTCACCGGTTCGGTCTGAGGCAGTAAAAGCCTTAATACCACAAGGCGTGGATATCATCATTACCGACGATGGGTTGCAGCATTACGCCTTACAAAGAGACATAGAGTTGGTGGTTGTGGATGGTGCTCGCCGTTTTGGTAACGAACAACTTTTGCCGTTAGGGCCGCTGCGCGAATCGACCGCTCGATTGCAAAGTGTTGATGCCATCATTACCAACGGGGGCAATGCTCACCCGGGTGAAGCATCGATGCAATTGGTGCCAGACCTTGCCGTCAACCTAACAACCGGAGAGCGTCGCGCAGTCGGCGAACTTGGGCGCTTAATCGCGATGGCTGGAATTGGTCATCCACCACGATTTTTCAATACCTTAGCCCAGCTCGGTGCGCAGGTGACCATGAGCCAAGGCTTTGCCGATCACAAAGATTTCTCCGCCGATGAATTAATCGCGTTGGCTGCAAAAGGCGACGCTTTGATCATGACAGAAAAAGATGCCGTAAAATGTACGCAATTTGCGCAGGACAACTGGTGGTATTTGCCCGTGTCTGCCAAATTTGAGCCACAGGATGCCGCGTACATCATCAATAAAATTAAAGAGGTGAAAGAGCAGTATGGACCATCGTCTTCTTGAAATCGTTGCTTGCCCAGTGTGCAAAGGAAAGCTGACGTTCGACAAAGATAAACAAGAGCTAATTTGTAAATTGGATCGACTTGCTTACCCAATTAAAGAGGGCATTCCTGTCCTGCTCGAACCTGAAGCTCGCCAAATGAGCATGGATGAGGGTCGCTAATGGCTTTTACTGTCGTTATACCTGCGCGCTATCAATCTAGCCGCTTACCGGGTAAGCCTCTTGCCGATATCGCTGGTAAGCCTATGGTGCAACGCGTTTACGAGCAAGCCATTCAAGCGGGTGCCGAGCGAGTGATCGTTGCGACCGATGATGAACGAGTTGAGCAAGCCGTGCGAGCCTTTGGTGGTGATGTGTGCATGACGTCAGACAAGCACGAATCAGGCACCGAGCGCTTAGCGGAAGTGGTTGAACAGATGGGCATTGCTGACGATCACATTATCGTCAATGTTCAAGGTGATGAGCCTTTGATACCGCCATCGATCATTTCTCAAGTGGCCGATAACCTTGCCCGTTGCAACGCGCCAATGGCCACGTTGGCGGTAGAGATCCGTGATGAAGAGGAAGTGTTCAATCCCAATGCGGTGAAAGTGGTGGTAGACCAGCAAGGTTTTGCCCTTTACTTTAGCCGGGCGACGATTCCTTGGGATCGTGACCACTTTGCTAGCGGTAATGCCGATGCCAAACAGCCTCTACTGCGTCATATCGGTATTTATGCCTATCGTGCGGGATTCATCAATACCTATGTCAATTGGCAGCCTACGCCACTAGAGCGTATTGAGTGCTTAGAGCAGCTTCGTGTGCTCTGGTATGGAGAAAAAATCCATGTCGATGTTGCCAAAGAAGCGCCGGCCGCTGGAGTGGATACACCACACGATCTTGATGTCGTCAGACGTCATTTTAGTGCTTAAGTGCGCATCCAACTAACACCATAGAATATTAAGGCCCAGAAACGGACAGGTTTCTGGGCCTTTTGCTTTATGCGTGGCAGGTTGCTTTTATACGTAACAGGATGTCAGCGCACAGCGTTTAGATTTTCGTGTCGTAGTCGTTACGCTTAGGGCAGGTGCCGAGAATCTCACGTCGCCCAGTCTCCTTCACCTCTTCGAGTACCACATCGAATCCCCATAGACGGTAGACATGTTTGAGCACTTCCTCGTAGCTCTCATCGAGTGGAATACGGTCATGAGGCACGTATTGCAGGGTTAATGAGCGGTCCCCACGCACGTCAACGTTATACACTTGGATATTGGGCTCAAGGTTGCTCAAGTTGTATTGCGCCGCGAGCTTTTCACGAATGGCACGGTAGCCAATATCGTTGTGAATCGCGGTGACTTCAATAAAGTTTTTCCTATCATCATCGGTGATGGAGAACAGCTTAAAGTCGCGGATCACTTTCGGCGATAGGTATTGGCTGATGAAGCTTTCGTCTTTAAAGTTGTGCATCGCAAAGTGCACCGCTTCTAGCCAATCGCTGCCAGCTAACTCTGGGAACCACTCTTTGTCCTCATCCGTAGGCTCTTGACAAATGCGACGTATATCCCTAAACATCGCAAAGCCGAGTGCGTAGGGATTGATACCACTAAAATAGGGGCTGTTATAGGGCGGCTGAGCCACCACACTGGTGTGGCTATGAAGAAACTCTAAGATAAAGCGTTCGCTGACCAAACCTTCATCGTACATGTGGTTGAGAATGGTGTAGTGCCAGAAGGTTGCCCAGCCTTCGTTCATCACTTGGGTTTGCTTTTGCGGGTAGAAGTATTGGCTAATTTTACGCACGATGCGCACGATCTCACGTTGCCATGGCTCCAGCAACGGGGCGTGCTTTTCAATGAAATAGAGAATGTTCTCTTGTGGCTCTGTCGGGAAGAGCAGTTTGCTTTTCTCTTGCTCTACCTTGTTTTTGGGTACTGTGCGCCATAGGTCATTGACTTGAGATTGCAGGTACGCTTCACGCTCTTCTTGGCGCATTTTTTCTTCGGCAATCGAGATCTTTTCCGGACGTTTGTAGCGATCTACGCCAAAATTCATCAAGGCGTGGCACGAGTCGATAAGCTCTTCAACTTCTTTGACGCCATACTTTTGTTCGCACTCGGCAATGTAGTTTTTCGCAAACAGCAAATAGTCAATGATCGAACTGGCATCAGTCCAAGTTTGGAACAGATAATTGCCTTTAAAAAAGGAGTTGTGCCCGTAGCAGGCGTGCGCCATCACTAGGGCTTGCATGGTAACGGTATTTTCCTCCATCAAGTAGGCGATACATGGGTCAGAGTTGATCACGATTTCGTACGCCAGCCCCATTTGACCGTGTTTATAGCCTTGCTCGGTTTGAATGAACTTTTTACCAAACGACCAGTGGTTATAATTGATGGGCATACCAATACTCGAATAGGCGTCCATCATCTGCTCTGAGGTGATCACTTCAATCTGATTGGGGTAGGTGTCGAGTCGATAATGCTCGGCGACGCGTTTGATCTCCATGTGATAACGTTCAATGAGATCGAATGTCCAATCAGGACCATCGGGCAGTCTATTTGCGTTTGATTTGGCAGACTTTTTTGTTTTCGTAGTCATAGCGCCTCCCTATGCATGCTCTTTGCGAAACAACTCTCTAAACACCGGGAAGATATCTTCGACGCTGCGAATGTGCTTCATCGCAAAGTTGTCAAAGCTGTTTTCCAGCTTCTCATATTCGTGCCAAAGCGTTTGGTGTGAACGGCGAGTTATTTCAATGTACGAATAGTACTGACACTCAGGTAATAACTGTTTGGTGAGCAATTCTCGACAGCGAGGTGAGTCGTCTGCCCAGTTATCGCCATCCGATGCTTGCGCGGCATAAATGTTCCATTCAGCGGTTGGGAATCGATCTTTGATGATCTCGTCCATCAGTTTCAACGCACTGGAGACGATGGTGCCGCCGGTCTCTTGCGAATAGAAAAACTCGTGCTCATCGACTTCTTTGGCTTGGGTGTGGTGACGGATAAAGACCACTTCGACGTTTTCATAGGTGCGAGTCAAGAACAGGTAGAGCAGCACATAAAAGCGTTTGGCAATGTCTTTGGTGGCTTGGTCCATCGAGCCTGACACATCCATCAAACAGAACATCACCGCTTGGCTAGATGGAATCGCGCGTCGTTCGTAATTTTTGAAGCGAAGATCAAAGGTATCGATAAAGGGCACGGTGTCGATTTTTTTACGCAGTGCCGCGATTTCGTCCTGTAGGCGCTTCTCTTCAAGCAGTTGGGCAGGCTCACTCATCTTGACTTCATCGAGCGCCGCTTCGAGCTCTCGTAGCATGCGACGTTTGCCCGCGGTCATGGCTGTGCGGCGAGCAAGGGATTGCTGCAAAGATTTCACAATCGCGATGTTGGCGGGAACACCAGCGGTTTGATAGCCTGCGCGATGGGTTTTCCATTCAGTGATTTTGTTGATTTGGTTTTTTTCAAGGTTTGGTAGTTCCAAATCCTCAAACAGAATATCAAGATACTCATCTTTGGATATTTGAAACACAAAATCGTCTTGGCCTTCGCCGTCGGGACTGGCTTCACCTTCTCCTGAACCGCCGCCTTGCCCCCCCCCTTTCGGGCGCTCGATTTTATCGCCGGTGATAAATTGATCGTTACCTGGGTGAACGCGTTCTTTCAATCCCCCTTTACCTTGATGAAACACAGGTTCGCTGATGTCTTTGTGTGGAATAGAGACGTCTTCACCAGAGTCCGTATTCGTAATAGAACGTCGATTCACGGCATCTGCTACGGACTCTTTGATCTGCTCTTTATGACGGCGAATAAAGCGCTGGCGGTTTACCGCGCTTTTATTCTTACCGTTCAGTCGTCGGTCAATAAATTGCGCCATGAGTTCCCCCTCAATTGCGTTAACGTCGTCAATACGCCCCTTGGATTGAATCACCAAGGGGCGATGTGCTTAAGACGATTTACGTACGCGTAGATACCACTCAGAAAGCAAACGAACTTGGCGTTCGGTATAGCCTTTTTCCATCATACGAGCGACAAAGTCGTCGTGTTTCTTCTGATCTTCAGAAGAGGTTTTAGCGTTAAACGAAATGACTGGGAGCAACTCTTCGGTGTTAGAGAACATTTTCTTCTCGATAACGGTGCGAAGTTTCTCGTAGCTCGTCCAGACCGGATTTTTACCTTCGTTGTTGGCGCGAGCGCGGAGCACGAAGTTCACGATCTCATTACGGAAATCTTTTGGATTACTGATGCCTGCCGTCTTCTCAATTTTCTCCAGTTCGTTATTGAGCGCTGAGCGGTCAAACAATTGGCCGGTTTCAGGGTCGCGGTACTCTTGGTCTTGAATCCAGAAATCAGCATAGGTCACGTAGCGATCAAAGATGTTTTGACCGTACTCCGAGTAAGACTCGAGATAGGCGGTCTGGATCTCTTTGCCGATAAATTCGACGTAGCGTGGTACTAAGTAACCTTTCAAGAACTCAAGGTATCGCTCAGCGGTCTCTTGAGGGAACTGCTCACGCTCAATTTGCTGCTCAATCACATAGAAGAGGTGAACAGGGTTCGCAGCGACTTCCGCGCTGTCGAAGTTGAACACGCGCGAGAGGATCTTGAAGGCAAAACGGGTCGAGAGACCAGACATCCCCTCATCAACACCGGCGAAGTCACGGTATTCCTGATAGCTTTTTGCTTTCGGATCAGTGTCTTTAAGGGTTTCCCCGTCGTAGACGCGCATTTTTGAGAAAATAGACGAGTTCTCTGGCTCTTTGAGGCGCGATAGAATACTGAACTGTGATAGCAATTCGAGCGTGCTGGGTGAGCACGGTGCTTTGGCAAGCTCGGAGTGATCAAGCAGTTTCTGGTAGATTTTCACCTCTTCAGACACGCGCAGACAGTAAGGAACTTTGACAATGTAGACACGGTCTAAGAACGCCTCATTGTTTTTGTTATTGCGGAAGGTCTGCCATTCGGATTCGTTGGAGTGCGCGAGAATCATGCCATCAAACGGCAGCGCAGATAGCCCCTCAGTACCGTTATAGTTGCCTTCTTGCGTTGCGGTAAGCAGCGGGTGAAGCACTTTGATTGGCGCTTTAAACATCTCAACGAATTCCATTAAGCCTTGGTTTGCACGACACAAGGCACCGGAATAGCTGTAAGCATCGGGATCGTCTTGGGAGAAGTGTTCTAACTGACGAATATCGACTTTACCGACCAGTGATGAAATGTCTTGGTTGTTTTCATCGCCGGGCTCAGTTTTGGCAATCGCACGTTGGTCCAAAATGGATGGGCGCACTTTCACAACTTTAAATTTGGAGATGTCACCGCCGAATTCATGTAGGCGCTTGGCTGCCCAAGGCGACATGATGGAGCGTAGGTAGCGGTTTTCGATGCCATACTCTTTTTTCAGAAGCTCACCATCTTCATTGACGTCAAACAGACAGAATGGATGGTCGTTGACTGGGCTACGGACACCGTTGGCAGAGAGCACGTAAATGGGCATCTGTTGCATCAAGGCTTTGAGTTTCTCCGCGAGTGACGATTTACCACCGCCCACAGGGCCGAGTAGGTAAAGAATCTGTTTGCGCTCTTCGAGACCTTGCGCCGCATGCTTGAGGTAGGAGACGATTTGCTCGATGGCTTCCTCCATACCGTAAAAATCTTTGAATGTTTCATAACGAGAAATCATCCGGTTGGAGAAGATACGGCTGAGACGGGGGTCTTTCGCTGTATCGATTACTTGTGGCTCACCAATAGCCATCAATAGACGTTCAGCCGCGTTTGCGTAAGCACTTTTGTCGTCCTTACACAGGCTAAGGAATTCTTGCAGTGATAACTCCTCATCCTTGGAGGCTTCGTAGCGTGCTTGGAAATGGTCGAAAATACTCATAATGAAATCCCCTCTGAACCTGTCAAAATGACATTAAACCCGCATTGAAAAGCGTTTCCTCTCTTCCTATAAGACTAGCCCGTATTTGGAATTCTGCTTAAAAAATATGTGTTTAATTGCAAATTGTGATTTTGGGCAGATTCAGCCGCTCTCTTTTCCGACAAGTTCAAAGTGGTGAAATAATCAAGGCGTGAATCATTAATATTTACGACCTATCGATGAGGGGAATGCGTCAGGAAAAGCGCTGGTAAAACTCACCATCTAAACAGAGCGTTAGCCGCTCTTGAGTGTCACCCTTGTGATGAAGGCAGCAAATTAAAACAAAAAGAGTGCGCTCGCTTCCACAAACAAAACACTTTTTTCAAGGCTTTCGACGTGCGTCATGATTTATTTCTATGCGCAAAATATAATGACTGAGATGATCCCATCGCAATCACATTAGAATGAAAGTAACTGCTATATGTTCAATAAAATTTCGTTAAAAAATAAACTCGCGATTTCAGCGAGTGTTGCCATTGTAGTCGGGGGGCTCTTGGTGGAAGCGATCTCTTTTCGTTCCTCATTGGAACGGTTGGATTTTGAGGTCGAGCAGCGCCTAGAGAGTACCGTCTCATCTTACAATCAGTACGTGACAGACTGGATAGGGTCGAAGGGGCGAGCCCTGACGTCTTTATCTCAAGAGTCGGAGAAGGGCGCCATTGTGACCCATCTCAAGCAGTT
This sequence comes from Vibrio sp. R10-SG-ISO4, assembly GCF_059834135.1. NCBI lineage: Bacteria > Pseudomonadati > Pseudomonadota > Gammaproteobacteria > Vibrionales > Vibrionaceae > Vibrio > Vibrio sp. R10-SG-ISO4. Next base: position 293,709 of record NZ_JCBDHJ010000008.1, read on the forward strand.
GCGTGACTCAGCGGCGTTTGACAATGTTTTTCTCGCCTACGCCGATGGTTCGCAGGACAACGCCAATGGAGTGGTACTGCCGCCGGGTAATAATGACCCGCGCAAATGGGGCTGGTACCAGAACGCAGTAAAGCAGCCGTCGAAAGTGTTTATGGATAATCCTACCGTCGCTGCGGCAACGGGCGCTAACGTGGTGTCGCTAGGTAAAGCGTTGACGCTGCATGGCGAACAAGTGGTGTTGGGCGCGGATGTTGAAATCACCGATATCCTCACCAGTATGGAGCATGTCATTTTGCCGGGTGAAGGCTACATGTTTATTGCCAACGCGCAAGGCAACGTCTTTGTCCACGCTGATACCAAACTGCTCAATAAACCTATTTCTCAGCTAGGCCTTAATATCGATGCGGTTAAGCAAGCAACGCAACGTAGCCAAGTTTCGATGCAAGTCATCAACGGTCAAGAATCGGTCTTGTTTGCACGCAATATTCAAGGCACTGAGTTGTCGACGGTAGTCGTGCTCAATTACGATTCCCTTGTTGCGCCACTGACTAGCGCAGTTTGGGGGCAGCTATTGGTGACCTTAGTGGTCGTGATTGTCTGTGTTGCGCTGTTTAACTGGTTGTGCAACATCTTATTCCGCCCTCTCAACAACGTTTCTAACGCACTCGAGCAAATTGCAAACGGGAGTGGTGACCTTACCCAGCGTATCAAGGTGGAGTCACAAGACGAGGTGGGTCGCTTAGCGAATAACTTTAATACCTTTGTTGGTAGCTTGCAGTCGCTTATTGGCCACATCCGTGAGCAGTCACACCAGCTCAAAGATCAATCAGAGCAAAGTGCGTTGCGTGGTCAAGATGCGGTGAAAGATATTCACCTGCAACAGCAAGAGATCACCATGGTGGCCACTGCGGTCACTCAGCTCGCCAGTGCGACCCACGAAATTGCGTCTCATGCAGAGCAAACCGCTCAGGCAGCTCACGAATCGACGCAAAGTACCGATAACGGTTATGCGCTGGTGGCGGATACCAAAGGTTCAATCAACAAACTGGCGGCGGAACTCGATAGCGCAGGACTGGTTGTCAGTGAACTGGATAGGCACGCACAAGAGATTTCCACTGTGTTGCAAACCATTCAGGGCATTGCTGAGCAGACCAACTTACTTGCGTTGAACGCGGCGATTGAAGCGGCGCGTGCAGGTGAACAAGGTCGCGGTTTTGCCGTTGTTGCCGATGAAGTCCGTGTGTTGTCTCAACGTACACACTCCTCGACAGAAGAGATCAAACACACCATCGATGTACTGCAAGGTACAACGAATAAAGCGGTTTCGATTATGAAGAGCAGCGCAGCGCTCGCCGCTCACTCGGTACAAGACGCGGATCGCGCTGCGAGTGCGTTGGAAGAAATCAAAACCGCGGGTGCACTCATCAGTGATATGGCGACGCAAATCGCCACTGCGGCAGAAGAGCAAACGCATGTGACGAGTGAGATTACGCAAAATATCACCTCCATCAAGAACGTGGCGGATCAGTTAGTGGCAGGTGCGGATACCAGCTCGAAAGAGGCGTATCAGGTGAAAGCCAATGCGGAAGCGCTCACCTCGAAAGTGGCCATGTTTAAGCTGAGCTAATTGGCTAACCAACTAAAAAGGGGCGTACACGCCCCTTTTCTGTTTCTCTATGTCTCTATGTCTCGCTATGCTCTAGTCGCAAGCTGCGCGAGAGCGGTATCGTGCTTGTCTTACGCGCGGAAGATCTGTTTTAGCTCGTTAGCGCAGAGATGGTACTGACGAGGACAGTTGCGCCAAGTGGTCAACATGCGGCGATATTTCTCTAGCATCGGCATCTGAGCATTAAAGTAGTGATCACCTTTATCAAACTGTGGGTAGAGACCTTCAGAGTCCGTTAGGAAACGCACATAGTTGACGAGCTGCGCTTCTGAAGCGATGTCAAAGCCTAGGAACGTAAGACGGCGTTGGTCGACATCTTTTTGCTCTTGCGCCTCTAGCATGCGGTAGGATTCCTGCATGGCATGGTACATTTCCATGATGTCGATAATCTCACGACAGTGTGCTTCGCTCAAACAGCCAAAGTTCTTGTTCAGCTCGTTCATTTGTAGCTCGTAGCCACGTTCAACGATCACCTGCAAACGCTGGTATTTCGCGGCGTTTTCTGGGTCCATTTGTGACATCAAGTAGTATTGGTTTGAAAGAATCAAACGTTGAGCGTTTGTCATTTCCATGCTGGCCTCACTTAAAGAATCTAATACATTTTTAATGTGCTTAGGTTATCCGTTCATTACAGGATGAAACATGATCTCAACACAGGTTTGTGATGAAAAATGATCAGATTTAAACAAAAACGGGGCTTTTTTACCGATTACTTTTTGTGGTGGTGATTATAAATGTAGTCACTATCGGAGAAGACGCGTAGCCACTCAGGTTTGAATACCGCGAACATTGCCGCGGCCATACCGTTTAATAGCCCTTCTGGAAAAGCGAGGAGAGGTAGGAAGACCAAATAGTGATCGACGATGGTCGGCCAATCGTGAGGGCCAAGCCACCAATGATGTACGGCGTTGATGAGTAGGTGAGCGCTGCCTGTGACGGCGCCGTTTAGAAAGCCAGCAACGAAAATAAAGACAAAGATATTACGTGGCAAAAAGCGATAACTGACTAAAAACACCCCGTGGCTTATCACGATTGGACACAATACCGAGAAGAGCAAATAGCTAGGGAGCATCGTGAGGGGTAATTCGCCAAACAGAGTCACGGCAAGGGCGGCGAACAGGCCGATGGCGTAAGCACTTCGCCATCCGTAGAGTAGCGATAATGTGGTTAAGCCCAGAAAGTGAATGGAGAGACCTGCTTTAACGCCTGCTTGCGCAGACCACAGCAAGGCCAGCGCGGCGACCACCGCAAAGGTAAAGTGTTGGAAGCCTGATTCATTGCGCAGTTTGGGCAGCAGTACAGTGCGAACATCTCGCCATATCAGCCCGAAACTGGCGAGAGCGATAAACCAAAGATAGAGTTCACTGAGTGCCACATTATCCCCAAAAAAATACCAACCATGCCTGCGTTATGGTTGGTATTTTTTCTGAATTGGGAAACAAATAAAACTAATATTTTACATTTGAGTGATATTGCTCAAGGATGCCAACAATCTTATCCATGGTTTCCTTTGATGGCGGGTTGACACCTTCAAGGGGGTAATCAAGACCGAGCGCTTCCCATTTGTGCGCGCCAAGTTTGTGGTATGGCAGCAGTTCGATTTTCTCGATGTTGTCCATATCCTTGATAAAGTCACCGAGCATGTGTGCGGCTTCTTCATCGTCGGTATAACCCGGGACAATCACGTAACGAATCCAGGTTTTCTGGCCGATTTGGTGTAGGTAACGAGCAAAGTCGAGGGTACGTTTGTTGGAGACGCCGATGAAATCATGGTGAATTTCATCTTTCATGTGTTTCAGATCGAGCATCACCAAATCGGTCGCATCGAGTACCTCATCAATCACCTCTGTGTGCTTACGGATGTAGCCATTGGTATCCAGGCAGGTATGAATGCCTTCGGCTTGTGCGGCACGGAAGAAATCGCGCACAAACTCAGGCTGAAGCATGGCTTCACCACCTGAACAGGTGACGCCACCACCCGATGCGTTCATAAAGTGACGATAGCTTTTCGCTTCTTTGATGATCTCTTCAACGGTCACTTCTTTCCCATCATGGGTATCCCAAGTATCTCGGTTGTGGCAATACATGCAGCGCATTAGGCAGCCTTGCATAAACACAATGAAACGAATACCGGGACCATCAACAGTACCACATGATTCGAAAGAATGAATTCGACCAGTTGTAGACATGAGCTCATCTCTTATAAGTGATTTGTTCGTTATTTTATTACAAATGGTAGGGTTTATATAGTGAATTAGCCATTTAATAGAGAGTTTTTATAAATAGCGAAATTGTGCTTTTTTCGTCTAAAATGTATGTTATAAAAAAGTAAATAATGATAATAAAATAAAAATAAGTAGTGGAATTCAACAGGTCAGTGCTCTACACATTCACCTGATGTTAAAGGACTTTTTATGGACAGGCTTGCACTATCACAAAAGCAGAAAGGGATTCTCTTTCTCGCGGTGTTGACGATTGGATTTGTTGCACTGGCACTCTTTACTTCTTCCAGGTTGAGCGAAATGAGCCGCCAATACCACTCCAGTGGTGATATTGCGGTTGGCTCGCTTTCGATTTATCAAACTCAAGCAAAAATATTGACGCTGAGTAGCAACTTAGACAATTTGAGCGGTGCTCAAGTCGACAGCGTGAAAGGGGATATTCAGACTATCGTTCAGGATGTGGAGGCCAACATTGGCTTTCTTCAATCCCTCGGCTTTCGCCAAGAGAGCCAACAGCTTGAGCATGACATTACCGATTTTGAAGCCGCCGTCACGCCTTGGTTAACCATCAAACAAGAGCTGGGGTTCACTATTGATGAAGGCAAATTGGGTGAGCTTGGGCAATTGGCCACCATCATAGAACAAAAAATCGCCGAGACAGGTATGGTGACGCTCAACTCGGACTTTCAGGCGATGATCAAATCGCAGCAGAACTATTTGCTGCAACCCAATGAAGAGAACTTAAAGCTGTTCAATCGCGCGATGGGCAGCTTTGAAAGTATGTCGAACGTTTATGCGATGTTGGACTTGTATGAAAAAGAGATTGAACAATATAAAGAGACCTTTATTCGTGTCGCCGAGCTATCCCAGCAAGCCGGTGCGATTGAGCAGCAGTTACTGACCACAAAAGAACGCCTCGCTGACTTGATTGCCGCCATTACATCGCAACTTGGCGGAGTGAGTATGAGGTATCAAAGCAGCGCGGAAAAAACCTCTGACCAAACCTTGTGGTCGATTATGGCGGCGTGCGTGGTATTGGCGTTATTTACCATTCTTATCTTTGTCTTGCAGAGCTCGTCGCAATCTCGCTTGGTGAATACGACACAGAAGATTTTGCGCAAGCTTTCTAAAGGGGATTTGTCGAGTCGAATGGCTCTCACGAATAACCCAAAAGATGAATTCAACCAACTGGCGAGCAGTATCAATGAAAGTTGTGAAAATCTCGGCTCGTTGGTGAAGGCGGTGCAAAGTAACAGTGATGCGTTATCCGGTAACGCTGCTGAGTTGAACCAAGGGTTGGATTTACTCGCCCACCACCAAAGCGAAGTATTGGGCCAGACACAGCTGCTCGCCTCAGCCACGGAAGAAGTAAGCGTGACGACCCACGAAGTGTCCAATTCATTGGAGTTTGTCTCGGATTTAAGTCGTCAGTCCAATCAAGCGGCCGAAGAAGGGGCGCAGGTCATTCGAGCCGCGATTGGGTCCCTAGAGGAGGTCGGCGGCATTTTGACCTCGGCGGCTAGCCATATTAAACAACTTGAGGAAGCCTCCTCGAAAGTCGACTCTGTAATGGTGATCATTAATGGTATCGCGGAGCAAACTAACCTCTTGGCGCTTAATGCAGCGATAGAAGCGGCTCGAGCGGGCGAGCAAGGTCGCGGCTTTGCGGTGGTCGCCGATGAAGTGCGCAGCTTAGCTGTGCGAACTGTGGACGCGGTGGGTGAGATCTCGGAAACCATCGATACGATGAAAAAAGAGAGCGCAGAGGTGATTCAATACATAGGGAAATCGGAAGTGACGATGCAGTCGGGCCAACAGCGAGGTCATGAAGCGATGACAGCACTGCGCACCATTACCGAAAAAGCCGACGAAGCATCGCATCAAACAGAGGTGATTTTTTCATCCATCAAAGAGTTGGCGACCACCAGTCAATCGATGGCCGACAGCATGACGCAAATCTCTTCGGCGATGAAAGAGTTAGAAGAAAACAACGCCCAGCTCAAATCCGTCAGTCAGGTGGTAGAAGAGCGCGCCAGCAGCCTAAACCAAGACTGCCAACGCTTTACCGTCTAACGCTAGAAAAACGCGTAGAGATTGATGCCCCCGGCGCCGTAGACGGAATCGGGGGCTTCTTTATAATCGGGGGTTTTGACGGTAGTCGCTAAGGTTGCGCCAAAGCTCTGATTATACCAGGCAACGCCAGCAACGGCGGTCGCTTGCACCTTGTCTAAGGTGACATCGTATAGAGATGGATCGCTAACATCGGGATTATGACGGATGCCTGGTCTGTCCCCTTCAATGGTGATGTCATTGAAGCGGTAGCGAGCTTCAATGCCGGCAAAAACAAACCAGCCCTGCTTTGACCCACCCAGCATACCAGCGCGAAATGGATTCTCATTGTCAATATTGGCAGCCCCTAAGCTGCCCGATAGATCTTGTCCCCAACGCAGCATGACACCGGTTGACACATCACTACGAAAATTACCGACGTTGGCTTCAGAAACGCTCGACACTTCCCACTCGGTATTCGCCAACAGCGGCTCGCGCCATAGGTTGATGTGGGTCAGGTAACCGACACTCCCAGCAAACCCTTCATCCACTTGGTTTGCCCAACCGTTAGGATCATCAGAGCCCGTGATGCTGTGGACGAATTTTTGTGCCTCTTCCGACAGTGAGTTTTCACCCACGGTGCCCAAGGTCAGGTTAAAGCGCTGAGCTTGCATTGGATGGAGACTGATATAATTGAACTCGGTGTGAAGATAACCCGCATAAGGGCGATCGTTTTGCAGGGGCTCTACGGCTTCAATATCCGATGGCGTATACATTTTGTGAGCTAGGGTAACTTCCCATTTGTCCAAAGAGGCGGCGCCCCAAAAAGACAAACTTAGCGGCCCGACCCACGAAGGCGGGCGAATCCCTGCGGAGGTGTAAGTGAGGAAAATGCCATTGGTATAGTCTTGATCAACACCAAATACCCCGTCGTTGTCGAGTGAAAAGGCGAGGGTTGACTGCTCTGAAGCCAGTGCAGTGGTGGAGAGAAGAAGCAACGAAAAAGGGAGATAGGAAGAGCGAGCCATAGTGTTCTGTTTTGACGAATAGTGCAGATGATAGTACCGCAATTCGCTAAGGCCACTATAGGAATTCACTGATTGATGTGGGGAAATGTGCGCAAACTCTAAAGCTTACCGAGGAACGATAAGTACAAAAAATGCAGCCCCGCACTAGGCGGGGCTGCATCAATCATTCAACAGCGTCTCTTATAGAGATTCTGTAAATGTACGTGCGATTACGTCAGCTTGTTGCTCTGCAGTTAGAGAGTTAAAGCGTACAGCGTAACCAGAAACACGGATAGTTAGCTGAGGGTATTTCTCAGGGTGCTTAACTGCGTCTTCTAGAGTGTCACGGTTAAGAACGTTCACGTTCAAGTGCTGACCACCTTCGATGCCCGCTTCATGGTGGAAGTAACCATCCATTAGACCTGCAAGGTTAGCGCGCTGTGAACCTTCGTCTTTACCTAGTGCGTTAGGCACGATAGAGAAGGTGTAAGAGATACCATCTTTCGCGTGAGCAAACGGCAGTTTACCTACAGATGTTAGAGATGCGACCGCACCTTTCTCATCACGACCATGCATTGGGTTTGCACCTGGAGCAAACGGAGCACCTGCGCGACGACCATCTGGCGTGTTACCTGTCTTCTTACCGTACACAACGTTAGATGTGATAGTAAGTATAGACTGAGTAGGAACGGCATCACGGTAAGTCTTAAGCTTACGGATCTTGTTCATGAACACTTCAACAAGTTCACAAGCGATGTCATCTACGCGTGAATCGTTGTTACCGAATTTAGGGTAGTCGCCTTCGATTTCGAAGTCGATCGCTACGCCATCTTCGTCACGGATTGGTTTCACTTTCGCGTACTTGATTGCAGATAGTGAGTCAGCCGCGATAGATAGACCCGCGATACCACAAGCCATAGTACGGTACACGTCACGATCGTGTAGCGCCATCAGTGCAGACTCGTAAGAGTACTTGTCGTGCATGAAGTGGATTGCGTTTAGTGCAGCTACATACTGCTTAGCTAGCCAATCCATGAAGTGGTCTAGGCTGTTCCACACTTCGTCGAAGCTTAGGACTTCTGAAGTGATCTTCGGCATTACTGGACCAACTTGCATTTTCAGCTTCTCATCAACACCACCGTTGATTGCGTAAAGCATGGTTTTTGCAAGGTTTGCACGAGCGCCGAAGAACTGCATTTGCTTACCAACAACCATTGGAGATACACAACATGCGATTGCGTAGTCATCTGATTCCATGTCTGGGCGCATTAGGTCGTCGTTTTCGTACTGGATTGAAGAGGTATCGATAGACACTTTCGCACAGAACTTCTTGAAGCCTTCAGGTAGCTGCTCAGACCAAAGAACCGTGATGTTTGGCTCTGGAGAAGGACCCATAGTGTATAGAGAGTTAAGGAAACGGAAGTTCGTACGTGTTACTAGCGTACGGCCGTCAAGACCCATACCACCCATAGATTCTGTTGCCCAGATTGGGTCGCCAGAGAATAGGTCATCGTACTCAGGAGTACGTAGGAAACGAACCATACGTAGTTTCATTACGAAGTGGTCGATCATTTCCTGAGCTTGTTCTTCAGTGATCTTACCTGCAGCAATATCACGCTCAATGAAGATGTCTAGGAACGTCGAAGTACGACCTAGAGACATCGCTGCGCCGTTTTGAGACTTAACCGCTGCTAGGTAGCCGAAGTAAGTCCACTGTACCGCTTCTTGTGCAGTTTCTGCTGGGCGAGAGATATCGTAACCGTACTTAGCAGCCATTTCTTTCATTTGGCCAAGTGCACGGTGTTGCTCTGCGATCTCTTCGCGAAGCTGCATTGTCATTTGAAGATCTTCGCCATTCTCGAACTTCTCTTGTAGAGAAGCAAATTGAGCCAGCTTGTCTTTCATTAGGAAGTCGATACCGTATAGCGCAACGCGACGGTAGTCACCGATGATACGACCACGACCGTATGCGTCAGGAAGACCAGTCAGAACACCTGATTTACGACATTTTAGGATGTCAGGAGTGTAGATATCGAAAACACCTGCGTTGTGTGTTTTACGGTATTCAGTGTAGATTTTTGAGATTGCTGGATCGAGTTCACGACCGTAAACTTTACAAGAACCTTCAACCATGCGGATACCACCGTTAGGGATGATAGCGCGCTTAAGAGGAGCGTCAGTTTGAAGACCAACGATAGTTTCAAGATCTTTTTCGATGTAGCCTGCGTCGTGAGCAGTGATGGTAGAGATAACGTCAGTATCGAAATCAACAGGAGCGTGCGTTGAGTTTTCGATCTTGATACCTTCCATTACTTTAGCCCAAAGCTTGTTTGTCGCTTCAGTACCTTCAGAAACTAGGAAAGATTCGTCGCCTTCGTATGGGGCATAGTTTTTCTGAATGAAATCACGAACGTTTACTTCGTTTTGCCAGTCACCCGCTGCAAAACCTTCCCAAGCTTTAGCAAATTGCTCTGCCATGACATACCTACCTTTTTAGTAGTAAAAACACGTACTGTACTGAACTTATAGTCAACGTGTTGACCATTCAGCATCCTCATTACTGAGGCAGTACACTCTAATGAATAACAATAGGTATAGTCTTAAACCAAAGGAACGCAAAGGACAGGAAAAACTATAACTATTGTCACTAAAAATAATATGGTTATTTCTTACTGTAGTTTCAAGGTTAACTTAAAAAAATCTTACAAACCTTAAACTAAATCAATAAATGCTAAAAAAAGTTGATAAAAATGGGGTGGCTATTTAAGCCACCCACACAAATGTTGAATCTTTATAGCCAGGCTGGAATGCCGTACTGAGCTTCCAGCATACCTACTGCTAGCATAGCAACAAGACAGATAACAAACACGCCTACTGGGATAATGATTTTGTCTGCGAACGACAAACGAGACGCGCGCTCTTTATCACCAATGAGACCGTTGTTATCTAGGAACATAGTCAGTGCCCATGCCAACACAGGGTTAGCGACAACAGATGCAAAGATACAGATACCTGCTGCTTGTGAATCTTTAGTGTCCTTAACCATCTGCATGCCTGCTTCAAGAAGTGGCAAGAATACGCCCACTAATAGTGCAACACGCATCACCGGTGGCCACACCGCGACGTCCATTGGGAAACCAAGAATCGCAACGATGATACACAGTGAACCAAGCAAGATGGCACCCGCTGGGATAGGACGCTTAGCGATCGCTGCTGGGATCATGTAGGTACCCCAAGAAGAGGTAATGTTACCACCACCAACGGCAGTACCAACCATTTGGCGGACTGAACACATGGTCATGGTGTCGTCCACATCCATTAAGACTTTTTCTGTCTTACGAGGGTAGTTCAGCTCTTGGAAGATACGGTGGCCAAGGAAGTCAGGCGACCACATCGCGACAGCCAAAATCGCAAAAGGTAGAGACGCGATAAAGTGTTCAAGATTTGGTAGACCTAGCATCCAACCTTGCTCAGTGCTTCCCCACCAGTAAACAGGGTTAAGGTTTGGCAGACCCATCTCGGTTTCGAAGGTTAAGTCGAAGCCCGCACCCAGACCTAGGGCAATCAAAAGCCCGGTAAAGGCACACACGGGAATCGCCAACCAGCGCATGTTGATTTTTGCTAGGAAAGCGTAAATACCGATGGTGATACCCAATACAATCAGACCCACATAGCCCATGCTACCTGCTGCAACATCAGCAGATTGGAGCCCTGTTGCCCACGATTGAATGGAACCGATCTGGCTCATGGTACCGGTAAAGCCCAAGAAGATAAGCAAGCCGCCGGCGGTGCCTTCTGAGGTGAGATTGACGAGCTTGGAGCCACCTTTGAAGTAGCTGAGTAGCAAGCCGAATACACCTAAAAGAATCGCAAGTGCAAGAGGGTGAGCACCGGCAAGGGCAATCGAACCGATCAATGGAATCATCGGACCGTGGTTACCCGCAAGGTTCGCTCGTGGGTTTAAGAAGCCGGATGAAATAATACAGAACAGTAGGGCTGGGATGAGCATTTCCACACGAGCCACTTCGATGGCGAACTCTTTACCGAGGTTCACGTGCTCCCATGCGGCGGATAGGCCGTCTGCCCAAGACATCATTACCGCTGAGTACATTGCAATAATGCCAATGGTACCTGCAAGTGCAGGGACTAAGTCTTCCAGCTCGAAACGGAAGTCGCGACCCGGAAGGTTAAGACCAAAACGACGAGGCTTCATAATTTGAAGCTCGTGGTCTAGATAATCTGAACGGGTTGCAAACTCAGAGGCAGGGCGGTGCAGCTCCTGGTAGCTCTTGTTTTCGATATCCGAATCAGAGTGCGGTTTGTTCACTGCGTCTGACATAGATTCCTCATATTTCAAAATGTTGATAATTCCAGAAGCTACTCGATAGTGATGATTGTCGATAGCTCATAATCTTGCAATTTGGCTTGCTGCGCTGCTCTTACCTTGTAGCTCGAACATTATGTGCCTAAGCATAGACAAAAGAAAAGGCAGTAAGTCAGTCAAATTAGGCTTTTATGGATGAGGCGAGTTTAACGTGCTAACCCCTTAGAGTGATTGATTTAGATCACTTTAAGAAAGAATGTGAAAGAAAACTACACAACGCCGCATATGCACGTAAGTTACTGTTCATACGCCTGAAAATTAATTTCACATTGCTATTTTTACTAGATATACAACCATTTGCGGCGTGTATGTTTCAGATAAAATTATCAATTACTTGAAGTGGATCTTCTTTTTATAAAATTGTTAAAGGGTCGGGTTGGATATAGTGATGGCGAGATATTTCATTTATGCGCATAAACAAGGTGAATAATCTAAAAGTTGAATAAAAAGTCATATTTTGTAACTTAATATCCCACAATGTTAGGTTAATAATTTGTTGCATGTTGTCCGGACTAGTGCTAGTTTGTAGCGAATGTGGGCCATAGCCCAAGCAGTCAACCGGATTGACGTGAACGTTTTCGTTTATGGGGCACAGTTTTTGCTATCACAGAGGCAAGTGTCGTTCTCAATTTCGCCGCTAGATGGTTTTTGTCAACACAGATGAGCCATAGCTGCACGAGCGCCGACTCGGAATCGTCATTCGGACAAGAAAAAGAATACAGGGAGTTTGCGCGCATGAAAGATGTACCCGCGCTGGATATTAAAGAACTGCATAAAACATTTGGACAAAATGAGGTCCTAAAAGGCATTTCGCTTGAGGCACACAAAGGGGATGTGATTTCCATCATTGGCTCTTCCGGTTCAGGAAAGAGTACCTTCCTACGTTGTATCAACCTGTTAGAAACGCCTACCGCTGGCGAGATATGGGTAAATGGTGAACTGATTCAGATGAAGCACAATCGTCAGGGGGAAGCCGTTCCCGCCAACGAAAAGCAAGTGCAACGTATTCGATCTCGTCTCGCCATGGTCTTCCAAGGGTTCAATCTGTGGTCTCATATGACGGTACTGGAAAACGTGATTGAAGCGCCAGTGCACGTCCTTGGCGTCCCTAAAGCGCAAGCGATTGAAAACGCAGAAATGCTGCTAAAGAAAGTGGGCCTTTACGAGCGAAAGGACTATTACCCAGGTCACTTGTCGGGTGGCCAGCAGCAACGTGCCGCGATTGCCCGTGCGTTGGCCGTTGACCCGGAAGTGATGCTATTTGACGAACCGACGTCAGCGCTCGATCCAGAGCTTGTCGGTGAAGTACTCGGGGTTATGAGAGATTTGGCAGAAGAAGGGCGCACCATGTTAGTTGTTACTCACGAAATGGCGTTTGCGCGCGATGTCTCAAATCATGTCATGTTTTTGCATCAAGGATTGGTGGAAGAACAAGGAGACCCAGCTAAACTGTTTACCAACCCAGACTCAAAACGTCTAAAGCAGTTTATCTCGTCTATCTATTAAGGCTTCTTTAATCAAAACAGTCTTTATTATAAGGACACAACAATAAACACAACATACAAAATCACAGGAGTATGGAAATGAAAAAGTGGTTAGTCGTTGCAGCATTGGCTGCGACAGCAGCAACTGGTGTGGCTCAGGCAAAAGAATGGAAAACCGTTCGTTTTGGTATTGAGGGTGCGTATCCTCCGTTTAGCTGGACAGAATCTGATGGTTCTCTCAAAGGCTTCGACGTTGATATGGCCAACGCGCTGTGTGAAGAGATGAAAGTTGAGTGTAAGATCGTACCGCAAGACTGGGACGGCATTATCCCATCTCTGCTAGCACGTAAATACGATGCGATCATCGCTGCGATGTCGATTACAGAAGAGCGTAAAAAGAAAGTGGACTTCACTGGCAAATACGCACAAATCCCAAACAAATTTATCGCTAAGAAAGGCGCAGGTCTTGATTTCGATAGCCTAAGCGGCGCTAAAATCGGTGTTCAGCGTGCAACAACGCACGACAAGTATCTGACAGACAACTACGGTGACCAAGTCGAAATCGTGCGTTACGGTTCATTTGATGAAGCGTACCTTGATCTTGCCAACGGCCGTATCGTTGCAGTACTAGGTGATGCTTCAGCATTGGAAGAAGGCGTTCTGAATAAAGCGGGTGGCGAAGGCTACGAGTTCGTTGGTCCTTCTTTGACTGATCCAAAATGGTTTGGTGACGGCATGGGCATTGCCGTTCGTAAACAAGATAAAGATCTAACGCAAAAACTCGACGCAGCTATCCTGTCTCTACGTGAGAAAGGTGTGTACCAAGAGATTGCGGCTAAGTACTTTAACTACGACGTTTACGGTCAGTAATTCTCCTTCGACCGCTGGTGCTCGTTCCTTGATGTAGCCAGCGGTCGATCTCTTTCTATAGCCAGCTCAATGATTCTATTGATGTAGGAAATTGAGTTTAGGGATCAGGAACTCACCTATGCTGGATTTACAAGGATACGAAGCCTCTATATTGAAAGGGGCCGTGGTGACCATCGAGGTTGCCTTATTGTCACTGCTTCTTGCCATGATTTTAGGCATGCTGGGTGCTTTGGCGAAACTCGCCCCTTATCGCTGGGCAAGAGCTATCGCCACTCTTTATACAACGGTTATCCGTGGTATTCCCGATTTAGTCTTAATGATGCTGATTTTCTTCGGCGGACAGATACTATTAAACAACAGTCTCTACTCGATCAACGAAACCTTGAATGGTTGGTTTGCCGCTAGTGATCCAAACCACGAGTGGACGTCTTATTTACCTGATTACATCGACGTTAGCCCGTTTATCGCTGGCGTGATGACCATAGGCTTCATCTTCGGTGCTTACATGGCGGAGACATTTCGTGGCGCCATCATGGCGGTAGATAAGGGCGAGATGGAAGCGGCAAAAGCATACGGCATGAGCTCGGTGCTCGCCTTTCGTCGGATCTTACTCCCTCAGATGATACGCCACGCTTTACCGGGCTTTGGTAATAACTGGCTGGTATTGCTTAAAACCACAGCCCTGGTTTCTATTATCGGGCTAGAAGATATGGTGCGCGTGAGCTCGCTCGCCGCAGGCTCAACCAAAATGCCGTTCACTTTTTACATGGCGGTCGCGGTGATTTTTCTCTTTTTCACCAGTGTGTCGACTGGGCTACTTAAAGTCGTCGAGCGCAAATTCAGTATTCATACGAGGTAGGGCATGGATTTTTCATTGATTATTGATAGCTTGCCAATCTACCTAGATGGTTTGTGGACGACAACGTGGTTGGTGGGACTCGCTCTCGTGATTGGTTTGTGTGTCGCTATCCCGCTTGGTATTGCGCGAAATAGCCAACATTATTGGTTGGTAGGGCCAAGTTGGGCGTTTATTTATTTCTTCCGTGGCACGCCGCTGTTGGTTCAGCTCTACCTAATTTATTACGGTATGGATCAGTTTTTCCCAGTGAAAGATACTCTATGGGAAAATGCTTGGTTTTGTGCGTTGGTTGCCTTTGTGCTCAATACTTCGGCGTACACCGCTGAAATCATTCGCGGTGCAATTAACGGGCTACCGAAAGGCGAGGTGGAAGCGGCTAAAGCGTATGGTATGGGCACCTTTTTGACTTACCGTCGTATCATTCTGCCGAGCGCATTGCGCCGAGCTCTGCCAGCCTACAGTAACGAAGTGATCTTTATGCTGCATGGAAGCGCGGTGGCCGGTATTGTCACCATCTTGGATTTGACGGGCGCTGCGCGTCTGGTGAATTCTCGCTACTACGCGCCGTTTGAATCCTTCCTCACGGCTGGTCTGTTCTATATGGCGCTGACCTTCGTGATTCTCTGGGTTTTCAAAGGGGCAGAAAAACGTTTCTTAGCGTACCTGAGACCGCTGAGTTAACCTATCTTGTGAAAGAAAAAATGGCTTCCATCGGGAAGCCATTTTTCTATTCAACGCAAAATCAAACTCTGGGCACTAAGACAAAATGATGAGCACCGTACCGGCCAGCGTCATCAAGATATTGGCGATGGCGTAGGTACCTGCGTAGCCCAGTGCAGGGATAGTTGATTTGGCGTAGTCATTCACGATGTCCATCGCTGGCGCACAGGTACGCGCGCCGATGATGGCGCCAAACAGCAGCGCACGGTTCATTTTCAAGATATAGGCGCCAACCAGATACGCCAGAGCCACCGGCACTACGCTGACTAAAAACGCCAAACCGAGCACTTGAGGACCCACTTGCGTGAGGTGATCAAACATTTTGCTACCGGCACTGAGGCCAATCCCCACCATAAAGATCATTAGTCCCAAGTCTTTGACCATGTTGAGTGCGCCTTGCGGAACGTAGCCAAACGTTGGGTGGTTGGCACGCAAAAAGCCGAGAGTGATCCCCGAAAGCAGCAAGCCAACGGCATTACCCAAGCCGAACGACACTTGGCCAAAGGTCATGGTAACTAAACCAAACATAATGCCAAGAATGAAGAAGCTACAAAACGCGAGCAAATCCGCCATTTGGCTATGAATAGAGATAAAGCCGATTTTTTCCGCCAGCCCTTGGACGCGGCTGCGCTCACCACTGACTTGGATAATGTCACCCTTGGCAAGCACAATATCCAAGTCCATCGGCATCTCAATTTGAGCGCGAACCACTCGGTTTAGGAAACAGCCATACTCAGAAAGATTGAGGTCGGAGAGACGTTTCCCCGCAATCGCATCGCTTTTGACTACGATCTCCTCTTCAACGATGCGCAGATCGAGCAAGTTACGATCAAACACTTCTTTACCGTGGCGGAAACTAGGATCAAGACGTGCGTGACTATCGGGAAAGCCAACCAGTGCAATCTCATCGCCCTCTTGCAGAATCGCATCCCCATCAGGGTGGGCAAGGATGCCATTGCGACGAATGCGCTCGATGTAACAACCCGTTTGGCGATAGATACCCAACTCACGCAAGTTCTTGCCATCGGTCCAATCAATCAGCTCCGGGCCGACTCGGTAGGCGCGAATAATCGGCAGGTAAACTTTTCGTTGCCCAGAACCGCCCAATCCGCGCTCTTGTGCGATTTGCTGAGCAGAGTCAGATAGGTTCTGTTTTTGCAGTTTCGGCAGGAGTTTGGCAAAGAAAATCATGCTGATAAGGCCAATCAAATAGGCCATCGCATAACCGACAGAGAGGTTTTCTAGCACCAAGGCGAAATCCATATTCTTGGGCAATTCCGCCAATCCTGAATTGAGCGCATCTTGCGCACCGACCAATACGGGTGTTGAGGTCAGCGCTCCTGCCATCATGCCGGCGGCCAAGCCATAGTTGAGGCCCATATAGTGGCTAGCAAAATAGGTAATACTGAGCGCGGCTGACAACACCACCATACTCAAGATGAAGTAGTGCTTGCCGTCGCGAAAGAATATGCCGAAGAAGTTGGGGCCTGCCTCAATACCTACACAGTAGATAAACAACATAAAGCCGATGGTCAGTGCGTCAGCATTAAACATGAAACCTAAATGACCCATGATCAAAGAGGTAATCAAAACGCCAATCGAGTTACCAAGGTGGAAGTTGCCAAATCGAATTTTACCAATCGCTAAACCGATCGCTAATACGACGAAAATCAATAAGATAGGGTTTTGTTCTAACAAGAGTACGACGTCAATGTTCACGGGCTATATCTGTGCGCTGCCGAGGAGTAAGTTAAGTGTGCGAATTGTAGCGAAATATTTCAAAAAGATAAGTGAATTTTTTGAGAGTTTACTCATCGTTGACATTAGACAAAGTAATGTAAAACGCAAGCACAAAAAAACCGCGATATTCGCGGTTTTCGTACAACAGTGTGAGTGGGTGACGTTTAAGCGTCAAACAAACCCAAGTGCTCTTTTGCGTATGCTTCGAAATCATCGCAACCACCGATGTGCTCTTGATCGATAAAGATCTGTGGCACTGTTTCCACTGGCTTGCCGACGGTTTTCTCTAGGTCAGCTTTGGAAATGCCTTCTGCGTGAATATCCACGTAGCGGTAGTTGAAGTCGTCGCGCTTTGCTTTTAGCGTTTCTGCGTGTTCTTTTGCACGAACACAGTATGGGCAAGCTGGGCGACCAAAAATAACGACGAACATATCTTTCTCCTTTGATTTTAATAGTGCCACTATGCCCGAATCGTTATAGGAAATAAAGTGGCATTTACCTCTTGGGTTAATAGGGCAGACCTATTGATTGTGTTTTAAACATTTTACTTTTTGCGACGTACAAGGTGAGGTCTTTATCGAGAAAACCATGATTAATTTAAGGTTAAATAAGCAAGTTTGCACTAGCTCAACGTTATTTCTTGGGAGACGGTGCACTCTGTATCCAGTAATGGAATGAATCAAGGAGTCGGCCAATGTTTCAGTTTATGACTTCAACACGGATCGTGTTTGGTGAAGGGGCGTTTGAGTCGTCGCTTTCGCTTATCAACCAGTTTGGCTACAGCGTGCTTCTGGTCACCGGTAAAAACCTCAATCGGTGCGGACCGCTACTGCATCACCTCAAAAGTCAAAAACTTCGCTACCAACACGTTGCCGTGAGCGGCGAACCCAACATCACCATGATTGAAGAAACCGCGACGGTCGGCCGCCGTTTTAAACCTGATTTGGTGGTGGCGATGGGCGGTGGCAGTGTGATTGATGTCGGCAAAGCGCTGGCGGCGGTGATTCCAAATCAAGGCGATGTGTATGATTATGTCGAGGTGGTGGGCCGAAACGTTCCGCTCAAAACCAAGCCTTTACCTTTTATTGCGATCCCAACCACAGCGAGTACCGGCTCTGAAGTGACGCGTAATGCCGTACTGCGCTCAGGTCAAGAACAAGTGAAAGTGAGTCTACGCAGCCCCGATATGCTGGCGGATGTCGCGATTGTCGATCCGACTTTAACCTATGGGATGGACCCTTACCGCTCTGGGCGAGGTGCAATGGATGCGTTCACGCATCTGATGGAAGCCTATGTGTGTGGTATGCCTAACCCGCTCACCGATATGATCTGTGAAGAGGGGTTAAGACGGTTGAGCCACTCTGTGCTGCCAGCGTGCTTGGAGGACGACCATAAAGCGCGGGCCGACATCTCGTTTGCCGCTATGCTCGGCGGTATGGCCAGTACCAATGCCAAGCTCGGTGCAGCGCACGGATTGGCGTCAGCGCTTGGAGGCAAACTGGATGCGCCACACAGCGTGATCACCGCGCGCTTGGCTCCTTATGTGATGGCGGAAAACATTCAAGCCGCGATGGAATCCCAGCGTACAGACGTACTCGAAAGGTTCACCAAAGTCGCGCAATTGCTGACGGGGCGAGTGAATGCGCATCGAGAAGACGCGATCTTATGGGTCAATATGATGCTCGAAAAATTGAACATCCCAGAGTTGAGTCAATTTGGGGTTTGCTCGACAGCGTTTGATGTGGTCGCGGCGGATGCGCTGAAATCAACGTCAATCAAAGGCAATCCGCTACCACTGACCAAAGAGCGACTGATGGCGATTTTAGGCCAAGTGTGCCAATGCCAAGGTGAGTGTACCGAGCACAGTTCGGTGGGCGAGGACGCGCGGGCTTCTATCGTCTTTACCAGTCATGATATAGAACCATCGCGGCTACAAAAATCCTAATAATAACGGCGCTCATTGAGCGCCGTTATGGATTCTTGCCAGTGGAAGATCTCTAGAACTGAGAAAGCTTGTCGTAGCGAGAGTCTTTCAATACGTCTTTGACGCGACGTAGGTTTTCTCTAAATCCGGTACCGCGGCGTAACGTAAAGCCAGTCGCAAGGACGTCAATCACAGTCATTTGAACCACGCGGCTAGCCATTGGCATGTACACGTCGGTGTCTTCAGGGATGTCGAGCGTGATAGAGAGTGAGCTGGCTTTATCAAGCGGGGAGTCTTTCGCGGTAATCGCGATGACCGTCGCACCGTTTTCGCGCGCTAGGTTGGCGATCTCTACCTGACTTTTTGTACGGCCAGTGTGTGAAATCAACACGATGACGTCGTTGTCTGTACAGTTGATGCAGCTCATGCGTTGCATCACGATATCTTCAAAGCAGGTGATCGGGATGTTGAAACGGATGAATTTGTTTTGAGCATCTTTCGCCACAGCAGACGATGCCCCTAAACCAAAGAAAGAGATGCGCTTCGCTTGTGTCAGAAGGTCGACGGCACGATTGACCTGCATAGCGTCAAGGCTGTTTTTAGCGACATCCAAACAGGCCATCGTGGACTCAAAAATTTTGTGCGTGTAGGCATCTGGGCCGTCGTCTTCTTCGACGTTGCGATTGACATAAGGTGTACCGTTCGCAAGGCTCTGAGCCAAGTGCAGTTTAAAGTCGGGGAAACCTTTGGTGTCCAGGCGGCGGCAGAAGCGGTTGACGGTCGGCTCACTGACATCGGCCATTTTGGCCAACGTCGCGATGCTGGAATGAATCGCTGTCTGAGGGGAAGCCATGATGACTTCGGCGACTTTGCGTTCAGACTTGCTAAAATTTTCCAGGTTCTTCTGAATTTTTTCTAATGTGTTCATAGTGTTCACGAGGGTATGTAGAACATCTAACTGGATATACCTGATTTTCGTAGTGTAGAGAACAACTTGTTCGCTAAAGGTAATGACAATCCAGCGCCATAAGCTCAGTATAAACCTAAGCCGAACGTTTAAGGCAGTGTTTCCGTCATACAAATGATGAGAATATGACAAGCCTCAAACTAAATTTTGTTTAAACTACGGAAATACGCTTAAACCCCGACCAAAAATCGCATTTTCGATCGGGTGTTGATAAATGAATTACAGCTTTTCAGAAAGAAAATTTCATCTGGTGAGAATGTTTTCGGCAAGGGCATCGATTTGCGCCATTAAGTTTGGCGCTTGTGTTGCGATATGACGCTGCTCTTCCAACACGGATTTCAGAATATCACAATGCGTGAGCGGGTTCGCCAGAACCACACGAAATACGATGGTGTGCTCACGATTCCAACGCTCAGGATTGAGTCGTGTTCGTGAAACGAAGGATTTGCCGGTTTCACGCTGGCGCTTCTGGATAAACTTAGTGAGCTCGTTAAGCAAATTATTCAGCTCATGGGTTTGAGCGTCATTGGCTTGTTCTAGCGCCGCGCGCACCTTCTCAGGTAGATAACGGTAGGTGAGTAAGCACAGCTCAGGTTCAGAGACTAATTCGAAATCACGTTGCTGCTGAATTAAGTCCGCAAAGAATTTCGCTTTCTCGATGCTTTGATCGATCAGCAGTTCATAACCGGGACGGCTGATAATATGCATAGCCGCATAAACGAGCATGGCCATACCTGAGCGTGAACCTTCTAATGTATGGCTACCGAGATCTTTGGAGCCCTTGCGCAGTATGTACTGTGCGTGGTGCTCGATGGATTTCATCGCATCTGGCTGCTTAAACAGCACCATGCCCGCGCCCATTGGAATGTAGAGCTGTTTATGTGCATCTATGGTGACTGAGTCGGCCAACTCAATACCATCGAGTAGGTGACGATGGTTGTTCGACATCAATGTTGCACCGCCCCAAGCGGCATCGACATGGAAATGACAGCCTTCTTCTTGGCAGATCAGCGCCACTTCACGTAGAGGATCGATATTGCCCGTTTCTGTGGTGCCTGCAACGCCGACAACGGCAAATGGCTTGATGCGTTTAGCTTTGAGCTCAGCAATTTGATGTTTCAAATCTTGTGGGCAGATCTTGTTATCCGGCCCAGTCTTCACCGAGACCAAACCATCTTGACCAATCCCGAGGACATCCGCCGCTTTTTTCAACGAGTAGTGGCCTCGTTCAGAAACCAAAATTGCGAGCCCTTCATAGCCATAGTGCTTCATGGCTTTAAATAGGCCTTCTTTTTCGACGCCAGTGAAGGCACCGTCAGGGCGTAGCGCATTGTTTCTCGCCACCCACAGCGCGGTGATGTTCGCGACGGTGCCGCCCGAGCAAAACGCTCCTAGAGAGTGGTTTGCGCTGTGCATCCAAGTCGCATAAAAGTCGTCACTGCGATGGTAAATCAGGCGATGGAGCATGCCGAGCACTTGCCTCTCAAGGGGCGTAAATGCTTTGGACGTCTCGATTTTGACCAAGTTCTGATTGAGTGCAATCATGATCTTGGAGAGTGGCATCAGGAAATAGGGCAGAGCAGAGGTCATATGACCAATAAAGCTCGGTGCTGATGTATGAACAGATTGAGAGACGAGCGTGTCGAGCAAATGCTGTGTGTGGTCTGAGACAAACTCAGGTTGCTCTGGGATAGAGGCGTTGGAGAAGTCTTTCTCTATGTCGAGTAGAGGTTTTTCTTCCGCAACGATGTGCTCTCGCAAAAACTTGTTCAAGTTTCGCGATAGTTCCTCTTCTATCTTGGTGAGTGTTGAGTCTGGCCCTTCAGGTACTGTAAAGATTCGAAGTAAGCTTTCGAAACTCACATCTGCCGTTTTGTGTTCCGATACCATACAGCTACATTGCTCTAATATTTTTTGTTGCAAGCGCGACAATCTAAACGAAAACGGGCACAAAGTCCCGTTTTAATTGATGGATCTCAGTTTGCATCACTCAGTCACAGATGCCAGTAATAGCGTGAATGTTAACGAGTGAGTACAGACGAGATTCGGTTTACTGACAATCAATCGATTCAAGCGCTTGAATCGATTGATTGTAGCGCTTGAGCGCTGCATCAATTTTGGTTGGGTGGCTCAGTAAATCGGCAAACGCAGAGCGTAGCTCGTAGTTTTTCTCGTGCGGCTTGGCTTGGCGATCATTAAACGTCACGCTCGCTAATTGGCCTAGCTCGTCACTGCGCGAGGTCAGTACCTTGATGTCTTTTTGATCAAGCTGCAACCACGCTTCTACTGGCTGCGCAGTCGCCACTTTTGAGGCGTCATGCTCTAGATAGTATTTCACCGCAGCGCGATTAAGCTCAAAGTGATGCTGGCGCCCTTGTAGGAACCACTCACTGACTTCGGTCAACTCTGGGTATTGCTCTGAGGTAAGCTGAGACAAATCTTCATACCAATGCAAAGACGCATCGATATAAGCGTCGTATTTTTTTTCTAGGCAAGCGTTGTCTGCTGCCAACGCGAAATGGGAGGTAGCAGCGAGTGCGAGGGCGACAATGGTGCGTTTCATAAGCATTCCTTTAAAGACGTATTCTTTGGGCCAACTTCTTTGATTGGCCTTTCATCTCGGCATCGTCATCATTAGGTGCCGAACGGGTTTCCTTCACTCGGATGGACGAAGCAAAGGGACAATATAGTGGATTGTTTCTGGCATTCCTGCGATCTAACCTGCAAGTGAGACAAAGAACAGCATCATGACCGGGACTAATAGGCTAAGAATAAAGCCACTGACAATAGCTACAGGCACGCAGCGCACGCCGCCGGTGGTTTGGATGACTGGCAAGGTGAAGTCCATCGCCGTTGCACCCGCGTAGCCGATTGCCGTACAAGGTTTAGTACGAATAAAGAGGGGGATCAGCACCAATGCAATCAATTCTCGCAGCAACTCAATCATAAAGGACGCGCCGCCGTAGATAGGGCCAAAGGCGTCCCCCATCAAGATGCCGGCTAAAGAGTACCAGCCAAAGCCAGACGCCATAGCGAGACCTCGATACCAATCAATCTCGAGAATCCAAGCGGCAATCAGACCGCCCACCATAGAGCTGGAGATGATGGCACAAGCGATCAACATGCCGTGCTTGTTCAACAGGATTTGGCGCAGGGTCAAGCCGCTATTGCGCAGTTGAATGCCAATAAAAAACAGCAGCAAAAAGAGGATCCACTCGCTTGCGGTATCCACCCAGCTGAGATCCATCGACACCACTAATCCAACTAATAGTCCACCCCCCACTACAAGGATCAACTTTGCGGATTCGAGCGCCATTTGCAGCAGCGGCACTTTATGCGATGCGCTGTCTGTTTTTAGTGGCATCAGTTTATCGATCAATGGCAACACGCAAAGATTAGCGGCGCTCAGGCTACAAAAAAAGACCGCAGTGAATTTCAGGATAATTTGTAGATTGGTTCCCAAATTATCCAGCGCTGCTAAGCTCAGCCCCATCAGACTTAATATGACGTAAATCAGATTGGACGTAGTGGTATTAATGGTTTGCAGTCGAGCAGGATTAGAAATAGAAATGAAATACCCCACAAAAAGTGGGGTAAAAATAAACAACATCCCTGAGAACATGGTACTTCCTGTGTTGAACTTTATAAGCCGCTGGCGTTCATCAATTCGCCTATTTGAGTATTGAACTCACTATCACTCATATTAGTCAACTTGTACAGTATATCTGCGCCGGTAATATCAAATTCGACCACATGTTCATCTAGGTTTTCATCTTGCCTGCGGAACATTAATATATGATTGGCCATTCTCGCTACATCGAGATAACTCACGGCATGAGTCACTTGAGCGATTTTATGATTAGCTGAGACTTCGAGGAAGTCGTTGTCAAACCCCCAAGTCTCGAGCACCAATTTACTGGCATTGGCGCACTGGTTGTCGAAAATCTGAAATGCGATCTGCTCGTTAAGGTAGTTGCCTTGCTCAAGGTAGTGATGGTACTCATTTACGATGCAGAACAGGCCAATGTCTGCAAGCAAACCGGCCAGAAGTGCTTTGTCGCTCTCTAAGTGGGCGTAGTAGTTTTCGCCTGATTCCTGAAAGCCTTTAACGACCATGACCATAGTCGCGGCTAATTCACGGGAGTTGGCGGCGCTATTGACCAACATGCGCTTACAGTTTTTACTTAGGTTGACGTTGTGCTTGAGTTGTTCAATGGCTTGTGCAGTGACAATATCGCGAACGCGAAATATCCCTAAACGTGACACGGCGGTAACAATATCGGTGCACGTGATGTTACGCCGATTAAAGATCACAGAGTTGGCCACGCGGATAACCACAGCGGCAAGGCCTGGGTCTTCGAGTAGTGCGTCGGCGATATTGAGTACCGTTGTGGTGTCTGACGTACAGAGCTTCTGAATTTTGAGCACAACGTCTGGGATCGGAGGCAGAGCAATTTTGCGCGATTTGATCGCTTTTTCGATCATCTCAGAAAACTCAGATTCAATCCCTTGAATGAGGAGCTCTTTATTTTCTGGAAGCCAATAGAAAGATAAGTGGTTCATACGTTGTCATTATTTTTGTTCGCTCGTCACAGTTTACCGTTGATGCGTCTGGATTAGCAATTGCTGAACTGCGTTTTTCTATTGAACTGGGAGCGCGGTTTGTTTTCGCTGCGCAGTGATCTTGCACAAAAAGCGATGTTGCCCTCACTCTGAATAGCTTTTGACCACCCCAAAACCGATTATGCGCCTAGTTACATTTAAAAAATGTGAACTGGGCACGGACTTATTTTGCGTCGTTAACTATCATCTGATTAAGTGTCGTGAGTCAAACAAATACAAATATAGCTCTAACGTTTGATTGACACTCCTTTTTTCGCTTTCTTCTGCTGCTATCTGGTGATCACTACTAATCGGGGTTTTTAGATTAAGGATCAATGGATATGACAGAGCAATTGTTCATTCAATATATCGCTAAGTTTGGCGACTACTATAAGCGTGCAATGTTTGGCGGCGTAGGGCTGTTTAAAGATGACGCCATGTTCGTGCTGATCAGCGATAACACCATCTATTTGCGTGGTGGTTCATCACTTGACCAACGTCTCATGTCATTGGGCTGTGAAAAATACGTTCATGTGAAAAAGCAAACCACCGCGACGGTCAATTATTACGACATCACTGGATTGTTCGAGAGCGAGCACCCTCAGCTTGACCGATTAATTCATCGTTCACTCGACGGTGCGCTGGCGGCAAGAAAATTGAGATTGTCTCCCACCAATAAACGCTTGCGTGATTTGCCCAACATGCAATTGACGTTGGAGCGAATGGTGAAAAAAGCCGGCATCGATGATGTGGATACTTTCGTCAAGCTCGGCGCGCCGACGGTCTACGCCAAAGTGAAGAAAGCGTACGGCAGCGATGTGGATGTTAAACTGCTGTGGAAGTTTGCTGGCGCTATCGACGGCATTCATTGGAAACTCATTCAAGAGCCGCGCAAACAGCAACTGTTGGAGAGTTGCCGTTAGCGCATGATGCCTTGAAGAGCGGATAGCAGTCAGTTTCAGACATTAGCCAAACAAAACGCCCCTCCTAATTGGAGGGGCGTTCATGTATCTGCTGTTCAAACGATGTCTAGACCGACACTCGGTCAGTTTTTCCAGTCATTGAGCTTGAATGTGAGCGTATGCGCAGCCCCTTTTAACTCCAGTCCTTGGTTGGTGAGAGTCATTTCACTCCAATCCGACAGTGTTTGTGAGAAGGCTTGCTCAACTTGCATGGCGTCATCACCACACATCTTCATTGTCATCCCCATTTTTTCAATGCGGAACTGGTTGTTTTTTAACTCACCTTGACCAAAGAAGTTGTTACATCCAGCATGGCCGTTCGCTGTCATTTTCTCACCGATTTCAAGACGCGGTGTAGATTCACCTTCTTCAAGGCTGATGGCTTGACCGTCGATAGCGAGCAGTTCCCAGTTGTGGTGCTGAAGATCTTGCGTTGTGATTGGGGTAGGGGCGTCTTGACTGCTTGCACACGCTGTCACGACGAAGGGCAGTGCGGTTGCGGCAAATAGCGTTTTTAGACTAAGCTTCATGATATCAACTCCAAAAATCAAACATGTCGCAAAACGCGACGGTGCTTGGCGAAAGTATAATGCAAACCAAGCGGTTAATGTCAGAAGTGAGTCATAGTTTAGCGGCGGTTGTTCACTATCTTTGCGATCAACAAGCCAAGTTGCAGCGGACAGAGTGAATTAAGGCGTACTATGGAGCAGCTCGAGTTTTTTCAAGTCCCCAGTCCTTGCGTTGGTGTGTGTACCGTGGACGAACGTGGCTATTGTCAGGGGTGCATGAGAAAGCGTGAGGAACGTTTCAACTGGTTGTCGATGTCGCCCGCTCAGCAGTTGCATGTGATCAAGCTCTGCCGTCAGCGCTACCTGCGAAAAATCAAGAAACAGGGCTCAGACGCATCACCACCTGAGCCTCCTGTCGATCCGCAACAATCGTTATTTTAGTCCCCACTGGTCACTCACCCAACCACCAGCATGTTCGTCAAAATGACAGCCGATAAAGCGTCGATTTGTCTCAGGGGAGGCATCGGCTTTGGGTTTTGCATCTAACATGTGCTGGATATGGTTCACCATGGGATCGCCGCTGTGTAAGCGTTCTTGCCGAGTTGCGACTTCTTTAATCAGTTGCAGACGGTACGAGTTACTAGCACGTTTCATTTGGGCGATCCTCCACGGTTATGACACTAATATGAAAAATTAGTTACTGGTTAAAAAAACGTCAATTCGCCGAAGGGATGAATCGAGGAAATTTCTCAAAAAAAATGTGTTTTAGAGTGGGTCAAAAGAGAGACATCATGAGGTAACCATCGGGAATAGTTAGCCTTCTGTTTCTCGCTTGAGTCTCCGTGATTGAAATAAAAAGTTCATAATTTATTTTGCTTAACGCAATCAACTTTTGGGTGAGGGGCAATCAAAAACGCCTTGCGATAAGCAAGGCGTTGGATAGGCGTTGTTGTTAGGATTGGCAACGCTGCGACGTAATCAATTCATCGATCATTAACTGACCGCGAGTATTACGAATCTTGATGCGATAACTCAGTCCGACTTCCATATTGGCTTTGGTGTCTGGGTTAGTGCAGTAGACATTGATACTTTGGTTGAGCAGTTGTGAAGCGGGTTTTGCGCCTCGAGCATCCGTATTGTAGACCATCATGATTTCAATCGTCGTCCCACTTGCGCTTGCTCGCAAGATGGAGAGTGGCCCCGCCTCAAGTGGTAGTTCGGCAGAGAGCACGCTCGCGCGGTTCTCTGCAAGCAATTCGAGGTTACGTTGCTTTTCCGCATTGGATGAACAGCCCGCGAGCGTCATTACCATTAGCCCGAGCAAAGCCGCCGAGCGGCGCAGGATAGCCATGACCACTAAAACACTTTTTTAAAGGGTTTAACGATAACAGACTGATAGACCCCAGCGGTAACGTAAGGGTCGGCATCCGCCCAGGATTGCGCTTGCTCTAAACTGTCAAATTCGGCGATGACGGTTGAACCTGTAAAGCCAGCTTCACCTGGATTCTCTGAATCGATGGCAGGCATAGGGCCGGCGGTTAACAGTCGGCCTTCGTCTTGCAGCGCTTGCAAGCGTTCTAAATGCGCAGGACGGACACTTAAGCGTTTTTCGAGTGAATCTTCAACGTCTTGAGAAAAAATGACGTACCACATAGTCAAAATCCTTATCGTGTGGAATAGGGAATTAATGTACCTTAAGTGTGGCGAAAACGACGCGCCGACACTAACAATTTGTGAAGCGAATCATCGCTCTATTGCACGAGGTCGCCCTTCGCTATCAATCGCTACATAGTTGAATGTGGCATCACAGACCATGTATCTGTCTTCAACGCCGTGCTCTTTGACGGGCTTGACCCACACTTGCAAATCAATGCTCATCGAACTGCGGCCAATCTTTTTACATTCGCCGTAGCAGCAGACCACGTCACCGACGCGGACGGGCTTTTTAAAGGTAATGCTAGAGACCGAGACTGTCACAATTCGGCCACTGGAAATCTCTTTTGCTAGGATCCCACCAGCAAGGTCGAGTTGAGACATGATCCAACCGCCAAAAATATCACCGTTGGCG
Organism: Vibrio sp. R10-SG-ISO4; assembly: GCF_059834135.1. NCBI lineage: Bacteria > Pseudomonadati > Pseudomonadota > Gammaproteobacteria > Vibrionales > Vibrionaceae > Vibrio > Vibrio sp. R10-SG-ISO4. The sequence goes on from NZ_JCBDHJ010000008.1 coordinate 321,742, forward strand.
TTGGTGTCGGCTGGCATAGCTAACGTTCTTAGGAGTAGTTGGCCCTTTGGGGCATTGTAGGTGTTGTTCATATTTTGTGGACATCGACAAACAAAACAGCGACCGGGGAGGCCGCTGTTAAATTGGAAAGTCAACAGTTTAGCAAACTTTGCGCTGTGAAGTCAGCTTATGAGTTGCTGGTGTTTGACTCATCTTTAGGCATTTGTTTGTAGATGTAGACGCCTGTAAGCAGCGTAAAGCCAAAGGTGGCCGCCAAAAGGCCGAACACCTTGAAGTTAACCCAGACATCAAGCGGCAGCTCATAGGCGACGTAGATATTGAGTGCGGCGCAGAACGTAAAGAAGCCAACCCAAGCCCATGTGACTTTAGCCCACACACTGTCAGGCAGAGTGATCTCTTTACCAAGCATGCCTTTGATCGCCGATTTGCCCATGGCGTGGCTCACCGCGAGTCCAATCGCGAAAACGGCGTAGACAATCGTCACCTTCCACTTAATAAAATTGTCATCGTGCAGGAAGATGGTCATGCCGCCGAATACCGCAACCATCACAAAGGTGATCAACTGCATTTTCTCGACTTTTTTGTAGACGAAATAAGTAATGGCAATCTGGATAGCGGTCGCGACTATCAAAGCGCCGGTGGCAGCGTAGATGTCGACCATTTTATACAGCGCGAAAAAGATGATCAGCGGAATGAAGTCGAGCAATTGTTTCATATCTAAATTCTATGATTGGGTAAAATTGCCCTAAGTCTAACCAAATTCAAGCGTCGGACATAGGGCTTAGTGACAATCTGAAACAACTCAGTGGGGTAGCTGTCGTTTGAAGTCCTCTAAATAGCCCTCTTCGCGCAGGCTCTCAACCGTAAACAGCAACTCCTCGTCACTCATGGCAAAGCAGCTCGATTTACCGGTCATCACATTAAGGTACTCGTGATATTCGAGTTCGCTGTAGTGGCCGAATCGGTCTTGAACTAGGGTCTTAATACCGTGGTGGATTAAGCGATAATAGGTGTGGCGATGATGTTCCATAACAGACCTCGTTTTTCACTCTGGTCACAGTGTGGCTATGCCTCACTCAACCTTGTCTAGAACTAGTAGAGACGAAGCATAGAGAGTGCCAACTTGTCGATGAGGTCTATCTCTTTGAATTATAAGATGAGTGCCAGAGTGCATATGTCATAAAACTGGCACGTCTCAAATTACGAACCAAATTGAGATTAAATTCGGTTGTCGCCGGTGCTGAATGCGATGATCTGACTGATTTGTGTGAGGCTGCGTCCGCTCTCTTGCTGCCATTGAGTGAATGCGTCACTGGCGGCCTGTAACGAGCGCTTAGTGTCTTTGCCACCTTCAATGATTTTGCATTGGCGCAAATAGGCTTCTACATCGCTGGAGAGAATGAAGGTGTCGACCCCCATTTGGCGCAGGGTGTAAGGACCAGTGTTGCCGCCTAGACGCTGTCCATGAGTTTTTAGATAACCCCAAAGCTCGGTGATACGCTCACTTGGCCACTGCGCGACCATCTGACCAAACGATCCGTGTTGTAATGAAGCCTCGTAGATCATTTGTGCGTTGGCTTGTATCGATTTCACTTTCGCGTGATGGCGAATGATACGCGCATCCTCAGACTTGGCATCCCAATGCTCATCACCTAGCATCAATAGCCGTTCTATGTTGAACCCAAAGAAGACCTCTTCAAAGTTTGGCCACTTGTTGCGCACGACTTTCCAACTGATGCCACTTTGAAACACCTTCATGCTAAAGGCGGAAAGCCAACGATCGTTGGGTATCGCGGCGATTTCGTCACGAGAAAGCGGGTCAGAGAGCAGAGATTCCAACTGCGCGATGCCGCCTTTTCGCGCTGCTGCTCGCGCCTCAATGTGGGTGAATTTTTCAATCGTCATACCATGATTCCTTGTGTTTAGCGCTGGGCCAATGACGCTCAGCGATCACGATTTAATCAGCGTTAACCCGTGCGGCAGTGCGTCACCAAACACGCGTTTTGACTCCGTGTCTGACAGTTCGCTAACGTGCTCAACCAGGGTTATCCAAGCTTCAGGCAGCTTACTTTGTTTGAGTTTCGCGACGACCTCGGCGCGAAATTCGTCTGAGATGTCGATCTGGCGATCGCCGGTTTTACGGCACATCATCACGGCTGCAAAGGCCACCATGCGGTCTTGTTGCCACGGCTGGTCAAGCAAGGTGGGCAGCCATTGTTGAATCTGCTCCCGAGCAATCACATTGTGCGCACTGCCATAGAGCGGAGTACGAGAAGCAAGGCGGCCAAGCGCCCACCAGTGGGCATCGTTGAATTGGCTCTGATTGAGCGCTTTGCTTAAAAACCAGCTGGCCAGCAGCGTCTTATCTTCCACCTCTAAATGTTCCAAAGAGGCGGCCAGTCTCACCATCGACTCATACCCCATCTCTTGCGCGGTTTTGGCCGATTGCGGGTTTTTCATCGCACCGGGATGCAGGTACTTAGCAATATCGGCGAGCAGTTGCTCTTGCTGCTCTTGATTGAGTCCGCCAGCCACTCGGCGCCAGAACACCCACCAATCCGTCCAGCCTTGGTGATTTTTAAATTGAATCGCTTGCGAGTAGAGCCCCCACACTTGCTCGATCCGCCAATCATCGGTGACATCGCCAAAGCCGGGGCGTAGCGTATAGCCAGCCAAACGTAACCACTGTTTCTCGTGTGTTTCTGAGCGGCGGCGACGCTTTCTTCCTTGAGCCAAGGTGTCAAACAGCTGCCGAAGCGTGGTGAAGTCCCACTCATCGCGTTTGCCCAGTTGACGTTCAAGGGATTTACTCAAGGTGCGAATGTCCACCTCCTCCGCACTTTTTTTATTCGCGCTGTAGAGTTTGCTGATCAGTGCTTGGCAGTGCGGTAAGTTCGGGTGCAGGCTGTGTGATTTCTGTTCTTCTTTTTGATGACGAACTTCAAATTCCACTGCCCACCGTTGCTGCTCGTCTGCGACGCTCACACACTCCATCTTCAATGTACCGACTTCGGTCAGTTGGCACGCCAGTTGAACTTCGACCCGCTCTTTTTGATTGGCGTGCAACTGTGCCCCTTGACTGTCCAGTGTCACGACATAAGGAGGCAAAGGCGAAAGCTTGTCAGGGTCAACGTCAACCATCACTCCATTTTGCAACGCTTGATCGTCGCGAATGCGATCATGGGTTGAAGTCAGAAGATTGAAGCGTACCGGCTCGCCAAGAGTCAGGGAAAAGCGACGTCCTGTGAGTCGGATTTCCTGGCCTTCCTCTGAGCCCTTGGCCAATAAGCACAGTGCATGGCCCAAACGTTGTTTGTCTGGTAAATGGAGGAAATAGGAACGTGCGACTCCGCCGCCGATCTTAAGTTGTGCACCGCGGCGCGCTTTACCAAATGCCACGGCGCCCAGCGCCACTGCCCAATCGGGGTGTGGGTTGTCCAGCAGTCGGACAGGCTCGCCTCGCCATTGGCTAAGCAGAGTCTCTAATCGTTCGCTGATAAGTTCACTGTTAAAAACACCGCCATTGAGTAGCAAGCCAACCGGGACGACCGGCGTGTTGTCTGGTGCTGTGCTGGATGTGTGCTTGAGTGCGTCAAGAGCGACACTTTGATGTTGCTGCAAGAAAGCGGCGACATGTTTACTCACTGCAGGATCGGAAACATAGGGCAGGCCGAACTCGACGACAGCGCTGCGGCGTTTGTCTGGGCCCTCGTTGATGTCACTGAGTGGAAAAAAACCTTCCAGCGCAATTTGGTGTACTTCATCTTTGCCAAGCGCCACACTTTTAGTGCCGCCAAGCAGCTTAGAGCCACTGCCTAGCATGGTGATTTTGACATCATTGGGCGCTTGGCGACTCAGCAACTGCTCTTTGGCGCTGCGCGTCTGCTGAATTAATTTGGACAGCGACGCCGCATTGAGTTTTTTACCGCTGTTTAGACGCTGCTCCGCCAAATGGGCTAGGGCGAGATCGAGGTTATCTCCGCCGAGCATCAAGTGCTCGCCCACACCAATGCGGTTTAATGTCAGCGCATGGTCGTCACTGACTTGTGCGGAGATTAAACTCAAATCCGTGGTGCCACCACCGACATCACAGACGAGAATCAAAGGTACGTTCGATAGCGCGTCGGCGGCGTTTTCTTTATGACGTGCATACCAGTCATAGCAGACCGCTTGCGGCTCTTCGAGGAGTACCACCTTGTCTAACCCTGCGAGTTCGGCGGCTTCGAGAGTCAATTTCCGCGCAGTTTCATCAAAGGAAGCCGGTACGGTGATCACCACATCTTGCGCTTCAAGCGGGTCACTCGGATGGCGGTGATTCCAAGCTTGACGTATATGATTGAGGTAACTGGCGCTGGCAATTAAGGGGGACACTTTGGTGACGTCACTGGCGCCCGCCCAAGGTAATATGTCAGAGCGGCGGTCGACGCCTTGATGAGAGAGCCAGCTTTTAGCGCTGGCCACTTGGCGACCTTCCACTTTCGCGCCAAGCTCACGCGCCCATTCGCCAATAATGACCTGATCCATATCGCCAGAGACTGGCTGATGTTCCCATGGCAACGTCAAATCGCGCTCGCCAATCTGCCCCTTCGCAGGATGATAGCGAAAAGAGGGCAGCAACGGTTTACGCACCACCTCACCGGGACCAATCAACTGGTCTATATCGAACAGCGCCACTGGGGAGGCGTTGAGATCCGCGGTGATCTCACAATACGCCACCACAGTATTGGTGGTGCCAAGATCGATACCCACTAAATAACGAGCCGTGGTCATGTTGAAAACCTTTTCAATGTGCAGATAGGTTGAAATCAGAGTAAAAACGGCATCCAAGGGATGCCGTTATGGGATTATTCTTCGCGTACGTCAAATTCAACGTGCCATTTTTGGCCGTTATCATTGGCAATGGCTTCAAGGTACAAAGTACCGAGCTCAGTGACCCGTGAAGAGAGGGTGACGGGCACCACTTCGCCTTCTCTACGACCTTCAGAGACGGGCAGCGTGACCTGAATCTCCGGTAGCTCTTCGAGCTCATCGGGCCCCCAATGGTCAAGGTGAGTACCGGCCAGATCGTCTCGACGCACGGTAGAACCGAAGAACTGGAAGTTGACCGGCTGGCCAATGATCAAACCAAAGGCTTGGCTAGGTACATCCACGCTTGAGCCTTCTTCCATACCAAAAGGTGCCACACACAGTGCTTCCATCGGCGGTGCCATCCCTGGGATAGCTGGCATGGCACTTTCGATACCGACATAAAAGCTTGAGGCGATACCACCGCGAATACGCACGCCTTGACCACGACGCACCGCGCCATAGTAGGCTGCGCCGCTGGCAACCGCCAGATCAAGGTCGACACCAGTCAATCGCTTGGCCGCAGGGGCATTGGCCTCAGTGAGCCAATTATTGAGTGTGCTCTCAAGACGTTCTGCCAAAAGAGGCGACTTCAATACGCCACCGTTGAACAGCAGCGCCGTAGGTTTGATAAAGCTGAGTGGAGCAGGGTCCATACCCGGAATACCAGCAAATGGCATGGCACTCTCTGACTCATGTTGGCCACTTTGTGCGCCTGCTTGTTTGACGAGAAAAGCCGCAATGTGACGAGTGATACCCGCATCTTGGGCGTACGGCAGACCCATTTGGGTCAATGCGCCGCGCGCACGTTGAACCGGGTGCTCATCAATCCCTACTTGCGGGAAGAAGCCATCCACCAGTGTTTGCTGCACTTCTTGCTGAGTGAGTTCTGTTTTGAGTGTCGCGCCCAATAGTTTTGAGCCTCGACTCGGCACGACAATCGGCATGCTCGCCAGATCCGCATCGTTGAGCAACGCTTCTTTCGCATCACGACAGGCGTGAGTCATGGCTTGAACTTGCCAAGGTTGCAGCTCTTTGCCTTCTTGGGCAAGTTTCATCTTTAATCGATAGGCGAGGGCCAGATCCATGTTGTCACCGCCGAGGAGGATATGCTCGCCCACCGCGATGCGGTTTAGCGCGAGGTTACCCTCTTCTTCGGTCACTTCAACCAGAGACAAATCCGTGGTACCGCCGCCAATATCGACCACCAGAACCACATCACCGACTTCGACTTCATCACGCCAAGCGTCTTGGCTGTTGTCTATCCAGTTGTAGAGCGCCGCTTGAGGCTCCTCAAGCAGTGTGAGGTGTGTGAGGCCCACATGACGCGCCGCTTCCGCCGTTAAATCGCGCGCGGCAGGGTCAAACGAGGCGGGCACCGTTAAGGTTACGTCTTGCTCTTCTAGCGGGTACTGAGGATGGCGATGGTTCCACGCCGCTTTGAGGTGCTCAAGGTAGAGCTCAGTCGCACGCAAAGGCGAGACCTTCTCGACCTCTTCCGGGCTACCTGCGGGCAAAAACGCGTCGCGACGGTTTACGCCGCCGTGACAAAGCCAAGATTTGGCACTGGCCACTAAGCGAATCGGGGTTTTGGCACCGAGGTTACGAGCAATAGCACCAACCAAGGCTTTAGGTTCTGAAGACCAAGGAAGAACGCGCGCAGCAGGGTTCATCTCATGCTCATGGGGCTGATAGAGAAACGAACCCAGTTGAGTATGGGATTCTACCGTGCCCGGGGCAGTCAATTGTGGAATGGCCATCACCTCGACACGCGCGTCTTCGATGCGCGTATCAACAAACGACATGACACAGTGAGTCGTGCCTAAGTCAATACCGACACTGAAGGTCGGTGCGTTTGTTGTCTGTTCCATTACAGCTCCACCTCTGCTGGTGCAATGATCGACGCATCATAGTGATCCGCCAACTTAGGCAGCGTCATCGCGCTGGCTTTCCAGCCTTTGTGGACCAAAGTGCCATGGAACGGCGCTTGGCCGGTCACGTTGCCCGTTAGACGAACCTTTTGCGGATCAAAGCCGTCTTCCACAGTAATACGGCTCTCTTCCTCTTCTTGACGAATCGGCTCAAGCGTCACGTACTCTGTGAGTACTTTTTGCCCGCCGCTATGAATGACGCGCGCAGCAGCGCCAACTTCTTCATCAGAAAACGCACTGACGTCTTCTTTGAGGAAGTCAATTAAACGCGCTTCTTGTTGTAACAATGAAAGCAACTGCATCGCGGAATCGGTTGACGCCGTGGCCAGTTTTGACTCCACTTCCACCACTTTCTCAACGATCTTTTCGACTTCAACGACTTTTTCAACTTCGACGATTTTCTCGACCGGCTTTTCTATCTCGACAATTTTCTCAACGGGCTTTTCAACCACTTTCTCAATCACCTTAGACTTGCGTGAAACCGCAACAAGTAACAGTAGAACGCTTGAGGCGGTTAATCCGGCATGAAGCATGTCGAAGGTTTGAGGAATCATTTGTAAATCGAAAGTCATAATCATTCTCTTGGAAACTAAATTTTGCGCCGAGCTAAACACGGCTGCCTGTGTTGGCTGCCTTGGCAGCGGCACAATCATTTGACATGAAATTGGGGCAAATATAACACATTCAAGTGAAACCGCTTGTGTCAAAGCAAACTCGCACCAGATTTGGCGATGTATTTGCTCTCTTTTTAACCATGCCAACGTAATGAATGGTGAAAACGGGCGCAGAAACGGCAAATAAAATCGCGCCAAATCGGTTTAAGCGATGCAATGCTAGTCAGCGCGAGGTCGAGTTTTGCGCCCAGTTAGGGTAAAATTCGGCGCTTTGTTACTGTCACAATAGCGAACCTAAAGGCGAGTCATGAACCACAACCGAGTAGTCTGTTTCGATTTGGAAATGTGTTGCTGGAATGAGAACGGTGTCGGCACCTCGGGCGAGATCATTGAAATTGGTCTGGCGGAAATCGATTTGGCCAAAGGCGAGGTGGTTAAGCGAGCGCAATACTATGTCAAACCCGAGCGTGATGAAGTTTCACTGTTTTGCGCGGAACTGACAGGCATCACACCGCGCAAAATTGATAAGCAAGGTCGCCCTTTAGCCGAGGTGATCAAGTCGATGATTAAAAACTTTGGCGGTAGCAATAAGATTTATGCCTCATGGGGGCGAGACGACCAGATCCTTGCGAAAGAGTGCGCAGAGAAAGGCATTGAGATGCCGTTTAGAGAGTTCATTAACCTTGCGACCCTGTATCGAATTCAGCATCGCCTGAAAGACAAACGTATTGGGCATCGCGCGGCACAAGAAAGTCAAGGCATTGACTGGGAAGGGCGCCAGCACTCAGGCTATGTCGATGCCTACAACCTTGCCAAATTGGCGTTGACCATGCTCTAGATAGCGAGATTGAGCGTGTGTCGAGATTCAATTCGATAGAGAGAAACAAACAGGGAGCCGAGGCTCCCTGTTTGCGTTGATTACGCGTAGCCAATCAACTCCGGTAACCAAAGAACGATGCTCGGGAAGGCGATCAATACCGCGATGGTAATGACATCGGCGACAAAAAATGGCGTACATCCGCGAAAGACATCTTGTACTGAGCACTCGGGGCGCACGCCAGCCACCACAAAGCAGTTCAAGCCAATCGGTGGAGTAATGAGACACAGCTCTGCCATTTTCACCACGATAATGCCAAACCAGATTGCGCAGCCAATGCCAGACACACCGAAGGCGGAGTCTGCCGCGGCGACATCCATTCCGCCGTTTAAGGCAATAATGGCAGGATAGACCACAGGTAACGTCAGCAAAAGCATGCCGATGGCGTCCATAAACATGCCAAGGACGGCGTAGGCGCAGAGGATAAGCAGCAGTGTCAACATCGGGCTTTGTTCAAGGCTGACAATCCAGTCTGAGAAGGCGCTCGGCAAATCGGCAAAGCCAAGAAAACGCACGTAAATCAACACGCCCCAAATGATGGCGAAGATCATCGCCGACAGTTTCGCGGTCTCCATCATTGAGCTTTTCAGCTCTTGCCAGCGACTGCCGTGATAGAGTGCGACAAACAGAATGGCGGTCGCGCCAAGCGCGCCTGCTTCGGTGGGCGTACCCACACCACCATAGATACAGATCATGATGATGGCGACAACAAAGAAGATCGGTGCAGCCGCAGGCAGTGACTCCATGCGCTGTTTCCAAGTGTAGCCGCGCACTGGTGGACCGAAGTTTTTGCGCGTCATCGCAAGGAAGATGACTAAGCCGCCATAGATGAGTGCCGAGACCAATCCGGGAATAAAGCCCGCCATCAGCAGCGCGCCGACATCTTGCTCAACAATGATGGCGTAAATTACCAAAATAGCCGAAGGGGGGATCAAGGAAGCGAGTGTGCCACCTGCGGCGACCACGCCTGCAGCAAAGCGCTTGTCGTATCCGAGTTTGAGCATTTCAGGGACCGCGATACGCGCAAACACTGCAGAGGTGGCTACAGACGCTCCCGACACCGCGGCAAAACCTGCGGTAGAGAAAACCGTCGCCACCCCCATGCCGCCTGGGAGCCAGCCCACCCAACGCTTCGCCGCCTCAAACAATGATTTGGTGAGACCTGCGTGATACGCGAGAAAACCGATCAGAATAAAGGTTGGGATCAATGAGAGCGCCAGCGATGACACTTTAGAGTGAGGGATGGTGCCAGCCATTTTGATCGCAACCATAAAGCCGCGCTCAAAACCCAGTTTGGCACTAAAGATCCAAACCAGACCTAAAAAACCCGCAATCGCAGCGGCAAAGGCGACGCGCACACCGAGAAGAACAAACAGGAGCATGGCTCCGGACACCCACAGACCGATTTCGATACTGTCCATGTTGCCCATCGTAGTAAATAAATCAGACAAGATAAGGCTCCTAGTTGTCGTGACCGCTGACACTTTCAGCTTCTTTTGCCGCCACTTCCGCAGCGGACTCAATCAAAGGCACGGCTACTGGCGAGTCGCCGCCTTGCCTTAGCGCACGTGCATAACCCCAGAGTTGTAAACAGAGACGCAAGGCGAGAATCGACAGCGCCGCAGTGACGACTAATTTGGCTGGCCACGTGGGGAGATTGATGTCGAGTGAGGAGTCGCCAATCGAGTAAGCGCGCCAGAAATGCAGGTAAGAGCCGTAGATCAGTACGACAGTGACCAACAGCATCAGCGCGGTCGTCAGCAGTTCAGTAAACCACAGCCATCGACCGCGAAACTGGCCGACAACAATATCCATGCGAATGTGGCCACCCATTCGCTGAGTGTAGGCAATGCCAAGAAAGGCAATAAACGCCATCGCTTGTTCCACCCAATCCACATAACCGCTGATAGGGGCACTCAACAGCCAACGGCCCAAGATGTTCACAGTGGCAAGAAAAACCAATAAAAATATGGTGATGCCACCGAGTAAGTTCAGTAGCGATTCAAAACGGAACAACCAGCGATCCACTCGACTGAGCAGAGAGTGATCTTCTCGTACGGACGCAGCAGCCGACATTTCGGCCTCCTTTTGTCTCAGACATTCATCGAATAGCGATTTACGTCATCAAAATAAAATCAAGGTGAAGCAGGAAACGTTGGGCTCAGATTGAGCCCAACGAGCTTAGTGTTCAGTTACTTTTGTGCGAATAACCCGGCGGTGAAATCAAGGACCGCTTGAGAGTCAAACTGATCTTTGTACTGCGCCACCCACTCTTGACGTACGGACTCAGAGAGCGTGTTCAACTGCTCGGTTTGTTCGGCGTTGAACGTCACCATGGTCAAACCTTGCGCTTTAACTGCGGTTTCGTATTTTGCAGTGGTGTTCTGTTCGTAGTTTTGAACGTAGAAATCGAGCGCTTCGTCCACAGAACCAATCAGCGCTTCGCGGTGACTGGGTTTGAGCATCTCTAGCGCTTCGGTGTTGACCACCACCGGACAGTTAGCAGAACCTAAGTTGAGGTTGGTGGTGCCCCACGTCGCCACTTTGTAGGAGTTGGTGGCGAGATGCGCGTGCGGCGCAAATGAAGCCGCATCGATAACATTGGAGTCCATGGACTGACGAACTTCGGCAAACGGAACACCGGTTTTGATCGCGCCCAGTTTACTCAACACACCCATAATACCGCCCGGGCCGCGGACACGCAGACCGTCAAAGTCTTCCAGTGACGTTAGCGGATCGCCTTTACTGGCGATGTTGTATTGCGGCATTGGTGTAGGCATAAGGAGCGTGGCATTCCAGCGAGCGAGGTCCTTAACCACGGCCGGATGCTTGAACAGTTCCATGTAGATTTCGCTCACGCGGCCAAGCGATACATCTTGAGAGAAGGGTAATTCTGCCACCGTGATGGTGGGGTTTTTGTCAGCGTGGTAGAAGGCACAAAACTGCGCCATTTCAAACGCGCCAAAAGAGATGCCATCGAGATTTTCTCTTGCTTTTGATAAGCCACCGTAAGAAATATTGAGCTTGAACTCGCCGTTGGTTTTCGCCTCGACCAGCTCAGCCAGCTTTTCGACGTTTTCGGTAAAAGCGCGGCGTTTGCCCCACAGAGAGACGTTCCACTCGGTAGCGGCTCTGACTTCCGTTGCGACAAACCCACTTAACGCGAGGGCGGTGATTAACGTGGCGTTGAGAGTTTTCATTCTTTCATCCTTGTTGTATTGATTTGACTGGTCACCAGTCGTGTAGGGTTGAAGTGGGCGCGACAGGTTTAGCCTGCTTAACATGGCGCTCCGTTTTTTGTTGTGACCCATTGGGTATAGCAAGGGGTTTGCCAACTTGTTGTGATAATGTTAACTGTTTGCGCCCCGCCCGGTGATGAAAGGGCTGAGCGAGCCGACTTGGCGTGATGAACGGCGCAATTTAGACGCAGCAACAAGAAAATCGGCCAAAATTGGCTCATCCTTGTGGGAGGTGAGTCATTGGATGCGCCAAATTTGGCCGATGGCAGCGAGTGCTATTTGTGTACCTATTAAGAGTCGCGCCGTCGCGCGTCCATCAGGCTTATCGCTAAGCGGTAGAGGGCGCAGGCTGGCGCGGTTTTTGAATTGCTCAAGCTCAGTGAAAGGCACAATCGTCGTCGTACAACAGATAAGGGAAATCATGGTCAGTAAACCGGCGTGGTGGGCGCTGCACCTCGAGAGCAGTAGAAAAGTCACGGTCTGGATCGTGGTGATTGCAACGGTACTGGCTATTGTTATGGCTCGGTTATGGATCGAGAGTATCGAGACACGACATTTTGCGCAGCTTGATACCGTCGGTGAAGAGAGGCTGAATCTCTACGCCTCGACCGTTGAGGCTGAGTATCAACGCTTTCACTATCTTCCGTTTATTGCCGCGCAAGATGATGACGTGCATCAGCTACTGGCAACGCCAGAGAAAACGCCGTTGATTGACGAAGTGAACCAAAAACTGGCTCAGTGGCAAAGTGAATCGGGTGCGGATGCACTGTATCTAATGGACAAATCAGGGCGAGTCCTTGCCAGTAGCAACTGGAACCAAGAGGGCAGCTTTGTCGGCCATGATTACCACTTTCGCCCTTACTTTACCGAGGCGATGGCGGGCCGCAATGGTCGCTTTTTTGCCATCGGCGTGACCACAGGTGAACCGGGTCTGTTTCTCTCTCGTCCTGTTCGCGTCGAAAACCAGATTGTTGGTGTCACTGTCCTCAAAGTGGACATGTCGCAATTGGAAGCGAGTTGGCGTGCAGGTGGCGAAGGGGTTTGGGTCAGTGATGCTGACGGTGTGATCTTTTTGGCCAGTCAGCCGCATTGGCGATACCGCACCTTGGGCGCGATTTCTGACCAAGTCCGAGAGGCATTACGCCAAGCACAAAAGTACGCCAATCACCCGATTGAACCGCTGAGCTATACGGCTTTGCCCAGCTCACCACAAGGAAAAACGGTGTTGGATCTTCGCGGCGAGGAGGGCGTCGCGACACGCTACGTTCTCCATCAACGCGATATTCGTGCGCTCGGTTGGCGATTGGTCTACCTCAGTGATCTGCAAGACCTTACCCAAAGCAAATACAACGCGATGATCGTTGCCGCCTTGCTAGCGATGGTGTTCGCGCTGGTGGCGCTCTATTTGATGAGCCGTTTTCGCCATCAGCAGCAGCTCGAATGGCGGGTGGCGCAGCGCACCAACGCCCTCAGGCAGAGTAACTCGCAACTCAAACGAGAGATCGAAGAGCGTATCCGTACGGAAAATATCTTGCGGCAAACCAACGAAGAGTTGATTCAGGCAGAAAAATTGGCCGCGTTGGGTCAACTGTCTGCGGAGTTGGTGCACGAAATCAGTCAGCCATTGCAAGCCACGTTGACCTATTTGGCCAGTACCCAATTATTGGTTGAGCGCGGTGGCTATGAGATGGCGCAAGAGAATCTTGACGAGATCGACCACCTTATTCGCCGCGTGACAAAAATCATCTCACGCTTGAAGCACTTTGCCAGCAAGTCGGTCAGCGCGCTATCGCCCGTTGATATCGCACAGTCTGTGCGCAACGCGCTGGTGGTGGTTCAACCTAGGTTAGACAAACATCGCATTGTGCTCGATTGGCAGCCGCCAGAGTCAGCGCTGCTTGTGCGCGCGGAGGAGATCAAGTTGGAGCAAGTGTTAGTGAATCTGCTACGCAATGCCGCCGATGCGATTGCTGAAGACGCCAATACCGCAAAAGAAGACGATGCAAACGGGCATCGAGAGCACGGTAAGATTCAGATTCGCACTTGGCAGCAGGGCAGCGAGGTGTTGCTCTCGGTGACCGACAATGGCGCCGGCATCGCGGCGGAACACTTGGCGAGTCTGTTTGAGCCATTTTTTACCACCAAACCGGCAGGGAAGGGGGTGGGCTTAGGGCTCTCCGTCTCTCGCACGATTGTGGAAGAGTTTGGTGGGCGGTTGGAGGTGATTGCCGCCGATAGGGGCTGCGAGTTTCAGTTGAAACTCCAGTGCGCCGAATCGCCTGAAGCAGAATTAAGGAGTTCCTCATGACACACCCTTTTCCCCCGTCAGACGAGTTGGCGACGTTTGGTCACTCTTTGCCGCCCGAAGTCATCTTGGTTGATGATGAAAGTGCAATCCGCCGAGCGACCAAACAGTGGTTGCAGCTGGCCGGATTGAGCGTGCGAGATTTCGCCGATGCGCAGAGCGCCTTGGCCACCATTGATGCTCAAAGCCATTGTGTGGTGGTGTCTGACATCCGAATGCCAAAAATGGATGGCCTAGCGTTTGCCAAGGCAGTACAAACCATCGACAGTGATATTCCGGTGCTGCTGGTGACGGCGCATGGGGATGTCAAAATGGCGGTCGACGCGATGCGCGGTGGTGTGTATGACTTCATTGAAAAACCGGTAGAGCCAGATTTGTTGATTGACAGAATTCAGCGCGCTGGCGAGAAGCGGCGGCTTGTGTTGGAAAACCGGAACTTGCAGCGCTTACTCAGTCAGCGCCCTACGCTTGAAAGCAGAATGATTGGCGAGTCGCCAGTAATGAATGCCCTTCGTCAGCAGATCTTAATGCTCGGCCAAACTCCCGTGGATACAGTGATCAATGGCTCGACCGGGACCGGTAAAGAGCTGGTGGCGCGATGTTTACATGAGGTGAGCGCACGGCGTGATCATCCCTTTGTGGCGGTCAACTGCGGCGCCATACCGGACAATTTGTTTGAAAGTGAGCTGTTTGGTCATGAGAAGGGCGCGTTTACCGGCGCTCAGTCTAAGCGCATCGGGAAAATTGAGCACTCGAACAAAGGGACGCTGTTTCTTGATGAAATAGAGAGTATGCCGATCAGTTTTCAAATTAAGCTGCTGCGTGTGTTGCAAGAGAGGAAAGTGGAAAGAGTCGGTTCTAACCAAGAGATCGCATTGGATTTGTGGGTGATCGCGGCGAGTAAAGTCGATCTCAAACAGGCGTCTGAGCGGGGCGAGTTTCGTGAGGACCTCTATTACCGATTCAATGTCATGGAACTGCATTTGCCAGATTTGGCCGATCGCCGTGAAGACATTCCGCTCTTGTTCGAATTTTTTGCACGCAAAGCCGCGATGCAATACCAACGTGATTATCAGCCACTCAGCGACCAGGAGAGTTTGCTACTGTGTGAACAAGAGTGGCCCGGCAATGTGCGACAGTTGAAAAACAGTGCCGAGCGGTATGTATTGGGTATCGGCCAGGGCGTAAATTTGGCCAGCGTACTGGGGACGGAGCCGCTAACGCCGAGCCTGAGCTCAAACAACCTCGCGGATCGCGTGCACAGCTTTGAACGGCATGTGATTGTTCAAGCGTTTAAACGCCATAAAGGTAACGTGCAAGCAGTGATGGACGAATTGGAACTGCCACGACGCACACTTAACAACAAAATGACGCAATACGATATCCAGCGCCGTGACTTTGTGGATTAAAAACGAGCCGCTAGGTTATTTGCCGTCATTGTCCTCGATGACCGATAATTTGGCGCGGATAAACTCGCTGTGATCCACATACAAGAGTTCAGCGGTTTTTCTGATCACGGCGTCTTCAAGTGGGTCGATGTTGCCGTCGGCGTGTGCGACTTGCCACATGGCTTGAATCAACTCAAAACGCGTCTCTTGGGTGAGTGAACGAAGTTGGGAAGTAAAATCATACAGCGAGGCAGAGTGCTGCGTCGTCTCTTTTGCTCGGGATAGGAGGTGGGTTGCTTGTTGGTGATCAATCCCGACTAGACGCGACAGCAATTGCTGTTTGGCTTGGGCCTCTTCCTCGCTCACTTGGTGATCGGCACCGGCTACTTCGGACAGCAAACAGGCGATCGCCAGATGCGGATCTTGGCTTGATTGCTCTCCTAAGTCTTTGCCTTCCACCAATTGCTTAAAGAGTTTAGATAGCGCATTCATCATCGTTGTGACCTCAATACATTCGATATGATATATACATAGTGATGATTGACGGCGATCACAAGCCTCTTTACACAATCCTTACTTAACGCCACCTAAGAGCACTTAGTGGATGAAGTCGGGTCATTAACGGGATGGCTTTATGGGTGGAAAAGCGATGCGCTTGCCTTCAGACGTCAAAATTTCGATCGATTTGGGGGCACCTTTTTCATCGAGGTGGAGCTCGCCAATCGCGCTGGCATTAATCAGTCTGCGCAGTCCCTGGCTATCAGGATCACGTTTACGAACCTTCAAACGCTTACGTTTGGTAAACCAGTTGAGTGGCGAGCGCGGTGAATAGAGCAGTCTGTCCGCGTGATCGCAGATCGCCAACAAGGGCTCTGGGAACTGGCTCTTAAAGCCACTGCAGGTGAACTGATAAAGGTGTGGGCTATTTTTACGAAAGCGCAACTCTATATCATAAGCGAAAGAGTAGTGCACATCGCCAGAGAGAATAACAAAGTTGGTCGGCGTCTGGGTATGAGTGAAAATACTCAGTAAGGTGTTGGCACTGCCCGGGTGCGCCATCCAGTTTTCCGCATCCACCATCAAAGGTTTACCTAATAGGGTAACAATGCGTTGTAGCGTTTCGATAAATTTAACGCCAAACATAGGTGCAGGAGAAACGATGATCACTTTTTCTTGATGGAGCAAGGCTTGTTGCAGTTCCATCAACGCTTCCCAATCCATCAAACCTGACGGTTTGTTCATCCTAGATTCCGAGCGCCAGCGGCGGGTACGGGTATCGAGCACCACCACCTTAGGCGAGGTGTCAATGGTGTAATGCCACTGCTCAAAGCTGAGCAAATGCGCGATAAAAGCATCGTGATGCTGGGGGACGGGGTCTTCAAAATAGCGCTGCGCTAGACTGATAAACTCGGCGTCAAAATGGTCGGGTTCATTGCCCCACCCCTGACACAACCAGTAGCCGATCAGCGCGTTGCCAATAATCCGTTTGGAAAAGGGGTGCTGATAGACCTGATATTCCCAGCCGACGGTTAAATTCCAATCATCGGTGACATCGTGGTCGTCGAAAATCATGTAAGTGGGAATATGAGCCAACAACCGTGCTACCTTGGGCAAGCCCACCACAAACGCCTCCATGACGTTGGCTTCGTGCTCAAATGTGGTTTGCCGTTGCTCGGGAATGGTCGGTAGTTCCGTCTCAGTGTTAGGCTTGTTGAGGCGTTCTCGATCCACATGTCGCCATAAGACGGGCGACCACACCAATAGATACATCGCGATAAATTCCGCGCAGGCAATCAGGTGGTTCTCTGCCCCCGTGGCGCTGAAAACAGGCTGCTCAGAGGGCTTAAAAAAGGCGTGCCACCAGCGCTCGTCTGGGTGGTAGGCGGGCAAAATGTGCTCTCGGCCATAGAGGTGATGAGTGTGTCGGCGCAGCGCTTTGTCATTGTCAACACAGGCCCCTTCAAACATCTCTCCTCTCAGACCGAGCAGATCGATAACTTGATCAATGGCATCCAATGTCGGCCCTGCAACATGATCGGCGTAGATTTGGTCACCGGCCATCATCAGCAAATCTGGCCGCTCTTCAGGTGATTGGGCAGAGACTTTCGCTTCCATTGCCACCAGTGCATCACCGCTGGGGTGATGTGGGTTGCGGCACGACCCATGCACAACGTAGTTTGCTTGGGTCGACAGGTGAAAGTGTAAGCGGGTCTCACCGGGATAGAGCAAATAAGGCGCCAGTTCAGCCAGGCCACCGTGAGGGGTGACAAAGTCGTAACTCAGTGTTTCGTTGGCTGGGAAATGGCCGCGAAAATGTGCCAAGGTCACGTACGCGTGTTCGCCTATCTGAATCGATGAACACTGACTGAGTGAATCCTTCAATAGCGGTTGCCCTTGCTGGTAGAGCTCAAAAGAGCCGTGCAAAGGGGCAGAGGTGACCAACCAAAACACTAGATGTTCAGGCGTCGCTTTGCGCAGGATAGGGCCTGCAATGAGGTAAGGTAGTGTCGTTTCTTTACTCATCACTCTCTTTGGGGTTTGATGGCTCAAGTGCCAGGTCGGGGCCTTCGAGTCGCTCTATCACTTCTGAACTGGATTGCTCATGCGCCATCAAGACCAAAGCCAGCAGTGCATCGATTTTGCTTTCGCTATCACTAGGCTCATTGAGTAGCGAGCCTAAGCGTTGTCGAATGAGATCAATTTCGTGCTCGACAAAGCCTCGCCCTTCTTCCTCTCCGGAGGATTCATCAGGTGCAGTATCAAAATGCATAAACAGCAGATCACCGTCAACGTGAGTGTCGAGGAGTTGCTCGGGTAACCACTCATCGCCGGTGACGATGTCTGGGTCGTCACCTTGAGGTAACGCGCTTAGAAGTTTCTTTAGTTCAGATGCTTTCACAATGGTTCGATTTAAGAGATCATATAGCTATTCTAGCGGCTAACCGCGCTCAAACATAAGTACTAAGCACACTGATTGGCGACAAATTGTGTGGTTCAATCAATATTGGATACAAAATGGCAACAATCTCATCTCTTCATTGGCGCTCGTTTTCCTGCACCGCAGCGCTCACTTTAGCCGGCGTCAGTACTGCTCACGCAGACGTCTCTCAACCGGTTACGCAAAGTGAGCAGCAGTGGGGCATTGCAGCCATGGTGCGTACTGCGTCCATCCCATTTGATACGACGACTGGCGATCAATCGGTCAACACCTTCATTCCTATGCTGTTTTTTAGCGGCGACACCTTTTACATCGATGGCACTGAAGGCGGGGCGCATCTTTGGCGTGACGACAGCGAACAATGGCAACTTAATGCGTTGATGCGCTTGCGATTTGTCGACGTCCCTGCCTCAAAGCAAAACCAGCTTATCACCGACACGCTAGACGCCGGATTACAAGCACAATATAAGATCAATGATGAATGGCGAATGAATACCGAGTTAATGGCGGATTCGGATTTTCGCTTTCACGCCAACCTGACGTTTAAAGGGGAATATCAGTCGGGTGATTGGCAATGGTCACCGTATGCCAAAGTGCGCTACAAAGACGCGGACTTCAACAGCTACTACTTCGCGATGTCCGAGTTTAGCGGCGAGACAGTCGGGGCAGGCGTTGATGTGAATGTGGGAATGAGTGCCCGTTATCATGTGATCTCGAATCTCTATCTTTTGGGTGAGACCAGTGTGACGCGCCTTGATGACAATGCCTATCAGGCCAACATGGTCCAAGACCGCTATCAAGGCGAGCTGTTTCTCGGCTTTGGCTTTTTTAATGATCAAGCACGCGCGCCAAAGTCTGAGCTGAATAACCATCGTTATCTTCGCGTCGCACACGGTTGGGCGACACCATCGAATATCGGTGAAATCTTCCGTTTTGATGCGGAAAAAGATCCTGATAACAACCAGTTGACGTCGCTGTTCTATGGCCATCCCTTAACGGATGAGTTGTTTGGCTTGCCGCTGGATATTTATTTGACGCCAGGGATCGTTCACCACTGGTCATCGGACGTACAATCGGCGTCAACCGAATACGTCGCGGCGATCAAAGCCTACTACACGTTCAACTGGCCAACGCAATGGCGCTTTGGCGTCGCGGAGGGGATGTCGTACATTGACAGCATCACCCATATTGAGGGGACAGAAATGGAACGTAAAGATAGAGAACCCAGCAAGCTTCTCAACTATCTTGATTTCTCATTTGATGTCAATGTGGGGTCATTGCTCGGCAATACCGACCTGAAACGTCTCTGGTTTGGCTACTCTCTGCATCATCGCAGCGCCATTTTCGAAAAAGCCTCTCAGTATGGTCGTATTAAAGGTGGCAGCAATTACAATACCGTATATCTGCAATACGAGTTCTAATGAGTCGGCGTATTAGCGCCTCCTTTTCCCTGTCACGCGCCCAGTATGTTTGCGACGGGCGCGTCGCCACACAGTTGTGATACAATCCGCGCAGTTTTATCGACAGTAACAAAATAGGACATGCTTTGACCTCGTCACAGCCAGATAAAAAGAGCGCGCCAGCCGCGCAAGTGAATTCACCCGCTCAATTACGTAAGGCGCTGGAGCAGTGTATGCTTCGCGATCGCTTTCGTTTCAGTAAACGCATCAGCGGGGCAAGTAAAATCAAAAAGGACGCGGCGCGTCATGCCGCGTTTGATGACATCGCACTCGATATGGCCAAGTCTATCATGCAGGCCGAGCTGCGAGGGCAACACACGCCGACTATCGACTACCCAGCGCAGCTGCCGGTCAGTCAAAAGAAAGACGACATCGCGAAGGCGATTGCTGAGCATCAGGTCGTGATTGTGGCCGGTGAAACCGGCTCAGGTAAAACGACTCAGTTGCCTAAAATTTGTGCCGAGCTTGGCCGTGGTCAGTATGGCTTGATTGGCCATACCCAGCCCCGTCGTCTTGCAGCGCGCTCAGTAGCGAACCGTATTGCTGAAGAGATGGAAACGCCGCTCGGCGAGTTTGTCGGCTACAAAGTGCGTTTTAACGATCAGATTTCTGACAACACCCAGATCAAGTTGATGACAGACGGTATTTTGCTGGCTGAAATTCAACACGATCGTTTTCTCAATCAATACGACACCATCATTATCGATGAAGCGCACGAGCGCAGTCTGAACATTGATTTCATCCTCGGCTATCTGAAAGAGCTGTTGCCAAAGCGCCCTGATCTGAAAATCATCATTACCTCGGCGACCATCGATCCAGAGCGTTTTTCAAAGCACTTCAACCAGGCTCCGATCATTGAAGTTTCTGGTAGAACCTACCCAGTGGAGACGCGCTATCGCCCACTGAGCGGTGAAGACGAAAGCGATCGTGATCAGCTTGAAGGTATTTTTGATGCGGTGGATGAGCTGTGCGATGAAGGGCTCGGCGACATTTTGATCTTCATGAACGGTGAGCGTGAAATTCGCGACACCGCGGACGCACTCGCTAAGCGCAACCTGAAAAGTACCGAAATTGTGCCTTTGTACGCGCGATTGTCTGCAGGTGAGCAGAACAAAATTTTCCAACCTCACGCAGGGCGTCGAATTGTGCTCGCGACCAACGTCGCGGAAACCTCGCTAACGGTACCGGGAATCAAATACGTGATTGATCCTGGTACGGCGCGCATCAGTCGTTATAGTTACCGCACCAAAGTTCAGCGCTTACCGATTGAGCCCATTTCACAAGCCAGCGCCAATCAGCGTAAAGGTCGCTGTGGACGTGTGGAAGAGGGGATCTGTATTCGCCTCTACTCAGAAGAGGATTTTAACTCTCGCCCAGAGTTTACCGATCCTGAGATCTTGCGCACCAACTTAGCGTCAGTCATTTTGCAGATGACGGCTCTGGGTCTTGGTGATATCGAAGCTTTCCCATTTGTTGAAGCGCCTGATAAGCGAAACATCCAAGACGGTGTGCGTTTGCTCGAAGAACTTGGGGCGATCAACGAAAAAGGCAAAGATCCGAAAAAACGTCTTACTCCAACTGGGCGTCAATTGGCCCGTTTGCCGATTGACCCACGTTTGGCGCGTATGGTGTTGGAAGCGCCGAAGTATGGCGCACTCAAAGAGGTGATGGTGATTGCCTCTGCGCTCTCCATTCAAGATCCGAGGGAGCGCCCAAGCGACAAACAGCAATCGTCTGATGATAAACATCGCCGCTTTTTCCATGAAGAATCGGACTTTCTGACCTTCGTTAACCTGTGGGATTACATCCAAAAGCAGCAGAAAAAATTGACGGGCAACCAGTTCCGAAAGCAGTGTAAAGAGGACTATCTCAACTACTTGCGAATTCGTGAGTGGCAAGATGTCTATTTCCAACTGCATCAGTCAATGCGAGAGATGGATGCCAAACTCAATGATGAGCCTGCGAGTTACCAAGGGGTGCACAGTGCACTGCTAGTGGGGCTATTGTCTCATATCGGTATGAAAGATCAGGAGAAGAATGAGTACCAAGGGGCGCGCAATGCGCGTTTTCATATCTTTCCTGCCTCTGGCCTATTCAAAAAGCAACCTAAGTGGATTGTCTCTGCCGAGCTGGTGGAAACATCCAAACTTTGGGGCCGCATTATTGCCAAGATTCAGCCTGAGTGGGTGGAACCTCTAGCGAAGCACCTAATCAAACGAAGCCACAGTGAGCCTCATTGGTCGAAGAAACGCGCAGCGGTCATGGCGTATGAAAAAGTGATGCTGTATGGCATCCCTATTGTACCCAAGCGCTTAGTCAACTACGGAACGATTGATGCTGCGGTCAGCCGCGAAATCTTCATTCGCAGCGCATTGGTTGAGGGAGAGTGGGAAACCAAACACGCTTTCTTCAAGCAAAACCGTAAGCTACTCCAAGAAGTGGAAGAGCTCGAGCACAAGTCACGTCGACGAGATATTTTGGTCGATGATGATGAGCTGTTTGATTTTTACGATCAGCGTGTGGGGACGGACGTCGTTTCTGGGCGCTATTTCGATACTTGGTGGAAAGCGGCGGCAAAAGAGAATCCTGAGCTGCTCAATTTCGAGAAAGAGATGCTGTTCAAAGGTGATGCGAGCCATGTGACTGAGCTCGATTATCCGAATTTCTGGTATCAAAATGGTCTCAAACTCAAATTGAGCTATCAGTTCGAGCCCGGTGAGAATAGTGACGGTGTCACTGTGCACATTCCACTGCCGATTTTGAACCAAGTGGAACCCGTGGGGTTTGACTGGCAAATTCCTGGCCTGCGCCATGAGTTGGTTGTCAGCCTGATTAAATCCTTGCCCAAAACGGTGCGGAAAAACTTTGTCCCCGCGCCCAACTACGCGGATGCCTTTCTTGCCCGTGTGACGCCGATGGCGCTGCCACTGCTCGATGCATTGGAAAAAGAGCTGCGCCGCATGACGGGTGTGGAAGTGTTACGTGAAGATTGGAATCTTGCTCAGCTCCCTGATCATTTGAAAGTGACGTTCCGCGCGGTTGATCATCGCAACCGTAAGCTGAAAGAGAACAGCGATTTGCATGCGCTCAAAGACAGCCTGAAAGAGCAGGTGCAAGAGACGTTATCGAAAGTGGCCGATGATGATATCGAACAGCAAGGTCTGCACACGTGGAGTTTTGGTGAACTGCCAAAAGTCTACCAGCAGAAGCGGGGTGGGTATGATGTCAAAGCTTACCCTGCCATCATTGATAGCAAAGACAGCGTAGAAATCAAGCTGTTTGAAACGGAGCAAGAGCAGATTCAAGCAATGCAAGCGGGTCAGCGCCGTTTGATTTTGCTCAATGTGCCATCGCCGATTAAGTATCTGCACGCTAATCTGCCTAACAAATCGAAACTCGGTCTCTACTTTAACCCGTATGGCAAAGTGATGGATTTGATTGACGACTGCATCGCGTGTGGCGTCGATAAGCTCATTGAAGAGCAGGGCGGTTTGGTGTGGCAGCCTGAGAAGTTTGAGCAGCTGAAAGAGCATGTACGCGGCGAGCTTGGCGACACGGTCGTGGATATCGCAAAGCAAGTCGAAACAATATTAACGACCGCGTTTAACATCAACAAAAAGCTCAAAGGCAAAATCGACTTTACGATGGCGTTCGCTTTATCAGACATCAAAGCGCAAATCGAAGGGTTGATCTTCAAAGGGTTTGCGACGGAATGCGGCTGGAAGCGATTACCAGACATCTTGCGTTACATGAAAGCGATTGAACGTCGGATGGAAAAACTGCCCATCGACCCGAATAAAGATAGGCTGCATATGCTGAAAATTGAGTCGGTGACCAATGATTACAAGGAGCTGCTCAATAAGATCCCTAAAGGGATGGCCATTCCTGAGTCCGTTAAAGAGATTCGCTGGATGATAGAGGAGCTGCGTGTCAGTTACTTTGCCCAGCAACTGGGTACGCCGTACCCGGTGTCAGACAAACGGGTGAAGAATGCGATAGATGATATCTAAGGTTACTTACCGAGTACGATTAAACAGTGAATAGGTAGGCATAATAATTGCTTAGATTTAATCACGGTACGGTATTTTGACGATTGACAGGTAATGGATTGCCGCTTGCTACTCTCCATTACCTTTTTAAACGAGAGAAGGTTAATTATGAAAAAAACACTACTAGCGCTCGCTTTGATTGGGGCATCAGCGACCGCGTCAGCAGACTCATGGATTTACGGCGGCGCTTCAGTCGGTAACTCGGATTTCTTAGGAGATAGTTCAACGGCGTACAATGTTCATGTCGGTACGGGTATTTTGCCTTTTATTGGCCTTGAGGCGGGCTATAACAATCTTGGTGAGTTTGAGACGGGTACTTCAAAGGTCAAACTAGACAACGTTTACTTTGCGGCAAAACCAAGCATCAATCTTGGTCCACTTCAAGTGTATGGTAAAGCTGGCGTGCACTCTTGGGAGCAATCTTCAAGCAACGCAGCACTAGAAGATGATGGCTACGACATCATGCTTGGTGTGGGTGCGGATTACCAAATCTTTGGCCCGCTCACTGTCGGTGCCAAATATGAGAACTACAAAATGGATAAAGAAGACATGGGTGTGTTCTCGCTAACGGCGTCATTGAACTTCCTGTAATCTTTGTTTACCAAATTTCTTAAGCGGCCAAATTGGCCGCTTTTGGGTTTTATACCTTCCCATCCAGCCTTAACGTAATCCTCGCGTAAGCCGGCTAAACCTAAAGCCATAGGTTTTGACGATTGAATATATAGGCGAAATAACCTCGTGAAATAGACAAATCTTTTCTATGCTTCCTGTGTCAATTCAAGCAATTCCTACACAACGTCAGGCTGTGTTTTTGATTTAGATCAAATAGGGTTTTCAGTGCCCCTGCCAACATAGATGTGGTTTAGGAACAAATACACAAGAGCAAGAAAGGGATAAGCAATGAAAGATCAAAGCACTCAAGGGGCTGGTCAATGCCCGGTAATGCACGGTAGCCATACCGATGCCAGTTCATCCAATGTCGCGTGGTGGCCAAAGGCGTTGAACCTAGACATCTTGCATCAACATGACAGCAAAACGAATCCTCTCGGCGCGGATTTCAACTATCGAGAAGAGCTCAAAAAACTCGACGTAGAAGCGCTTAAACAAGATTTAAAAGCGTTGATGACCAACAGCCAAGAGTGGTGGCCTGCAGACTGGGGACACTATGGTGGCTTGATGATTCGTATGGCGTGGCACTCAGCAGGTAGCTACCGTACCGAGGACGGTCGCGGGGGCGGTTCGACCGGTAACCAGCGCTTTGCACCACTCAACTCTTGGCCAGATAACGCCAACCTAGACAAAGCACGTCGGTTACTTTGGCCAATCAAACGCAAATACGGCAACAAAATCAGCTGGGCGGATTTAATGATTCTTGCCGGTAATATGGCGTATGAATCAATGGGCTTTAAGACCTTTGGTTTTGCCTTTGGTCGTGAAGACATTTGGCACCCAGAAAAAGACATCTATTGGGGTAGCGAGCAAGAGTGGCTAGCGCCATCTGGCTCAGAGAATAGCCGTTACTCCGGTGAGCGTGATCTTGAAAACCCATTGGCTGCGGTAATGATGGGCCTTATTTACGTTAACCCAGAAGGGGTCGACGGTAACCCAGATCCACTCAAAACCGCTCAAGATATGCGCGTGACGTTTGCGCGTATGGCGATGAACGATGAAGAGACAGTGGCACTGACGGCAGGTGGACACACCGTCGGTAAGGCGCACGGTAACGGTGACGCGGGCGAGCTTGGTCCAGATCCAGAAGCCGCAGGTCTTGAAGAGCAAGGCATGGGCTGGATGAACCATAAGTCGCGTGGCATTGGTCGCAACACAGTGACCAGTGGTATCGAAGGTGCCTGGACAACTAACCCAACCCAATGGGACGACGGCTACTTTGATTTGCTGTTTAAGTATGAGTGGCAGCTCACCAAGAGCCCAGCTGGTGCGTGGCAATGGGAGCCGGTGGATATCGCAGAAGAAGATAAGCCGGTTGATGTGGAAGACTCATCAAAACGTTACAATCCAATGATGACAGACGCTGACATGGCGCTGAAAGTGGATCCTGAGTACCGTAAGATTTCTGAACGTTTCCACAAAGATCCTGCCTATTTCGATGAAGTATTTGCTAGAGCATGGTTCAAGTTAACCCACCGCGATCTTGGTCCGAAAGCACGTTACTTTGGCCCTGATGTTCCAGCGGAAGATTTAATTTGGCAAGACCCAATCCCAGCAGGGAAATCCGACTACGATGTTGCGGGTTTGAAAGCGGCGATCGAAGCAAGCAACCTGAGCGTCAGTGAATTGGTGACAACGGCTTGGGATAGCGCTCGTACCTTCCGTGGTTCGGATAACCGTGGCGGTGCAAACGGTGCGCGTATCCGTCTTGCTCCACAAAATAACTGGGAAGGCAACGAGCCTGAGCGTTTAGCCAAGGTACTGGCTGTGCTAGAACCGCTTGCTGCGCAGTTTGGCGCTAGTGTTGCGGATACCATCGTACTTGCCGGTAATGTCGGTGTTGAAAAAGCGATTAAAGCGGCTGGGTTCAATGTACCTGTTCCATTTGCACCGGGTCGAGGTGATGCGACCGATGCGATGACAGATGTAGAGTCTTTCGACGTGCTGGAGCCTTTAGCGGATGGTTTCCGTAACTGGCAGAAGAAACATTATGTGGTGAACCCAGAAGAAATGCTGCTCGACCGTGCTCAGCTGATGGGCCTAACGGCGCCAGAAATGACAGTACTGCTTGGCGGTCTGCGCGTTATTGGCACTAATCACGCTGGTACTGAGCATGGTGTGTTTACTGACCGTGTCGGAGCACTGACCAACGACTTCTTCGTTAATCTAACGGATATGGCCTACAGTTGGGAACCGAAAGGTCGTAACCTGTACCACATCAATGACCGTAAGACAGGCGAAACTAAGTGGACAGCTACACGCGTTGACTTAGTCTTTGGTTCTAACTCTATCCTGCGCGCTTACGCTGAGGTGTACGCACAAGACGATAACCAAGAGAAATTGGTTAAGGATTTCGTCGCGGCGTGGACCAAAGTTATGAACGCGGATCGTTTTGATTTAGCGTAACTCTTGTTACCTAGTCTAGGTTTCACAAACCGCTCTTCGGAGCGGTTTTTTGTGGCGGATTTTTTGTGAGAGGTTGAGGGGGTAGTGAATAGTGTGATCAAAGAGGTTTCCAATCATGAGCAAAATGGGTCACAGTGGTGCCATGTGAGTGACTCGAACCGATAAGGAACAGGCATGACTAACCAACCCCCGCTGATGTTAAACAAGGCGACCACGGGATTGCTGATCATCGATGTGCAAGGTGAGTTGGCGCGTCTTGTACAAGAGAGTGATGCGCTGTTAGCGCATTGTCTCGCGTTAGTCGAAGCAGCGAAAACGCTGGCGCTGCCTATTGTCTGGGTTGAGCAAAACCCAGATAAATTGGGCAAGACGACGCCTGAGCTTCAAGCAGCCTTAACCCCGCATCAACCATTGGCAAAATGGACATTTGACGCCAGTGCTGAGCCGGCGGTGGTGGAGGCTCTCAATCAAAGCGCTCGAACCCAGTGGTTAGTGTGTGGTATAGAGGCGCATATTTGCGTCTATCAAACTGTGTTTGGGCTTAAACGCTTGGGATGGGAGCCTCATCTTGTGGTGGACGCAACATCATCGCGAACGATGAGCAACAAGCAGTTGGCGTTAGAGAGAATAGCGCGAAGCGGTATAGCGCTGACGAGCGTGGAAATGGCGCTCTATGAACTGGTGAAAGATTGCCGAGACCCTGACTTTAAAGCGCTATTAAATCTGGTGAAATCACTCTCCACCCGGCAATCTCCAACATAACAAAACGGCCTCGTAATAAGGCCGTTGGACAATGAATAGCGAGTGGCTTGCGATTAAGCTTCTTGCTTTTGCAGCTCTTGCTGTTTCTCTTCTTCAACCAATGCATCAACGATAACCGCACACGCTGCGTCACCTGTGATGTTAAGCGCAGTACGAATCATGTCAAAAATACGGTCTAGAGCGAACAGCAGTGGTAGACCTTCGATTGGAATACCCGCCGCAAGCAGGACAGCAACCACAAGGAATGATGGACCCGGTACGCCCGCTTGGCCCACTGCACCCAAAGTCGACGTGACGATGATCGCAATGTATGCACCCATCGATAGGTCAATATTGAACAGTTGTGCGAAGAAGATGGCTACCAAGCCGTAGTAAATGGCGTTACCAGACATGTTGATGGTCGCACCTAGCGGCAGTACGAATGATGCCGTTGAGTTTTTCACACCCAGCTCGTGCTCCACGGTGTCCATGGTGACGGGTAGTGTCGCCATTGAAGAGGCAGTCGACAGTGCTACCGCTTGTGGCTTCTTCATTGCAACTAGGAACTTCTTCGCAGATGTCTTCGTGAAGATGTGAACCATCAGCGGGTAGGCAATGAAACCGAAGATAAGAATCGCGGCAACGTAGACAACGAATAGTTTGAATACCACCATGAGTGCGCCAAATCCAAACGTACCGACTGCTTCAGCCATCAGGCCAAATACACCGATAGGAGCGATGATCATCACTTTGTTGATCATCCAAACCATCGCGTCAACAATGCAGTTTACGCCGTTGATGATAGGTTCGCGGCGTTCTTTCGCTTGCTTCGAAATCGCAATACCAAAGAACAGACAGAACACAAGGATCTGAAGGATGTTCGCATCATTGAGTGATTGGAAAACGTTGGTTGGGATCATACCAGTGACGGTTGCCCAGAAAGTTGGAAGTTCACCCTTTGAAGCATACTCAGCTGAGAACATGCCTTCAACACCAGAGACATCAACGCCTAGACCCGGTTTGAAGACTTCACCCATTACCAAAGCGAGGGCAACGGCAGCGGCAGAGGTCAGGCCGAAGTAGGCCAGTGTAGTGATGCCCACTTTACCCGCATTTGAGCTGTTGCCCAGACCCGCAGCCCCTGAGATCAATGCCACAGCGACCAATGGGATCACGAGCATCTTGATTAGGTTGATAAAGATGGCACCAAGAGGCGCAAATACTGTCGCACCATCACCCATCATGGCACCAACGGCAGTACCAACGATCATTGCAATCACGACTTGCACGCCGATGTTGCTTAGCAAACTCTTTTCTTTTAACACTTCCATAACCTCTGTGCTAATAAATTATAAAATCCTAGAATTACCCTCTAAGTGAAAACTTATCTTTGGATAATAATATCGTGAGGTTTTTTACACGTAATTTTTACAATTGGCAATAGTAGGAGGGAGTGATCGGAGGAATAAAATACAAATTTATTGATAAACGACAAGTTTTTACAACAAAGCAAACGTTTGCTTGTTTCGGTTTAATGGTAAATATAATGACTTGGCGAATAACTTGGGCTGGAATGATTGATTGGAGGGGTTGTTTGTTTTGTTAATGAAATGTTCGGTTTCTCACAAAAGTGAGAAACCGACTTCATAGAAAGTAAAACGGAAAGGGGTTAGCGCTGTGTGGCCGCTTTCATCTCGCGAGTGAAAGTGGCGAGTTCCGTTAACATTTTTTCACAATCTTCGCGGTTTGTTTCGATGATTTTTACCACGGCCGACCCTGAGATCGCGCCTGCTGCACCGGCATCGAGCGCTTGTTTGACCTGACTAGGCTGCGAAATACCGAAACCGAGTAACGCCGGTGGCGCATCGAACTGGCGCAGTTTATCCAGCATATGATCAACGGGCATATTCGCTTTGGTTTCTGCACCGGTGACCCCAGCACGTGAGAGCAAATAGGTATAACCACCACCCAGTCTAGCCACCTGCTTCAACGTTTCGTCACTGGCGGTCGGCGGGGCGATGAAAATCGGGTGTACACCAAATTTCTCCGCGGCGGCGACAAACTCGGCACTTTCATTGGTGGGAACGTCGGCGATCAATACCGAATCAATGCCTACTTGGGCACAGCGTTGGTAAAAATGCTCAATACCGCGTGCGTAGACGAGGTTGGCATACATCAACAGACCGATCGGTAGCTCAGGGTATTGCGCGCGAATTTTGCCGATTTGCTCAAAACAGATATCGGGTGTCGCACCGGCATCAAGGGCACGAATGTTGGCCCCTTGAATGGTCGGGCCATCGGCCAGCGGATCTGAAAACGGAAAGCCAAGCTCTAGCGCATCCGCACCTGATTCGACAAGGGTCTGCATTATGCGCAGGGATTGGTCTGGGTTTGGATCACAGACTGTGACGAAGGGGACAAATGCGCCTTGGTTACGTTCAGCGAGTCGCGCAAACATGTTTTGATAACGGCTCATTAGATCACTCCTTTTTCTTCTAATAGGGCGTGCACAGTGAAAATGTCTTTATCCCCACGACCGGATAGGTTGACGACCAACAACTGTTCTTTTTCTGGATTTTCTCGCGCCATTCGCAGCGCATGAGCGAGGGCATGCGAGGACTCGAGCGCAGGAATGATACCTTCATGGCGAGCGAGTTCTTGGAAAGCTTCGAGGGCTTCGTCGTCAGTGACGTTGTCGTACTCCGCTCGGCCAATCGCATTGAGGTGCGCGTGCTGAGGACCAACCGATGGGAAATCCAAGCCAGCCGATACTGAGTAGGACTCTTCGACTTGTCCGTGCTCGTCTTGCATCAGAGGCGCTTTCATACCAAAGAAAATACCGGTTTTACCGTGTTTGAGCGGTGCGCCGTGTTGGTCGGTATCGATGCCTTTGCCTGCGGGTTCCACACCGATGAGGCGAACGCTCTCTTCTTCAATAAAATCTGCAAACATGCCGATGGCGTTTGAACCGCCGCCTACACAGGCAATCACGGCATCAGGCAAGCGCCCTTCGCGGGCAAGAACCTGGTTCTTGGTCTCTTCGCCAATAATGCGCTGGAATTCACGTACAATGGTCGGGAAGGGGTGCGGGCCTGCCGCCGTACCCAAGAGGTAATGCGCGGTCTCGTAAGAGCCCGACCAGTCACGCAGCGCTTCATTACACGCATCTTTCAATGTCGATGAACCAGAATGGACGGGAATCACCTCTGCGCCCATCAATTTCATGCGAAACACGTTTGGGCTTTGACGTTCGACATCTTTTGCCCCCATGTAGACGCGACATTTAAGGCCAAGCAGTGCGCAGGCCAACGCGGTGGCGACCCCATGTTGACCCGCGCCTGTTTCGGCGATGATCTCGTCTTTACCCATGCGTTTAGCGAGCAGAGCTTGACCTAACACTTGGTTGGTTTTATGCGCGCCGCCGTGAAGTAAATCTTCACGTTTCAGGTACAGCTTTGTCTTGGTGCCTTTGGTGAGGTTGCGCGTTAAGGTGAGTGCGGTTGGGCGTCCTGCATACTCTTGCAGCAGAGACATAAACTCGCTGCGAAAGTCATCATCCTGCTGCGCGTCAATAAAGGCTTGCTCAAGTTGTTCAAGTGCAGGGACTAGGATTTGAGGGACATATTGACCGCCATATTCACCAAAGTAGGCGTCGAGTTTTGCCATGATGTAATTCCTATCTATGTTGTCGCGATTGCTCGCGCAATCAGTAATGTCTAATGGCTGCAAACGCTTGTTGCAGCTTCTCTTGATCTTTTTTACCCGGCTCGCTTTCTACCCCTGAATTGAGATCCAATCCGAGGCAGCCCTGTGAAGCCGCTTTTTGGGCATTAAATGGGGTGATTCCACCTGCGAGCATGATGCGCTCGGGGTTGTCAATCAGTGACCAGTTGAACACCAGACCGGTGCCGCCTGTCTGGCTGCCCACTTTGGTGTCCAACAGATGACGATCCACTCCCTGTGCGATAAGCGTCGGGAGCGAATCTTTAATGCCGTACGCTTTCCAAATCTCAACCCCTTCAGGTAGTGCGGCTTTCAGCTCGCGCACGTAGTTCTCATCTTCATCGCCGTGTAGCTGCACCGCGCTTAAACCGAGGGATTGTACGCGCTCAGTGACGCTATCAAGCGGCTGGTTTTGAAACACGCCGACATAGCGCAAAGGCGCGCCGCTCATGGTTAAGCGCGCGGTTTCAAGGTCGACATAACGTGGAGACGCGTCGACAAAAATCAGCCCGCCAAACACGGCGCCAGCGTGGTACGCTTTTGCGGCATCATCAGGGTGAGTGAGACCACACACCTTGTTTTCACCTAGGGTGACTTTGCGCACCGCTAGCTCAAGATCTTCTTCAGCCATTAAGGAGCTGCCAATCAAAAAGCCATCGGCGTAGTGGGCTAGATCTCGGACTTGCTGGTGGGTATAAATGCCTGATTCCGAGATGATAATGGCGTCTGGCGCAAGTTCGCGCAGCGTCGGCGCCAGTGCTTTCGTGCGACTAAGATCGGTGCTCAGGTCGCGCAAGTTACGGTTATTGATGCCAATGACACGGGCGCCCAAGTGAACGGCGCGGTGCAACTCTTCTTCGTTGCTCACCTCGGTCAAAACGCCCATATTGAGGCTATGAGCCGCCGACTCCAAGGTTTTGTATTGCTCATCATTAAGTACCGAGAGCATCAGCAGAACCGCATCCGCGCTGTAATGGCGAGCTAAGTAGACTTGGTAGCTGTCGACCATAAAGTCTTTACACAACACGGGTTGTCTCACTTGGCGGCGCACTTGAGGCAGAAAATCGAAGCTGCCTTGGAAGTATTTCTCATCGGTCAGTACCGAGATAGCATTGGCATGCTTGTCGTAGACAGAGGCGATGTAGTCCAGATTGAAATCATCGCGGATCAGCCCTTTCGATGGTGAGGCCTTTTTGCATTCGGTAATGAACACCGTTTGTTCACTGCTTAACGCGCCATAAAAGCTACGGTCAGAAGGCTCGAGTGCTGACTGAAATGTGCTCAGAGGCTCGGCGACTTTGCGCTCTGCGACCCACTGGTACTTATCACGTACGATCTTAGCCAGCACTTCCGCCATTTGTGCTTCTTGCTGTGAGACGTGTTCGGAGAGTTGCTCCGTTGAAGGTGTGTTGACGTCAGTCATGGTCTCTATTCCTTAAGCATGGGCGGCAAGACGTTGAACAAGCTCAAACGCTTTACCGGAATTCATTGCCTCGATGGCTTGTTGAGTGTTGGCTTTGAGATCGTCGTGGCCAAATAAGCGCATCAACAACGCAACGTTTGCCGCGACCGCCCCGAGTTGCGCCTCTGTGCCTTTCCCGGTGAGCATGTCGGTAATGATGGCTTGGTTGTCTTGTGGTGAGCCACCTTTGATCGCCTCTAGCGGGTGTTCACCTAAGCCAAAATCCGAAGGAGTGAGGGTGTATTCGATGATTTGCCCCTCTTTGATCTCAGCCACCGTTGTCGGGCCATGAATGGCTACTTCATCCAAGCCACTACCGTGCACCACGGCCGCGCGCTTCATTCCCATTTGTAACATGGTTTCAGCGATAGGACGAACCAGTTCTTCACTGTATACCCCCATCAATTCGATGTTAGGGCGGGCAGGGTTAATCAGTGGGCCTAAAATGTTAAAGATGGTGCGAGTTTTCATCGTTTGGCGCACCGGCATCGCATGACGAACGCCGCCGTGATATTGCGGCGCGAACAGAAAGGCGACGCCAAGTTCATCCACCGCTTTACGGGTCTCTTCTGCGCTCATCGCGAGATTTATTCCAAACGAGTCGAGTAAATCTGATGAGCCAGATTTGCTCGATACGCTGCGGTTGCCGTGTTTGGCCACTTTTAGCCCACACGCGGCGGCGACGAATGCTGCGGTGGTCGATATATTGATGGTGTCGTGACCGTCGCCACCGGTGCCGACAATGTCGGCAAAATCGTAATCTGGACGTGGGAACGGATTGGCGTTCGCCAACAGAGCTTTGGCCGCACCAGCAATCTCATCGGGTGTTTCCCCTTTGATTTTCAGTGCCGTTAGCGCTGCGGCCATTAAGATCGGATCCAGTTCGCCACGGATAATGACATCGAACAGCTGTTGGCTTTCAGCTTGCGTCAGTGAGATTTGGTCATACAGTTTGTTGATGATGGCTTCCATTGTGCTTCTCCAATTCTTATCCGTGTTGTTTCTCAAGTGCCCAGTCAATCGCGTTGGCAAGCAGTGTGGCGCCATAAGTCGTCATAATCGACTCTGGGTGGAACTGGAATCCACACACTTTATCCTCTTCTTGAACCACTGACATCACTAAGCCATCCACTTCTGCCGTGACCGTTAACGTCTCAGGCACCTTAGTGGCCACTAAAGAGTGGTAACGAGCGATGGCGAGCGGTGACGGTAAGTTTGCGTAGGTCGCGTGCTTTTGATGTGACATCATGGAGACCTTGCCATGAACGATGTCTCCCGCACCTTCCACCACGCCACCATAGGCTTCAACTATCGCTTGGTGGCCAAGGCAGATGCCGATCATCGGTACTTGGCCTTTTAGGCGTGTAATCAGTTCTGGCATTGAGCCAGCTTCGGACGGCGCCCCCGGACCCGGTGACAGCAACACCACTGGGTTGTCGAGTTGATGAACGGCTTGCTCAATCACCTCGGCCGCAATGTGGTTGCGATAAATTTTGACGGAGTGACCTAGTGAGCGAAATTGGTCGACCAAGTTGTAGGTAAAGGAGTCGAAGTTATCAATAAATACGATGTTCGCCATGAGATTACTCCTTATGAGCCGCTTGAATAGCGGCAATCACCGCCTGTGCTTTGCCACGGGTTTCGTCGGCTTCGGCTTGTGGGTCAGAATCAAACACCACACCAGCCCCCGCTTGGACTTGTGCAATACCATTCTCAACGTAGGCCGAGCGAATAACGATACAGGTATCGAGCGTCCCTTCGCCAGTTAGGTAGCCGACGGCACCGCCATAGCTGCCGCGCCTGGCGCCTTCGACATCGCGAATCAATTGCATAGCGCGAATTTTAGGCGCGCCAGTGAGGGTGCCCATGTTCATGCACGCTTGGTAGGCATGCAGCGCATCAAGGTCGCTGCGCAGTTGGCCCACCACGCGTGACACGAGGTGCATCACGTGGCTGTAACGGTCCACTTTGAGGAGATCGGCGACGTGGCGTGTCCCCGCTGCACTGATGCGAGCGACATCGTTGCGCGCCAGATCCACCAACATCATGTGCTCGGCGTTCTCCTTTTTGTCTGTGCGCAGCTCCAGTTCAATTCGGCTATCGAGGTCAAAATCAATCTCGCCGTTTGCACGCTTACCGCGACGGCGGGTGCCGGCAATAGGGTAAATCTCGACCTGGTTGGTGTGGGTTTCGTATTTCAATGCACTTTCAGGTGAGGCGCCAAACAAAGTGAAGAGTTCATCTTGCATGTAGAACATGTAAGGGCTTGGGTTGCTCTCTTTGAGTGCTTTGTACGCCGCCAGTGGAGAAGGGCAGGGTAAGGTAAATCGTCGCGACGGCACCACTTGAAACACATCACCCTTAACGACGTACTCTTTAAGATCGCGTACCGTCTGACAGAAATCATCATCGCTGACGCTTGGTACAGCATCGACTTGAGCCAATTTTTTTGCCTCAGGCAAAGGTTTTAGTGCTTGGCACTGGCTTTTGATCGCCTCAAGACGAGCGCGCAGTGTCGGCGCTTCACTCTCATTGGCAAATAGGGTCGCTTGAAGTTCGCAGCTTTCGCGTTGGTGGTCGACAACCAACAGAGTTTCAGCCACATAGAAGACGTAGTCAGGACATTGGTTGGCTTGGGTTGCATCACCGAGTGGCTCAAAATTGGCGACCAAGTCATAGGCAAATAAACCGCCAAGAAACAGCGCGTGCTGATCGTGCGCTTTGAGATCGAAGCTATGTTGGATCAAACGTAACGCATCGAACGACGATGCTTCGCGCAGACGAGAGTCCTCATCGAGTGTGTCGCACGGCGCCTCAAAATGCAGCGTCAGCGTGGTTGGGGTCGCTTGGTGTTGAATCGTGTCACGAATATTGTGGCGAAGATGGTTAAGTAGGTGCTCGCCGTTGGCTGTGAGAGCAGTGAAGGTAACACTGTGGCCCATACAGACGATGCGCACTGCCGAGTCAACAATCAGCAAGCTTTTCAGGTTTTGCTTCGAGTCGATTTCTGCCGATTCAAGCAGCAGGCTATCTGTTTTGTTCTCACACAAGGTGTGGAAAAGCTGCGTCGGGTCTTTGGCATACGGCGCACTGTCTTGAATGATATCAAGTTGACCTAGCTTTTTAATTTCAATGGCCTTGTTCACAAGACCTCCTTATTCATTCTTATATCCTGGTGCCATAGTGGCATAAAGCATCGGTTTACCCAATCGAGATTTGGCGAAAAATGCCTACTCTTTAAACACTTAAACCAGAATTGTAAACAACAAAAAGCCCGCGTTGGAGCGGGCTATGACACGATGAAGAATCGATTACTTACGTGCAACTGCCCACTTAGCCTGTAGCCAAGTGCGCCACCACACCATAAGGTGTGTTGCAAACGTGGTTGGCAAACAAAAAATCGTATCCACCAGAACGCGAATCGCATCGGTAGCGATCACTTTCACATTCTGATTTAGGTTAATTTCTTGTAACATAGTGTGCCTTGACTAAAAAATAGTGCGCCTTAACGTTTTGCCGGTTAGTGAGCTAACTCAACGACTCTGAATTTATGTACTAGTTAACTAGTGCAAAGATAAAAAGTCAACCAAAAAAATGAAAATATGAGAATTGATTTACACAGCCATACCACTGCCTCAGACGGTCGACTCAGCGTCACTGAACTGATCGACCGAGCGCTAGGCTTTAACATTAACGTATTGGCGGTCACTGACCACGATACGGTTGAAGCGCTCGCACCTGCCCGCGCCTACATCAAAGAGCAAGCGCTACCCATTACCTTAATCAATGGAATCGAGATCTCTACCGTATGGCAGAACAAAGACATTCATATTGTCGGGTTGAATATTGATCCTGATGCCTCGTCACTAACCCAGTTGATTGAGCAGCAACAGCAGCACCGTGTCGGTCGAGCGCAGCTCATTGCGCAGCGTTTAGAAAAAGCGACCCGCGAAGGCATATTTGAAGACGTGAGTGCCATCGCGGGCGACGCGCCCATCACTCGCGCGCATTTTGCCAAGTGGTTAGTGGATAATGGTTTTGCGAAGACGATGCAACAGGTGTTTAAAAAATATCTAACACGCGGTAATCCCGGCTACGTGCCGCCCAGTTGGTGCTCAATGTCTGAGGCGGTAGAGGCCATTCACGCCGCGGGTGGTCAAGCGGTACTCGCTCACCCCGGTCGCTATGACTTAACCGCCAAATGGCTAAAACGTTTGTTGGCGGCATTTGTGGAAGCCAACGGTGATGCGATGGAAGTGGCTCAGCCACAACAAAGCCAACAAGAAAGACGCAATTTGGCCGATTATGCTATACAATACAAACTATTAGCTTCCCAAGGCAGCGACTTCCATTATCCTTCTCCTTGGATGGAACTGGGGCGCAATCTATGGCTGCCTTCTGGCGTCGAACCAGTATGGAAAGAGTGGGGCTTATCGCTCACTGATGACCTTACTGGCCAAGACTAAACATGATGTGTTATAGAGTCGCGAGGCTCGATATTGAGGATTATTATGAGCCAGTTTTTTTATGTTCACCCAGAAAACCCGCAAGCACGCTTGATTACCCAAGCGGTCGCCATCATTCGTAACGGCGGGGTTGTGGTTTACCCTACCGATTCTGGTTATGCGCTTGGCTGCCAACTTGAAAACAAACAGGCACTTGAGCGTATATGTCAAATTCGTCGTTTGGACGAGAAGCACAACTTTACACTACTGTGTCGAGATCTCTCTGAGTTGTCACTCTATGCTCGAGTGGATAACACCGCCTTTCGCTTGTTGAAAAACAATACGCCAGGTCCGTACACCTTTATCTTCAAAGGCACGAAAGAAGTCCCACGCCGTTTGATGAACGCAAAGCGAAAAACCATCGGTATCCGTGTCCCTGATAACCGCATTGCTCTGGATTTACTCGAAGCGTTAGGCGAGCCTTTGATGTCGACCTCGCTTATCTTGCCGGGCAACCAGCACACTGAGTCAGACCCGGAAGACATTCGTGATAAGTTAGAGCATGCAGTGGATGTGATCCTCAACGGTGGATACCTAGGCGAACAGCCCACCACAGTGGTCGATTTTAGTGATGGTGACCCAGTCATCGCGCGCATTGGCACAGGAGATCCGCAGCCGTTTGAGTGATCAAAAAAACGTGATCTTTGGCAAGGATTTTGAGATAATATGCGGCCGCGATTTTTGGGTCGCACTTTTTTATTTCGACGTCTGTGAAGACGACACATAGGTAAATCAATGAACGAAAAATTACAGAAAGTTTTAGCACGAGCTGGTCACGGATCGCGACGCGAGTTAGAAGCTTTAATCAAAGCTGGCCGCGTGAGCGTCAATGGCGTTGTCGCTAAACTTGGTGAGCGACTAGAAGATGAGAACGCCATCGTTCGTATCGACGGCCACACTGTCAACGCTAAAGCGCAAGAAGAAGTGATTTGTCGCGTACTAGCGTACTACAAGCCGGAAGGCGAATTGTGTACTCGTCATGACCCTGAAGGTCGTCGCACTGTATTTGACCGTTTGCCTAAGATCCGTGGTTCTCGTTGGATCTCAGTAGGGCGTCTGGATGCCAACACCTCGGGTCTGCTGTTGTTTACCACCGATGGTGAGCTCGCCAACCGTCTGATGCACCCAAGCCGTCAAGTGGAACGTGAGTACCTTGTACGAGTCTTCGGTGAAGTGAACGAAGACAAAGTGAAAAACTTGGTTCGTGGTGTTCAACTCGAAGACGGTTTAGCCCGTTTTGAGGATGTGGTTTACGCGGGTGGTGAAGGTATGAACCACACCTTCTATGTGGTGATCAACGAAGGTCGAAACCGCGAAGTTCGTCGTTTGTGGGAGTCTCAGGACTGTACCGTTAGCCGCCTGAAACGTGTGCGCTATGGTGATATCTTCCTCGACAAAAAACTGCCTCGTGGCGGTTGGATGGAACTGGATCTCAAAGAAGTGAACTACCTGCGTGAATTGGTGGAGCTTCGTCCTGAAAAAGAAACCATGTTGGATGAGAACAAAGCCAACACCTCACGTAAACGTGAGCGCTCACGCAGCCAGAAGATTCGTCGTGCCGTGAAACGTCATGAAGAGCGCGTCAACAGTGGCGGTGGTCGTAGCAACAACCCTGCACGCCGTAAGCCACGCAAAGGCGCAACCGAGCAGTCACCTCGTAAAAATACCCGTCAGCGTTGATACCACAGGTGTTAATGTGTAGGTATCACTGATACATCTATTGATTGATGCCATTGTTCAATTTGTGAAAGCAGCCGAGTTAGGCTGCTTTTTTTTCATCAATTTATGACTAACCTTAACTTTAGAGTGAAAACTGATACTTATCTCAATTGTGATGGGTGAAGAGAGACAAAGAATCGTATAGTGTGTTCGATCTATTTTAGGTCGGTGAGCTATGACGCTTTACACTATCCTTAAACAGAACGGAAATAGAGCCGCGGCTTGTCAGGGATCTTAGACGTATGGCATTGATTAAAAAAAATATTTGGTTAGCGTTTTATTTTATTCTGGCTCTATGGTCAGTGATAAGCGCGATCGCTGCCTATATGTCGTACCAAGACTCCTATGAAGATATTACTCAATCGCAAGTTAATCTCACTCGTTTGACCGCGCACGCATTCAAGTCATCCCTCACCCAGTACCAAACCATCATAGATATTGTCGGCAGTGAATTATCACGATTGGATTTTGAGCACGATCTCGACCATATCAATGCTGTGCTCTATGATACCACCAGGATTGAAAAAACCATTTTAGCGCTGGCGCTGTTTGATGTAGAGGGCTATCCGCTGACGAGTTCGCCGCGGATGGTGGATGGGCACACCAACTATCTGCGCGATAATCCTGAAACCAAATTGACCTTCGAGAAAACCCTTGCAAGTGACGAAGCGGTGATCGGGCGTACCTATTTTCATAAAGACATTAGCGAGCTTATTATCCCTTTTCGCAAAGCCATTCGTGACGAAAAAGGTGTGCCTAAGTTTGTCTTGTCCATCTCTATCTCACTTAAAGGTGGTTTTGAGTACTTCTTGACCAATAAAACTGAGATGGAAAGCCACAGCTTTGATACCTTCTTATTTCGTGAAAATGATCGTTACTTCCAGATTGCGCCAATGGAGCGCATTTACGATCCGCAAGTGTATCTATATCAAGTACCACAAGAGGAGATGGATCGCAGCATACAACGTTTAGAAGTTATGACGGGGATGACTTTTGAAGAGATAAAACAAAGCAACAACGTTCATATTAACGAATTGACCGCTCCATCAAGGCAATCATACGCTGCCAGCACTTATATCAACAAATACGATCTTTGGATAACTACTGAAGTGAAAAAGAGCGTAATAATGGCGCGATTTGTTGAGAAATTGCCTAATCTTATCGCTCTCTATATGGTGGCAGTGAGTGTGATGTTTTTCCTATTTCGTAATATCGCGCTCAGTGAACAGCGCAAGCAACAAGAGCTTGCTCACCAAGCGAACCATGACTATTTAACCGGTATTGCCAATCGGTACAGTCTCGAGCGTTATTTATCGGGGTTGGATAAGCACGCTCGCTACAGCCTGCTGTGTATCAATGTCGACAGTTTTAAATTGGTCAATGACAACTTTGGTAACCCGGCAGGGGATGCGGTGCTGAAAAACATCGCCAATCGTTTAGTGGCCAGTGTCGGTGAAAAGCACGCGGTGTTTCGCTCTGGTAGTGACGAATTTGTTGTAGTGGCGCATACGTTAGACAGAGAAGCGCTCGATGCCACCATTGATCTTTGCCGAAGCTGTTTTACCCAGGCGTTCCTCTATCGTGACTACGAGATTGTGTTAAGTTGCAGCATCAGCGTCGCCTCATCCGGTCAAGACGATGTCGATGCAGAAGCGGTCAAGCGCAACGCTGAACTGGCGATGTCACACGCTAAACAGACACGCAACGGGATTGTGTTTTACCAGCCGCGCTTTCTCACAGAGCACCTGGATAAGAGTAAAATCGAACTCGAACTCAAACGAGCGATTGAGCGCGATGAGATTTATATGATGTATCAGCCGCAATTTACCTCAAGTAAAACGCTTAAAGGGGTCGAGGCGTTAGTGCGTTGGGAGCACCCTGAACTGGGTTTTGTGCCACCGGATAAATTCATCCCTGTGGCTGAAAACTGTGGCTATATGAACGAGCTCGGTGAGTTTATCGTGCGCCGCACGTTAGCCGAGCTCTCTGAGCTGTTTGAGGCTTTGCAGGTGGAGCTTGATGTCGCGATCAATGTTTCCGTTAAGCAGTTTCAAAGCATGCAATTTATTCCAATGTTGGAACAGGCGATTGAGGAGCGACGCTTTAACAAACACCGGTTGATTGTTGAGATCACGGAGAGCGTCTTAGCCGACGATTTTGAGCGCATTTGTGCCTTGCTCAATGCCCTAAAAGCCGAGCAGATTCGTGTCTCATTGGATGATTTTGGTACCGGTTACTCTTCGCTGAGTGTTCTTAAACACTTCCCCATTGACGAAGTCAAAATCGATAAGAGTTTTGTCTCAGATATGTTGGTGAGCGAGTCCTCTTATTCTATGCTGGCTGGCGTGTTAGGCATGGTGCAAAAATTGGGGATGGAAACGGTCGCTGAAGGGATTGAATCAGAAGAGGAAGCGGGGGTGTTGAGGCGTCTCGGTTGTGATGTCTTCCAAGGGTATCACTTTGCCCGCCCGATGAAATTAGAGGCACTTCGCCGCTTTATCCTCGACAACCGATAAGCTACTTCGCAGCACATCTAAAACACAACGGCAGCTTGTGCTGCCGTTGTGACTGATGGTTTAGAGCGTTTGAGTCAACTGATAATAACGACCTTGTTGTTCGAGCAATGAGGCGTGGCTGCCATATTCGACCACTTGACCTTGCTCGACCAGACAAATGGCGTCCATCTTATCCAAATGAACCAGTCTGTGGGTGATAAACAGGACGGTTTTGCCGACAAAGTGCTGCTCAAACAACGTCATGATCTGTTGTTCAGTTTGTTTGTCTAGCCCTTCCGTTGGTTCATCAAGCAGCAGAATCGGCGCATCATGCAGCAGCGCGCGGGCAATTCCGATGCGACGCTTTTCGCCGCCGGAGAGTTGTCTTCCGCCGTCCCCAAGCCAAATATCTAATCCTTGAATGTCGAGCAGTGCAGCAAGGCCAACTTTATCCAGTGTCGCGCTGAGCTCGGCATCATCGGCCTCTGGCTTAGCCATCAATAAGTTATCACGCAGAGAGCCGTTCAGTATGTCGACCCGTTGGCTCACCACACTAATAGCAGCTCGCAGCTGTGATTCACTCCACGCCGCTATTGGGCGCCCAGCGAGGCGTATCTCACCTTGATTGACATCCCAGTAGCGGTTGAGTAACTGAATCAAGGTCGATTTACCACTGCCGGTTTGGCCGACAATAGCGACACGATGTTGAGAAGGTATGGCAAGGGTAACGTCTTTAAGCACCGTTTGATGGCTATCAGGATAAGAGAAGGAGACCTGCTCATACTCGATGGAAAATTCGTTTTCATGTGCCACATCTTGGTCAGGAAAGACCACATCCGGCGTAGACAAAATAATGTCATTGAGACGTCTTGCGGAAGTGAGCGTTTGGCCTAAATGCTGGAAAGCCGCCGCAATCGGCATTAGGAGCTCAACGCTGGCCATGGTGGCAAAGACCACCAACGCAATTTTAGGATCAGGCGACAAGCCGCCCACGCCGTCCGCCGCCAACCACAGCATTAAGACTAACGTCCAGCCATTGACCAGCAGTAACAGCGCTTGCGCTAACCCGGAAACATGAGCGTTGAGGCGCTGATTGGTAAGCAGTTTGTATTGGGCGTTGAGGATCGCGTCTCGGTAGCGCCGATTGGCGCCAAATAACGTCAGTTCGCTGTAGCCTTGCAGCCAGTCGAGCGTAGTAACGCGCAGATCCGCTTTATGTTGTGTCAAATCACGGCCATTGCGTTTGCCTAACTTATAGAACAAAACAGGCCAGGTGAACAAGACCACCAATAGAATGGCGCCTAGCGTTAACCCTAACTGCTGATCAAACCAAGCGACCAGCGCAGTGAGACCAAGGATACCGAGGGTACCAACGATCATTGGGCTGACTAAACGTAGGTAAACGTGATCCATCGCATCAATATCAGACACTAGGCGGTTGAGCAGATCGGCATCGCGCAAGTTTGACACTCGGCCCGGAATGAGCGGTGCGAGCTTGCTGAAGAAGAAAATACGCAGATCGGTGAGCAGTTTAAATGTGGCGTTGTGGCTGACCACGCGCTCACCCCAGCGTCCTGCGGTGCGTCCCATGGCAAATCCACGCACAAACGCCCCGGGTAACATGTAGTTGAAGGTTTCCCGTGCAATAGTCAATCCGGCCACGGCGGCGGCAGACAAAAACCAACCGGACAGTGTTAATAGGCCGATGGAGGCAAACAGAGTAAGCAGCGCCAGTAGCATACCGAGCGACAAGCCAAACCAATGCTTTTTATACAATTTGAGGTAGGGGGCTAATTCACGCATCCAGGTTCCCCTTATCGGTGTTTGTCATAGACATACTGGCGTCCAACATCTGCGCAAAGCGTCCTGGTTGATGGGCTAAGCTGGCGAAGTCCCCACATTGAATCAACTGACCTTTGTCCATCACTAAAATCTGATCCACATTCTTTAAGGGCGTGAGTTGGTGAGTGACCATCAAACAGGTTTTGTCTTTGATTTTTGCATCCAGACCTTGCATAACAAGACGCTCGCTACGTGCATCTAAGCTGGCGGTTGGCTCATCGAGGAGCCAAAATGCGCCGTCTTGAATCATAGCTCGCGCCAGGGCTAAGCGCTGCGCTTGACCGACGGACAAGCCACCGCTTCGGTCTGTCACGACATACTCTAACCCGTGATGTTCGACAAATTCTCGGCTGAAGGATTCATCAAGCGCGCTATCCAGCGCTTGTTGGCTCGGCTTGTTGACCCCAAGCGTGAGGTTGTCATAAATGCTGCCGTGCAGCAGCAGTGGGTTTTGTCCTACCCAACTAATCTGCTCGCGCCAGTGCGCCAAATCCAACTCACAGCGCTCAACGCCATTAATGGTTAAGCTGCCTTGGTAAGGGAGGAAGCCGAGTAGGGCGTTAATCAGGCTTGTTTTCCCCGCACCGCTAGGGCCGACGAGTGCGCAGGTTTCCCCTGCTTTTACTTCGAAACTGACAGGGCCGAGTAGCGCTGTACCTTGTGGAGAATAAACGCTTAACTCTGTGGCCTTAATGGTTATCTTGGCCGGTTCAGTCAACTTGCGATCGCCCGATTTTACCGAAGTGACATCGGTATTCAGAAACGCCACGATGCTTTCTGCAGCGCCAACGGCTTGTTGCTTGCCATGATAAAAAGTCCCTAAGTCACGCAGCGGTTGGTAAAACTCCGGGGCGAGAATTAACACAAATAGGCCAGAAAATAGGGTGACGCCCGCGCCGTAGTCACCGAAATTGAGCTCACCAATAAACGCGAAGCCGAAATACACCGCAGTGAGGGCGATAGAGATAGAGGTGAAAAACTCCAATACAGCCGAGGATAGAAACGCAATTTTCAACACGTCCATCGTGCGGGTACGAAACACTTCAGATGCGCCGCGCAGCGTGTCGGTTTCTGCGCGCGTGCGATCAAACAGTCGAATGGTGGTCATCGATTGTAAGCGGTCATAAAAATGGCCAGACAGACGTTGCAGCGCCTTGAAGTTTTTGCGGCTGGCATCCGCCGCTTTGATGCCCACTAAGGCCATAAAC
The DNA here is from genome assembly GCF_059834135.1 of Vibrio sp. R10-SG-ISO4. Classification (NCBI taxonomy): domain Bacteria; kingdom Pseudomonadati; phylum Pseudomonadota; class Gammaproteobacteria; order Vibrionales; family Vibrionaceae; genus Vibrio; species Vibrio sp. R10-SG-ISO4. Next base: position 366,158 of record NZ_JCBDHJ010000008.1, read on the forward strand.
AGAGGCACAAGGGGGGCGGTGATCAGAAATATCAGCCCGGCTGCCCAGTTGACAGGGAAGACCACTACTAAGATAACAAGCGGTATCAACACGGAAAGGGCCATTTGCGGTAAGTAGCGAGCGAAAAAGTCGTGCATATCTTCGACTTGTTCCAGTAACAGCGTTGCCCACGCCCCAGCAGGCTTCCCTTTGATATACGCTGGGCCGAGTTCGTCGAGCTTGTCGAGAATCAATTGACGAATATAAACGCGAATCTGTTCGCCGCAGCGAAAGCCGGCGATCTCTCGTCCCCAAGCGCACAGCGCACGCACAACGACAGTGGCGGCGAGCCCTGCGAAATGGGGCATAAGTTCGGTTTTATCGACGTGTTCGATAATAAGAGCATGCAATATGTGAGCGAGGAGTGATGCACCAATCAGCAAAAATACGCTTGAGAGCACACCAAGGCCAACGGCAATCATCAACCAGCGCTTGGCTTGGCGACTTTGCTGCTTTAGCCATTGATTCAAGCTACGCTGTTTCTTTTTATCCATGGTAAAGGCTTAATGAGAATTATTATTTTGATTTAAGCCGCGCATTATACAAAAGAAAACCTCGCGGGAATACCGCGAGGTTTTAGGGATTTGAGATAAGCGCCAAAAAGCGCCACAAGCGATTGGCCGTTAGGCTGATTGCGTATCCGCGAGTCCATCCAGGTATCGCTCTGCATCTAACGCTGCCATACAGCCCGTTCCCGCAGAGGTGATCGCTTGACGGTAATTGTGATCCATAACATCACCTGCTGCAAAAATGCCAGGGATGCTGGTTTGGGTCGCGTTCCCCTCTAGACCCGATTTCACCACGATGTAGCCATCTTTCATTTCAAGCTGATCAGCGAAAATGGCGGTATTGGGTTGGTGACCGATGGCGATAAATGCCCCCATTACGTCGATTTGCTCAACCGCATCGGATTGGGTGTCCTTGATGCGTACGCCTGTTACGCCCATGTCATCGCCAACGACTTCTTCAAGAGTACGGTCGGTGTGCAGCACAATATGGCCGCTTGCCACTTTATCCATCAAGCGTTTGATGAGGATCTTTTCCGCTCGGAACGTATCGCGGCGGTGAATCAAATGCACTTCAGAGGCGATGTTGGATAGGTACAGCGCTTCTTCAACCGCGGTGTTACCACCGCCCACGACCGCGACTTTCTGGTTACGATAGAAGAAACCGTCACAGGTCGCACAGGCGGAAACACCGCGCCCTTTAAACGCTTCTTCTGACTCCAGACCAAGGTATTTTGCCGACGCGCCAGTAGAGATAATAAGAGCATCACAGGTGTAGTGACGGCTGTCGCCTTTGAGCGTAAATGGACGCTGACTGAAATCCACTTCATTGATGTGATCAAACACAATCTCGGTTTCAAAGCGTTCTGCATGCTCTTTCATTCGCTCCATTAAACCGGGTCCGGTGAGACCTTCAGGATCGCCAGGCCAGTTTTCCACTTCCGTTGTGGTGGTCAACTGACCGCCTTGCTGCATGCCGGTAACCAGTACTGGGTTAAGGTTGGCTCGTGCGGCGTAAACCGCTGCCGTGTAGCCAGCAGGGCCAGAACCGAGAATGAGTAATTTACAGTGTTTTACGTCGCTCATTTGTGCTCCATCGCGGTGACGCTTATTGATTTTTAACTTCTCGATTATATGGGGCTAAGCACGGCGTTAACAAGGTCTGTCACTGGAATAAATGGTTATAGATTAGATCAACAAGGGTGGAGTGTGGGCGCAAAAACAGTCACTAACTCTTTGATTACAAGCATCCTCTCCAATTTGACTAGTGAACCGTGCTGGTTTTCTCATCTTCCTTTGTTATCAAATGGTTTACTTCACTAACTATTAATCATTAATTGGATAAACATGTTGTATTGTCAATATTGTTGGATGTAAATGCCAAATAAATTTGATTTAACGGGATATGTGCGCAAATAATAAATGTAAAATATATGTTATAAAAATTGCAGTGTATCTTCATTTAGGAGTCGATGATGCTACATAACCATGAAACAACCCTACAATTAACTCAGCTTAGTGAGAAGGCGATTCAACAACTAGCGCCTTCCTTTTCCCATCTTCCGCACACTGAGCACGCCGATGGTCAGTATCGTCTGCGTCGCTACTCCGTGGTAGCTTTTCGTGATGGACAAGTGGTTGATCTGGATAAGCATGAGTTTATGCAAACCAACGATATCAACCGTTTTCAAGGGGATGTAGTGCGTCAATTCGAACCCATTGAAGCCTCGACCTTGCAAAGTGATGGCATGAGAGAGATCTGTGAGGTGTTTGTCGAATCGAACGGTTTGGCCAATGGTCAGGAGATCGAAATTCATCAAATCCGTATTTCTGCGGTTTACGACGAAACCCAAGTGGCGCCAGAGGGCGTCCACCAAGATGGCTTTGACCATATTGCGATGGTCGGGATGGGCCGCCACAATATCGAAGGGGGTGACATCATGCTCTACAACAGCTTCAATGAAGCGCCGTTTTTTAGAAAAACCTTACAAAGCGGTGAAGTGGCGATGCTGGCTGACAACAAACTTTGGCACAATGCGACGCCGATTCGCACCGTGATAGAAGGAGAAGAAGGGCATATGGATGTGTTTGTGTTGACGGCAAAGGATGCGGTAAATGAACTTCACTCCTAATTTAGTCCGCTCACAATTTGGTGCCTTAAATCAGATCCACAACCAATTGCCAGTCATCTTTCTCGATGGTCCGGGCGGCTCACAAGTGCCATTTTCGGTTCTGGAAGCGATGCAGGGTTACCTTGGTCAATACAACGCCAATTTGGGTGGACACTATTTCTCCAGTCAGCACACGACCTCGTTGATGGCCAAAGCGAGGGAGGCCGCCGCTGCGCTACTCAACGCGCCTTCGGCTGACAATATTGTCTTTGGGCCTAACATGACCTCGCTCACTTTTCAGCTTAGCCGGGCCATCAGCCGTGACTGGCAAATCGGTGATGAAGTGATTGTGTCAGCGCTGGATCACTATTCGAACGTCTCTAGTTGGCAGCAAGCGGCGCAAGATAAAGGCGCGGTGGTTCATCAAGCACGCGTCAATCAAGACGATTGCAGCTTAGATATTGACCACCTGCTCACGTTACTTTCACCGCAAACTAAACTGGTGGCGCTGACTTTGGCGTCGAACACCACCGGTTCTATTGTGGATGTCAAACGTGTCGTTGAGGCAGCGCAACAAGTAGGCGCTATGGTGTACGTTGACGCAGTGCATTACACGCCGCATCACTTGGTGGATGTGATGGCACTCGGTTGTGACTTTCTTGCCTGTTCCTCCTATAAGTTTTTTGGTCCTCATGTCGGCATAGCGTATGTGGCGCCAAAATGGTTGCAGGCACTCACGCCTTACAAGGTGGAGCCCGCAACAGACTTAGGCCCTGGTCGCTTTGAGACGGGTACGCAAAACTTTGAAGGCTTGGCTGGGCTGATTGCCGCGGTACACTATCTTGCTCAGTGGGGCGAACAAGGCGATTCGTTACGTGACAAATTGGTGGTTTCATTTCGTCAATACAATCAGCATGAAACGGCGCTCAACGAGCGTTTTCTCTCTCGTTTGGATGAGCTACAAGGTGTCACCTTGTGGGGGCGGACTCATGCGAGCAGTGAGCTGCGCACGCCGACCTTTGCCTTAACCTTTGATGAGTTTACGCCAGAAGAGGTCGCGAAACGTTTGGGTGAGCGCAACATTTGTGTTTGGAGCGGCCATTTTTATGCACTGGGTCTGGTGAAGCAATTAGGGCTTGAAGCCAGTGGTGGTGTATTGCGTGTCGGTTTTATGCACTACAACACGCTACAAGAAGTGGATCTGTTTTTTGACGAGCTAAAACGCATTCTCAATCCATAGCACATCGCCACACTATCCTAACGTACAAAAAGCGCCAAATGGCGCTTTTTGTACGTTAGGAAAAAGACTATGCGATCCACTCATCATTAAGTCTGCTAATGCGGTTGGGGCAGTGATTATGCACTCACTTCCACTTCGTAAGAGGTGAATTTACGAATATTGATCACACCTGTGTCAAAAATCATGTATTGACCTTTGATGCCTTGTAGAACGCCACTCACGACAGGTTCTTTGTCAAAGTTGTGCGAGGTGATCTTAGTCGGGTGCTCTGTCACGGGGTAGTGAATCGGAGTTATCTGGCTCGGTAGCACCTCAATCGCGTCGTCACCAAATTGTTGTTTGATCTCGGCGATCTTCTCTTCAACCAGCGGCAGTAGCTCGGCAAACTTCTCTTCCAGCGCTATTGGGGCACCGTCTTCTTTAAGCAGGGTTCGCCAGTTGGTTTTATCAGCAATGTGTTTGGCCAATTCCACTTCAATCAGACCAGAAATATGGCGAGTTTTCACTTTAAATATGGGAAGACCTTGCGTGGCCCCTTGGTCAATCCAGCGGGTTGGGAGCTGGGTGTGTCTGGTAATACCCACCTTGAGACTAGAGGTATTGGACAGATACACATAGTGATCGACCATGCAGTTCTCTTCGCCCCACTGCGGCTCACGGCAGGTGCCTTGATCATAATGGCAGGTTTCTGGCTTCATGATGCACATATCACAACTGGCCAGTTTTTTCATACAGACAAAGCAGTGACCTTGTGAGTAACTTTTTTTGGTTTTCTTGCCACACGAACAGCAAAAGATGTTTCCAGTGTGCGTTAGGGTCAGCGTTTGACCGATGAGTGGGTTGAGTGCGACAGATGACTCACCGACAGGCAGTGAGTATTGGACTTGCTCTCCCAGCGATGCCGTCATTTTGCTGAGGGTGCCTTTTACGATTAGTGACATGACATTACTCTGTTTTATTTTTTATCCGCATGGCTTACGCCAAATACGTGTTCGGCCTGAGTGTAACAGAAAACAGGATGGGATTCTTGCTACCATTTTTCGCGACATTGGCCGAGATTCTCGGGCGAATGTGTGACATTGAGTCAAGGATAATGTCGCATTGTGGTAGAGTCTGTCTCATACTTTATTGACTCTTTTCGTTATAGCTATGGGTGTAGATTGAAAGCGATCCATAAAACGGTATTTGGCCTTGTGGTGCTGACCTTAGTGGTGGTGTTGCTGTATGGGATATATGGTGACCGACGAGTGTTAGCCGTGACGCCCGATGCGTATTCGTTTTATCCGACCAGTGATCAAGGCCAAGGCGGACGGTCTCAAGCATCGTTGGCGACAGAGTATCAGCGCAGCGTACTCCAATGCAAAATTCGCTCATCGGAGAAATACCGTTGGCCCTATTGTGGCGTCGCTATTCATATTGATAGCCAGCCTGATGTCGGGCTTGACCTGACCCATTATCACACCATCAAACTTGCTGTTTCACTCACAAATCAAGAGGGTGAAAGTGTGCCAATGCGCTTTTATTTGCGCAATTTTAATCCAGCCTATTCAACCATCGAAGATGAGTATACTCACAAATACAACGGGCTTGAGTTTCTGCCACCTGCTTCTGCGCAAGAGATGACATTACCCAAAGCCAATTTACAAGTGATGACGTGGTGGCTGGCGGATTTGGATATTCCTATTGAACATGCCGCGCCTGAGTTTACCAATGTGAATCGAATTGAGTTTGCCACCGGGTCAGGCATGGACGAGGGCGACTACACTCTGGTGATTGAGCGCATTGAATTCATCGGGGAGTATGTCTCTGGCGAAACCTTGATGGCGCTATTGTTGGCCTGTTGGGTGGGCTTAGCACTGTCTTACAGCATGTACGAAATTAAGCGAAGTCGCCTTGCCATTCAACGAGTCAAAGCGCGCCAACATCACTTACACGCGATGAACCAATCGTTGCGCGCTAAGAACATCGAGTTTGCCGAGCTTGCGCATCGCGATCCCCTTACCGGCGCGATGAATCGCCACGCGATCCGAGATTGGCTCAACAAGCATTATGATGATCTGCCGATAGGCGGCAAAGTGTTGTCGATTCTCTATTTGGATATTGACCATTTTAAACAGGTCAATGATGAGCATGGCCATGCCATTGGCGATGACATTTTAAAAGAGTTTACTATGGTGCTGCTGACGTCGCTCCAAGCAGAGCAGCGTTTGGTTCGTTGGGGCGGCGAAGAGTTTGTGGTGTTCTGTCCGGGGATGAATGTGCTCGACACCTACGAACTTGGCGAGCGGCTACGACGTAAAGTTGAGGCGCACATTTGGGTGCACGGTGATCCGCTCACCACCAGTATTGGTGTGGCAACACTGGGCGAAGAGCGCACCAATGAGATGTTGATTCGTGCGGATGAAGCGCTCTATAAAGCCAAGCGCAGTGGGCGGAATCGTGTTGAACTGAGTGAGTAGTGGCGTTATTGCGCTGATTCTGCGTCGCTGCCCGCTGCATCTAGATACTCGAACAGCGGTTCGTCTAAGTCGTCACTCTCTACCTGTTGTTCGACGGGCTCGGCGCTGGCCATAATTGGCTCTTTGGGGCCAAGAAATTTAGGCTTGGCGTTAGTGATGTAAAGGTCCAACACCGCTTTTGCCCGCGCAAACACTTCTCTTAAACGCACCTTAGATCCCGATTGATCCGATGGGCCTGCGACGGCATAACAGCGGGCGTTGATTTGGTGATAGTTGGCAATGAACAGCGCGCGTTCACAGTGAAATTTCTGGGTGATGATTAAGAAGTTATCGGTATCGAAAATCTCTTTGGCTCGCACCACAGAGTCAAGGGTTCGAAAACCGGCGTAATCGAGAAAAATGTGGTTTTCTGGAACGTTGGCGCGCAAAAGATCGCGTTTCATCGTCCAGGGCTCGTTATATGAACGGTGGGCATTGTCACCGCTGAGCAAAAAGTTTGACACCTTACCTTGATCATAAAGGGCGATCGCGGCGTCAATACGGTTGATGTAGTATGTGTTGAGTATTTTACCGAGGTATTTGCTCGTCCCGAGGACCACGGCCACATCAAATTGGTCAATTTGCTCCGCGCTGGTAAACAACTGCTGGCGAGTTTGCATCGACACCCAACGATCAATCGCGACTAATGTGATGGCGAGCGCAAGCGTGGCCAATAGCAGCCATTTCACCAGTGATTTGATAATCCCCAGTGTGTGTTCGGTGGTTGAGCGGCGGTGAAACAGTTTACGCACTAAATTTGTCGATTCCTTTGAGCCCATAATCCTATGATGATGAAACAGAGTATCACGATGGAAAACATCATCCCAGGTTGGAGGTTTCTCAGTGTCATATTGAGGTAAGGCGTTGCTTTTACGATGATTAAGCCGTAACCAAACGCATTAATCAAGATAAACACTCCGGTGCGGATTAAGAAATGGTAAGGGCGTAACCAACGTCTCAAAAGCGCGTTAATATCACCCCCGCCCATGACGAGCAAACAGGCGATGAGTGCAGTGGATATTTCACTGATGTAGGGCAAAAGCCCGCGACCCAATGGGTCAAGATAGTTAAATACAATCATCATAAATAAAAGCGCCCCTGCTGAGCAGAGGCGTTGAGACGGGTTAGAATGCAGTACGTTTGTAGCGGCGGTACACCGGCTGCCAGAAACTGTTATCAATCGCTTCTTCTAGCGCTTCGTCAGTAATCTCAAGGGCGACCCCTTGTTCAATGGCTTTTTTGCCCACGGCGAAGGCAATCTTCTTCGATACAGAATGAATCGCTTCGAGCGGCGGCAGCAGCGCCCCTTGACCATTAATCGCCAGCGGAGAGCAAGTCGCCAATGCGCGGCTTGATTCCATCAGCATTTCGTCTGTCACTCGCTTAGCTTGTACGGCAAGGACACCCAAGCCGATGCCTGGGAAGATATAGCTGTTGTTGCACTGTGCGATCGGGTAGGTTTTGCCGTCCAACACCACCGGCGCAAACGGGCTACCTGTTGCAACCAGTGCTTCACCATTTGTCCAGCGAAGGATGTCGTTTGGCGTTGCTTCCACGCGGCTTGTTGGGTTCGACAGTGGGAACACAATCGGGCGAGGGCAGTGCGCGTGCATCTCTTTGATCACTTCTTCACTGAACAGCCCTGGCGCGCCTGAAACGCCGACCAGCACAGTTGGTTTGGCGTTGCGGATCACATCAAGCAGCGAGAAGCCAGTCCCTTCAGATTGCCACGCTTTGGTGTTGCTGTGTTTTTGTACCAAACGCTGTTGGAAATCGAGTAGATTTGGCATGCCTTCTTGAAGTAGGCCCCAACGGTCGACCATGTAGACTTGAGAGCGCGCTTGCTCATCAGAAATCCCTTCAGAGACCATTTGCGCGATGATCGCTTCAGCAATGCCGCAGCCAGCCGAACCTGCGCCCAAGAAGGTGACGCGTTGCTCAGAGAGTTTGCTGCCAGCTGCCTGACACGCGGCCAACAACGAGCCCACAGTGACGGCAGCAGTGCCTTGAATGTCATCGTTAAAGCAACACACACGGTTTTTGTATCGCTCAAGCAGTGGCATTGCGTTCTTCTGCGCGAAATCTTCAAACTGAATCAACGCGTCAGGCCAGCGGCGGGCAACGGCTTGCATGAATTCTTCAACAAATGCGTCATACTCAGCACCAGTAATGCGCGGATGACGCCAGCCCATATACATAGGGTCAGCGAGGCGTTGCGGGTTGTTTGTACCCACATCCAATACGATCGGAAGTGTGTAGGCAGGGCTGATACCGCCACACGCAGTGTAGAGCGCCAATTTACCAATTGGAATGCCCATGCCGCCAATGCCTTGGTCGCCCAAGCCGAGGATACGTTCGCCATCGGTCACCACGATCACTTTGACGTTGTGGTTCGATGCATTGTTGAGGATATCATCAATGCGATCTCGATTGGCGTAAGAGACGAACAAGCCTCGTCCGCGACGGTAAATATTGGAAAAATTCTCACATGCTGCCCCAACGGTTGGGGTGTAGATGATCGGCATCATCTCTGAGACATGATTTTGCACCAAGCGGTAGAAGAGCGTTTCATTAGTGTCTTGAATGTTGCGCAAGTAAATGTGCTTATCCATGTCACTTTCGAAGCTTTTGTACTGTTGGTAAGCGCGTTCAACCTGTTCTTGAATGGTTTCCGTGGTTTCGGGAAGTAAACCTTCTAAGTTAAAAGAACTGCGTTCTTCTGCGGTGAACGCACTGCCTTTGTTGAGCAGAGGAGTGCTAAGAAGTGCTGGCCCTGCAAAAGGGATATAGAGTGGGCGTTTATCGTTATTCATCACATGCCTATAAGTAGGGTGTTGGCCAATGGACCTTTGGAACTAGGAACCTGAAAATGATAGGGATTCGCAAACCTAAAGTAAACCGAATATTAAACGCACGCACAGAGGGTGTGAGGTTGGGCTTTACCTCGATGCTCGTTATACTCACCCCTTTTATTATCAGCGCTCATCAACTATGTCATCGATACCCATTGATCACTTAAAAACCGAGTTTCTCAAACGCATCCAGCACACGGATTTGGTGGTGGAAGCGCAAACTGGATCGGGAAAATCGACCCGTTTGCCTCTGTGGCTCAGTGAACTAGGTCGAGTGCTAGTTGTCGAGCCAAGGCGCATTGCCTGTACCTCGTTAGCGCAGTTTCTTTCAACCACTACCGAGAGTGAGCTTGGTAAAGAGATAGGCTATGCCATTAAGCTAGACAACCGCTACGACGACAAGACAAAAGTGGTGTTTGTCACTCCGGGCGTCGCACTGCGTTGGTACAGTGAGAACCAACTGGCCGATTTCGATTACATTGTGGTGGATGAATACCATGAGCGTCGCTGGGATACCGATTTACTGGTTGCCTTGCTTCGCCGCCCAAGAACGCAAAAACTGGTGGTGACGTCAGCCACGCTGGATGGTGAAAAGCTTGCGCGTTACCTCAGCGCCGAACGTTTATCGGCAGAGGGTCGAGTGTATGAGGTCTCCCTTTGTCATCGTGCTACTCACTCGCAACAGTTGCCAGATGGACGTCGGTTGGACGAGCGAGTGTTCGAGGAGGTAGCTGCGATGCGCGATCTCGATGGTGACATTCTGGTGTTTCTACCCGGGCGTAAAGAGATCGCACAATGTGCCAGCCGACTTGCGCAATTAGAGCAGATTATCGTTGCGCCCTTGCATGCGTCTGTTACTGATCATCAACGAGATGTCGCCTTGACGGTACAAGCCAAGAAAAAGATCGTGCTGGCGACCAATGTGGCGGAAACGTCGTTGACCATTGATAACATCGGGCTCGTCATCGACAGCGGACTTGAGCGCAGAACCGAGCAACGCAATGGTAAAACGACCTTGAGTTTAAAAGCGATCTCAAAAGCGAGTGCCAAGCAGCGAGCGGGGCGAGCAGGGCGCGTGATGGAGGGCGTCTGTGTGCGTTTGTATGGTGAGCATGCAGCGCTGATTGAGCACACACCACCAGAAATGCAGCGTGAAGCCCTGACCGAAGCCATGTTAGCGGCGGCGGTGTGCGGCAAGCCTCTGTCACAGTTGGATTTTTTAGAGCCACTACCAGAACGTTCGTTGAATCAAGCGGCGTCACTTCTTCGTGCGATGCAAGCGTTGGATGAGAATGGCGTGGCGACGGAGCACGGTAAGCGACTCTATCCTTTGCCCATTGACGCGCTCTATGCCGACCTTGTCTCACGTATGCCTAAAAAAGCACTCAAAGAGGCGATGATTGATATGACCGCAGTGCTCGCCACGCCGGCTTCACTGTACAAACTGACTGCGGATGAGGAGCGTCTGAGCAAGTTGGATCAGCAAGAGCCGCTAGGCTGTGATGGCGCCTTGGCCATTGGGTTAGTGCGTGGCAAGCGATATACCGGAGTAGAAGTCGACGCCGCTGCTCTTGATGAAGCTCAGCGGTTATCCATGCAAATGCGTGAGCTGTTTGAATTACCTCAACTTGAGGTGGCTTCTCGCTATCAACACAGCGAGCTGATTGCGGAAATCGCACGCTTGCACCCAGAGCTCGCGTTTGTGCGTCGTTTAAAACGGCCAGACGCATTCGCTAATGGTGAATTGGAGGTACAACTGCCTCGCCAGCACCGCCTGAAAGCGCAGACGCAGGCAGCACTGGTCTTAGATACGCACAGCTTACCGGGGCGAGGCGTCAAACAAACGCTGAATCTGGCAACGTTTATTCTGCCGTTGCCGTTAGACACCTTTGCGACTTTAAATCTTGGTGAGTGGCGAGAGGGTGAAGTAGTGGAGGGTGATCAAACCCAAGTCACCCTTGAGCTGGTGTATGCGGGAAGAGTCGTGGCTGCTCGACTTGAAGAAGCGACAGGGGCACTGGCGATGACGCCGCTCATGGACGCGGTGTATGCACAGCGAGTGTTGCCAGGGTTTGCTCACAAGATGACCAAAGCGATCAAGCATTACGTACTCTACCAACAGTTGGCGGGTGAGGTGGCGCCAGCGGTGACATTTGACTCTTGGTTCCGAGAACAGCTGGCGTTACTTGAACTGTCGAGTGTCGAAGAGCTCGCCCTATTTAGTGAAGACGACTTCGCGTTCGAAGGTATTCCGTATTGGGAGTATGAAGAGTTTGCTCAGGCGTATCCGTTTGAATGTTACCTCGGTGATTTAAACCTGCGTGTCGAATACTACCCGACAAGAAAATGTGTTGAGGTGATTTATGACTCGGGATTGAGGAAAGGCGACCCAAAACGTTGGGAGTTGCCAAAGTGGCAAGGGTGGCGCGTTCAATATCGCAAAGCAAGTCGAGTCGTCGACATTCGCTAGGATAAATTTCGCTGCTGAAAATATTTCTAGCCAATATCCAGCTTGTCTCGCTCTTGTACAGCAATTGTTACCGTATTGCTTTTTATATAGCCGTTTTAAACGAAATAGAGCTATAAAAGACCAATCTTCTATATCCTATTGCTATATGCAACCGAATCATTGATATTGAGTGGAACGTGTTGCCATGTGTACGGGGGATGATATGGAACATCAAAATAGCGCAAGAGTAGAATTTGACTACACGTCGTTCTTAAGTGCCTCATGCAGTAAAAAGTGGACATTTCTCGAAGCGATGAGCACTTTTGCCCCGATCTTTAGCCTTGCATGGAAAGACACCATCAAAGAGACGGTATCGGTTGAGGATAGGCTGTGGGACAACGCGCTAAAATCACTCTCGGCAAATCGCAGTGATGAATCCAATATTGTTATCCTGTTGGAACTCGCAAAGCTCGAAGGGATATCTGAACTCAAGTTGGTGATGCCCTACGAATTGGAGCCGTCTCAGATCGAGCGAGTGTGTCGCCAGTCGCATGCTAAAATCGAATCTAATCAACAAGATGAGCTGATTATTACTTTGTAGATCAGGCGCACGCAGCCATGATGAAATTTGCGCTATAGTGAAAACACTGAGTGAATACTTTCATGGAGCGTAAGTAGTAACAATGAAACGCCATCTCACATCTTCTCTTCTCGCTAGCCTTGTCGCTTTGCCGATGAGTGTATGGGCGGAATCTTCACCGTCAGCGCCTTCTTCAAACTGGCACAAGCACTATGATTACTTGGGTGCCTACCTCAGTGCTGGCTCAATGGATCAATCTGACGCCGATAGCAAAGTGACCGATGTCACCGTCGCTGGCCGCTGGGCTGTCGGGGAACACTGGTTTACTCAGCTCGATTACTCCGCGCGTTTTTTGCACCCAGACGACATCACCACCAACCTTTATACCCTTCTGCCAGGCGTCGGCTATCGTATTGCGGCCAGTGACAAACTTGATCTGTTTGCAATGGGTAAGTTTGGCTACCTCTGGGCTTCGCAAACCGATGATGCGACGGATGATAAATTTTACAGCGATCATACAGGCGTATGGGGCGCAAGTGTTGGTGCTCAATATGCGCTATCGACACATTGGAAATTGGAAGGGCAGGCGCAGTTGACGCGCAGCAACATAGTTGACGAGCAGAGCTATTCCATTAGTGCGCATTATCGCATCAGTCAACGTTTCGTTCTGGGCGGCTTTTACACTTATCGCGATAGTGATTATGATACTGCAAGCCAAGCCGGTAGCGCGCAAACTAACGAAGCGGGCGTGTCACTGCGATTTCTGCTCTAGCTTAGGCGAGTATCCCGCAAAATAAATCGCTTATCGAGACGCGAGCATTTGGCAAACTAGCTGACCGATAAACCCCACAAACAAAAATAGCCAGCGTATCCGCTGGCTATTGTCTATCAACTTATGAATACCGAATTAAAGTACGGCAGCGATTCCCTGACAAAGTGGCAGCATGTTTGAACGTGTCATGCCTGCAACGCTGATGCGGCCAGAGCCGACGATGTAGATAGCAAACTCATCTTTTAGGCGCGCGACTTGCTCTTTACTTAGGCCAGAGAAAGAGAACATGCCGTTTTGACGTTCAATGAAGCTGAAGTCAGCATCGACGCCTTGCTCTTTCAACGTCGCAACAAACAGTTCACGCATCGCTTGAATACGGTCGCGCATCTCTTTCACTTCCGCTTCCCACTCGGCACGAAGCTCGGCGTTGCCAAGAATGTGCGTGACGACAGCACTGCCGTGTGCAGGTGGGTTCGAATAGATCGAACGGATGATGGCTTTGACTTGAGAAAACGCAGTTTCAGCGATTTGCTCGGTTTGTGCAACTAAGGTGAAAGCACCCACACGCTCGTTGTACAGACCAAAGTTTTTAGAGAACGAGCTCGCGACCAAAATTTCTTTGTTGTATTGAGCGAAAATACGTAGACCTTCCGCATCTTCTTCCACGCCTTTAGCAAAACCTTGGTAGGCAAAGTCAAACAGAGGGAGAAGTTGTTTTTCAGCAACCAGCTTTGCAAGAGTTTCCCACTCTTCCAATGTTGGATCGATGCCGGTTGGGTTGTGGCAGCAGCCGTGCAGCAGGACAACATCACCCGCAGATGCTTTTTCAAGATCGGCGAGCATTGCTGCGAAATCTTTGTCTTTAGTTTCGGCGTTGTAGTAGCTGTATTGCGCGGTTTCGATGCCTGCGGCGGTAAATACGCCGTTGTGGTTTGCCCAAGTAGGGTTACTGATCCAGATCTTCACATCGCCCAATTGACGCTTAATGAATTCGCCAGCTACACGTAGCGCGCCTGTACCACCAGGGGCTTGCGCTGTTTTAGCCAGTTTGTTCACGACAATGTCCGACTGCTCGCCAAACAGCAGCTTTTGTACGGCAAGACCGTACTCTGCTGTGCCTTCAATCGTTAGGTATGACTTGGTTTTTTCAGTTTCGACCAGTGCAGCTTCCGCTTTTTTTACCGTGGCAAGAACAGGGGTTTCGCCTTGTTCATTTTTGTAGATACCGACGCCAAGGTTAATTTTTTCAGCGCGTGGATCTTTTTTAAACTCTTCAGTGAGTCCAAGAATAGGATCTGCCGGAGCAGCTACAACTTTTTCAAACATAATCGTCATCCATGTTAGTCGAAGGGAGGCGTTAATAAACTTGGTTATTTATACCTTTCTCCTAACAGCCATACAACCGACAATTCAGGGAAAAATGAAGAAAAGTTATATTTGGTCAATTTTTAACATCAACGCGCCTTTTTCTTGGGTTAAGTCCTCCCCTGAAGGGGAAAAGCGGGGCGCAATTTTTATGAGAAAGCGAAAAAAACCTCCGCGTGAGACGGAGGTTTTTGGTACTAAATCGAGAGGCCGAACGTTTAGAAGTTCGCCGAGCGTGGTGTACGTGGGAATGGGATTACGTCACGAACGTTGCCCATACCTGTTACGTAAGAGACGAGACGCTCGAAGCCTAGACCAAAGCCTGCATGTGGCACGGTGCCGTAACGACGTAGATCGCGGTACCAGCTCATGTGCTCAGGATCGATGCCGACTTCGCGCATACGTGCATCTAGGATGTCTAGACGCTCTTCACGCTGAGAACCACCGATGATTTCGCCGATGCCAGGTGCCAGTACGTCCATTGCTGCAACGGTTTTACCGTCATCGTTCGCGCGCATGTAGAACGCTTTGATGTCTTTCGGGTAGTTCTTCACGATAACCGGTGCTTTGAAGTGTTCTTCAGCAAGGAAGCGCTCGTGCTCAGAAGACATGTCGATGCCCCATTCAACTGGGAACTCGAACTCACGACCAGAATCAAGCAGGATCTGGATCGCGTCTGTGTAGTCCACTTGTGCGAAGTCAGAAGAGACAAACTGCTCTAGACGAGTGATGGCCTCTTTGTCGATGCGCTGTGCGAAGAACTCAAGGTCATCACGACACTCTGCAAGAACGGCGTTAAAGACGTACTTCAGCATGTCTTCCGCCAGTTTAGCAACGTCGTCTAGCTCGGCAAACGCCACTTCAGGCTCAACCATCCAGAACTCCGCTAGGTGGCGGCTGGTGTTTGAGTTTTCCGCGCGGAAAGTCGGACCAAAGGTGTACACCTTGCTTAGTGCACAGGCGTATGCTTCCGCGTTAAGCTGGCCAGATACGGTTAGGAAGGTCTCTTTACCAAAGAAGTCTTCGTTGTAGTCCACTTTACCTTCGTCAGTGCGCGGCAGGTTTTCCATGTCTAGCGTAGAAACACGGAACATCTCACCAGCACCTTCTGCATCAGAAGCGGTGATGAGTGGCGCCGATACCCAGAAGTAGCCTTGCTCGTGGTAGAAGCGGTGAATCGCTTGAGATAGACAGTTACGTACACGTGCCACTGCCCCCATCACGTTGGTACGCGGACGTAGGTGCGCCACTTCACGTAAGTACTCGATAGAGTGGCGAGTTTTCGCCATAGGGTAGGTTTCTGCGTCTTCGACCCAGCCGACCACTTTTACGTTTGTAGCGGCAAGCTCAAAGTCTTGGCCTTTCGCAGGAGACTCAACAATCTTACCCGTTACTTCAACAGAGCAGCCCGTGGTGAGCTTAAGTACTTCGTCGTCGTAATTATTAAGATTATTAGGGACCACGGCCTGAATCGGGTCGAAACAAGAGCCGTCATAAATGGCAAGGAAAGAGATTCCAGCTTTGGAATCACGACGTGAACGGATCCAGCCTCGTACAGTGACTTCACTGTCTACCGCTAGCTGACCTTTCAAAACGTCTGATACAGGCGCGTAAGTCATGTTTTCAATATTCTCCATTGAGTAAAAATTCAACCCAATGTTTGCAAAACCGTCATTGGACAATGCGTGAGCAAAACATTGGGTTGGGTAGAATTCTAACTATTCAATGGGACATATTACCTTTCAATTAATATGCTTCAACCATTAATGTCGATAAGTTGGCGAAAAACCGTTCATATCCACTCATTTCGGTTGAGAAAGAGAAAACTGATTAAGAAGATCCTCTAGTTGTTCGGATAACTGTTCAAGATTCATACTAATGTCTCGTGTTTGTGCCGCCGAATCCGAGGTTGCCCGGGCGTGTTGAGTGATGACGTCGACTTTCTGCTGAACTTCTTGCGTCAAGTGCGAGGTATTGCTGCTCTGACTTTGAATGCTGGTGGCGTGGGAGAGGGCTTGCTGCATCTCTGACACCACTTCGGACATGGCGACGGATAACTGCTCCACCTCACTTGATCGTTGATGGGCGGTGTCGCACACCGTATCGACGGATGCGAGCGACGTTTGGCTATCGCTTTGAAAATCCGCAATGATCTTTTCGATACTGCCGGTCGCCTCTGCGGTGCGACTGGCCAACTGCCTGACTTCATCCGCAACTACCGCAAAGCCACGTCCTTGTTCGCCAGCACGGGCCGCTTCAATGGCCGCATTCAGCGCCAATAAGTTGGTTTGCTCTGCGATGCCTTTGATAACTTCTAAAATCGATGAGACTTCGACGGTTTGCTGATTCAAATCGACCAAATTACCTTTGACTTGCTCAATGTCGGCAACAAGATGTTTGATTTCGTCACTGGCGTTGTGCGCCCTTGTGGCACTGTGCTCGGCAATCGTGGTGGTGTGCTTGATCAGTTCAGAGGCGTTCACTGTCGCTTGTTCGACATCGAGTTGCTGCGCTTGCATCTGCTCAATATTGGCTTGAACTTCGTCGGTCTCTTGCTGCTGGTTACCAGCGGCATCGTCGGTAATTTGCGCCACGTGCGTTAACTGATTGGCTGAGTGCGCCACCTGATGGGAAGTCGCTTGCACTTGACTCAGGCTGCTGGTCACTGTGTCCATAAATGAGTTGATGGCTTTGGCCAGTTGGCCAATTTCATCACCTTGCTTGGAGACGACGCGCTGAGTAAGGTTTTTGGAATCACTGACGCTTTGCATAAAGCGCGAGGTCTTTTGGATGGGCTGAACAATGGTTTTGCGGATGATACCCATAGTGACGAGAAAACCGACGAACCCAAAGCCGGACATGATCGCTAAGGCGATCAGTGTACGCTGGCTGACCATCTGATTAACGTGTGACAGATTGTACTCAAGGCGGATAGCACCGAGCACTTCGCCTTCTGGTGCCATATGACAGGCCACGCAGTTCGTGCCTCGATAGTTCTCACTCGATTTCATTGGCATGGCGACCACAATCCCTGAGCCCCATTCTGCTTGAATGGGCTCAATCACCAATTCGCCGCTGAGCGCTCGTTGGTCAATGTCATCGACGGGGCTTTGATTGTCGTTGCCTGGGCCGTAGAGCTTGCTGACGAGATCTGAGCGCAACACACGTACTTGTTCAATGCCATCTTGAGCTAACGCCTTCTGACGCAAGGTTTCTTTTTGCGCCATTGTGCCTGTCAACATCATCATATTGAGGCTATCGAAGTAGTTGCTGGCTTTATCATGGAGCTGCTCACTGAGTACCGAATTTAATAGCTCACGTTGCTGAAGATATTGGTAGCTTGTCGAGGCAAGCAACACCAAACCAAAAACGGAGAGTAGGGTAATCAAGAGTTTTGTTGTTATGGTTAGACGCATGATCGTTTCTTGGTATGAGTTGGAACTGACATCACTATGATCTTGGATAGATACCTCTATAGAAAGTAGGTTTATTTGAGACTGTGATGTAACACATGTTAGTAGTGTGTAAATGTGATGTGTAACTGTTGTAATCAAAAACTTGACGATGTGACGTTTTTCCGCCGTTCTACAGATAAGAGGTGTGGAAGGGAAAGCGTTTGCTTGGTCATTCAACGGATTTCGCGCTTGTCTCGACTATACTAATTCCTTAGTATTGCCACTCTTTAAAAACCCGAGAGTCAAAATGAAAACTGAACTATACAAAGAATTCATGTTCGAAGCCGCGCATCACTTGCCCCATGTGCCAGAAGGACACAAATGTGGTCGCCTTCATGGTCATTCTTTCTTAGTTCGCCTGTATGTCGAGGGTGAGGTGGATCCTCACACTGGTTGGGTTGTCGACTTTGCGGCAATCAAAGCGGCGTTTAAACCGATTTATGACCGCCTTGACCACTACTACCTTAATGACATCAAGGGATTGGAAAACCCAACCAGTGAAGTATTGGCGAAATGGATCTGGAACGAGCTCAAACCGTCACTGCCATTATTAAGCAAGGTTGAAATTAAAGAGACCTGCACGGCCGGTTGTATTTACAAAGGCGAGTAATCGACACAGCGTAGTGGCCGGTAAAGAATTCTGTGTAAAAAGCGAAGGATAGATGACTTCGCTTTTTTTGTGTGCTCGTCCATCGACGTTGGGTTCATCGCGTTGCGCAACTGCGCTGGCCAATAATTCATCACTCAACGTAGCAGGCGTTGCAATCACGAGAATGATGTTTAAGATGGGCTGGGCCCAAACTGGGCGCGGCAGCAGAGGATAGGCTGTTTTTCTGGCACGGATTGCTGCATCGCCTTGGATAGTTCAATGATTGTTAAAATTACTACGCCTATTATCGAGCCGACGGAAGGGTCGCCACACTGTGCTGTCACGCCTGTTCACTCGCTCTATTCTCATTCTGCTTCTTTATCGTCACTTTTCTCCCTATATCACGACGTCAAACACCATTATTCCTATTGTTTCTGACCGTTAGCCACCGCGCTAGGTAGCGCACATTTACTCCACACGCACTAACACAGAAAACAACGTTATGAATACAAAACTCTTGGGAAGCTCCCTTATTATCTCGGGTACGGCACTGGGTGCCGGCATGCTTGCTATACCTATGGTATTGGCGCAATTTGGTCTTTGGTCTGGCACCTTACTGATGATCGTGATCTGCGCGGGTACCACTTACGCCGCATTGTTATTGCTTGAAGCAACGTTAAAATCCGGTGGCGGGCTTGGCCTAAACTCCATCGCGCGCAACACGTTAGGAAAAAGTGGTCAATGGATCACCAACGCGCTTTTATACGCGCTACTCATCTGTTTGTTGATGGCCTACATCTTAGGCGCGGCGGATTTGGTCAGTCAGTTGATGGCGGCAATGGGCTTGGCTATCACCCCCACTCAAGGCCAGATTGGCTTTACTGTCATCGCTGGTGGAGTGATCGCCGCCGGAACCGGCATTATTGATAAACTTAACCGCGGCTTATTCTTGGTCATGATCGCGTGTCTTGCGACCACACTGGCGTTTTTGCTGCCAGATTTTCATTTTGATCACTTAAGTCGAGTGCTCAATGACAACCATTGGCAACTGTTCAAAACCAGCGCCGTACTCTTTACCAGTTTTGGTTTTATGGTCGTGATCCCTTCTTTGGTTGCTTACAATTCGCAGGCGACGGACCGCGAACTGAGAAACATGGTCATCATCGGTTCGGTGATACCGCTTTTCTGCTATTTGTGTTGGCTGTTTGCCGTGGTCGGGAACCTGAACCCTACTCAGTTGGGTGAGTTGAAAGGGGTGGGCGATTTGATCGCGGCTTTCGAACATCATTCCCGCTGGATTGGCACCTTGCTGTCACTCTTTACCGGGTTGGCATTGCTGACATCGTTTTTTGGTGTTGCTATGGCGCTGTATAACCAGAATCGCGATATGTTCCACCAAAACCGCGTCGTGACCTATGTGTTGACGTTCATCTTGCCACTTCTGGGATCGCTGTTTGCGGCGGATAAATTCTTAGCGGTGTTGGGCTATGCCGGAATTATCTTGGTGTTTTTAGCGGTGTTTGTACCGCTTGCCATGGTGTATGCACTGCGACTGGCCGATACTCAACCACAGCGTTACACCGTAGGAGGTGGGCCGTTGATGCTGGTGCTGTCATTGCTGTTTGGTAGTGCACTGCTCGCTTCACAAGTGCTGCTGTGATACTGGTTTTCGAGCTGAATTAACCCAACGAAAAAGGGAGCGCTGATATTCAGCGCTCCCTTTTTATTCAAACCTGAACCAGTGTAACCGACTCAAAGGTAAGCGATGGCATCACCGGATTAGCAGATCACTTTAACGGCCAAACCACCTTGCGAGGTTTCACGATATTTGGCGTTCATGTCTTTCCCCGTCTCCAGCATGGTTTCGATCACTTTATCCAGTGATACTGTTGGTGCTGACGAGCGGCGAAGTGCCATGCGAGTCGAGTTAATCGACTTGACTGCGGCAATGCCATTGCGCTCGATACAAGGTACTTGAACTTGACCTGCAACAGGGTCACAGGTGAGGCCAAGGTTGTGTTCCATCGCAATTTCTGCTGCCATACAGACTTGCTCTGGGCTACCGCCCATAAGCTCAGCAAGACCGGCCGCCGCCATCGAACAAGCGACACCCACCTCGCCCTGACAACCCACTTCAGCACCAGAAATCGAGGCGTTACGTTTGTACAGGCCACCAATGGCGCCAGAGGCTGCAAAGTAGCGGATGTAATCTTTTTCCGTCACGGTTTGAATGAACTTGTCGTAGTAGGCGAGTACCGCAGGGATGATGCCACATGCACCATTGGTTGGCGCTGTTACGACACGGCCACCCGCCGCGTTCTCTTCATTCACTGCAAAGGCGAACATGTTCACCCAATCGACCACAGACATGGGGTCATTGGTCGTCTTTTCAGAGGTCAACAGTTGCTGACGCAACGCCGCAGCACGGCGCGGTACACGCAGTGGCCCCGGCAGAATACCTTCGGTGTTCATACCGCGATCCATACACTCGCGCATGGTTTTCCAAATATTGGCAAAGTAAGTACGAGACTCTTCATCAGAGTGCATCGCTGCTTGGTTTTTCATCACCAAAGTGCTGATGGATAGCCCGCTCTCTTTACATTGATTGACGAGCTCTTCCGCTGATGTGAACGGGTAAGGCACCTTGATTGGGTTGGCTTCTTCTTTACCAAAGTTTTCTTCGTCAACGATAAAACCGCCGCCGATAGAGTAATAGGTTTTAGAGTAGGCTTTCTCTTCACCAATCCAAGCATGAATCTGCATACCGTTTTCATGCAAAGAGAGGTTACTACGGTGGAAGTTCATTCCTCCGTCTCTAGGAAATGAGACGGTATGACA
Source organism: Vibrio sp. R10-SG-ISO4 (assembly GCF_059834135.1). Taxonomy (NCBI): domain Bacteria; kingdom Pseudomonadati; phylum Pseudomonadota; class Gammaproteobacteria; order Vibrionales; family Vibrionaceae; genus Vibrio; species Vibrio sp. R10-SG-ISO4. The sequence continues at coordinate 387,452 of NZ_JCBDHJ010000008.1, forward strand.
GTGCATGCCAACAGGAAGGCGTTCTGTTTCTTCAACGCGAGCGATAAAGCCCGGAATCGCGTCGATATCGACTTTCTCTGGGGTGTTGCCAGCAAGACCCATGATGATGGCGATATCCGTGTGGTGACCTTTCCCTGTCAGTGAAAGTGATCCATAGACGTCAACGGTGATTTTAGTGATGTCGCGCAATTTTCCCATTGCACGTAAATCATCAATAAACTCTTTACCCGCCTTCATTGGGCCGACTGTGTGAGAACTAGAAGGACCAACGCCGATCTTATAGATATCAAAAACACTAATCATATTGATTACCTCAAAGTAAGCCTCCGGAGCAAGAGGGAGGCTTAGTATTATTCTATTTGTTTGCTATCCGTTCTGATGAATCAGAGCCCGGTTTATAGCGCGCCGTAGATTACAGAACTAATGGCAGCAAGACCACAGATAGTTGTGAAAATCTGTACAGGTGCAGAAGTTTTGTACTTCGCCATCGCTGGGACTTTTTGCATAGCAAAAACAGGCATCAAGAATAGGATGGCAGCGATCATTGGCGCGCCCATGGTTTCAATCATGCCAAGGATGCTTGGGTTAACAATCGCTACAACCCAAGTGGTTAGAACGATGAATACCATTGAGCCTTTTTCGATTTTGCTCACTGGCGTTTGTGAACGTGATTTGACAAGTCCAACTAAACCTTCATGTGCACCCAAGAAGTGACCGAAGTAGCTTGAGGTAATCGCAGCAAATGCCACCAAAGGACCCATGTAAGAGATCAGTGGAGACTCATGCACATTCGCAAGGTAAGAGAGCACAGAGATATTTTGCTCTTTAGCCATCGCAAGTTGCTCAGGAGATAGAGAGAGCACCACAGAGAACACAAAGAACATCACGAAGCCCATCAGCATCATCGCTGCGCCGCCGGTAATGGCGTCTGTCTTCTTCACTGCGTTGTCACCGTGAACGCGACGTTGCTCTTTAGAGAACTGAGAGATCACCGGGCTGTGGTTGAAAGAAAACACGATGATAGGAATTGCAAGCCAAACGATAGATGGCATTGATGACCAGTCTGGAGCGACCGACATCATAGAGCCGTTCCAGTCAGGGATAAGATAGAAAGAGAGCGCAAGCAAGATGAACACGAGAGGGTAAACCAGTGCGGACGTCGCTTTAAGCATCAGCTCTTTGCCGAACAAGACGCCCGCTGTCATCGCCGCGATCAACGCACCAGAGAGCAACCAGCGCGGAATCGACTCCATACCCATTTGGTTGACAAGGAAAGAGTCAACGGTATTGGTGATACCGACACCGTAAATAAGAACGATAGGGTAAATGGCGAAAAAGTAGGCAAAAGTGATGATGTTTGCGCCAGTCTTACCGAAGTGTTCTTCTACTGTATCTGTGATATCTGCGTCAGGGTTATTCGCCGAAAGTACAAAGCGAGCCAGTGATTTGTGTGCAAACCATGTCATCGGCGCTGCGATTAGCGCTAAGATAACTAATGGCCAAAAGCCACCCGCACCGGCTTTGATCGGTAGAAATAGAACGCCAGCACCGACGGCGGTACCGAATAAAGAGAGACACCAAGTGAAGTCGGTGTAAGTAAACTTACTAGAGGATTGTGCGGTATTAGCCGCAGTTGTTGTTGAATTCATGTTGTGATACTCATTTTTGGGAACAGGAAATAAGCCGGATGCAATAATGCCTTATTTTGTTTCACGAAAAATAGATCTAAATCATGCTTTGTCTCTGGTCGCACCAGCCGGTTTTCAAAACAGGTTTTTCATCACGAAAATGACGTGCCACTGGTGATTTATGCTAATTTCAATCATTACAAAAACTAATGCTGACTAAAAGGTGGCTAATTTGAGGTTGGCGCAAACGATTGGTTGTGTTGGATGAATAAAGTTGATGTGAATGGATGAAATAAGATCACTTATCTGCGAGGGAGCGATAAATGTTGTTGCAGCGCTTGAATGATCTGCGCCGTCATCCCCCAGATAAAATGGTGCTGGTAAGAGAGACCGAACACTCGATGTCGATTCTGGTTGATGAGAAAGTGCTGACTGACCAATTTGGATCGATCCAACACTAAGTTCAGGGGGACTTCAAACACTTCTGCCACTTCATTGGTGTCAATGCGTGGGGTGTAGTCCGGCTCGATAAAGGCGAGAAAGGGCGTGACCGTAAATCGGCTGACGGTGACAAGTTCAGGCATCTGGCCAAAAATGGCGATGCGCTTAGGGTCGATACCAATTTCTTCTTGAGTCTCTCGCAGCGCTGTTTGGATCAGTGTGCCATCACTCGTTTCATACTTTCCGCCCGGAAAGCTCACCTGACCCGGGTGATGCTTTAAGTGCGCGGCCCGTTTAGTAAACAGCACGTGCAGGCCATTATCACGCTCAACAAAGCCTATCAGCACTGACGCTGGGCGCAGCGATTCCGCTTTGAAGTGTGAGACGCGTTTCAGTGCTTCCTGATGATAATCCACGGTTTGAAGAAACTGAAAACGTTGTATTAAGTGATTTTTATTTAGCACAGACAATATCTTAGCCCTTGGTCGTTATTTGAAAAACCGCCGCTTATGGATCATGCTTTATTGGGTAATGGTTATTGCAAGGATAGCGTATTTTATGAAGGGCATTATATTCACTGAGTTTCTCGCCTTGGTCGAGGAGAAATTTGGTCTTGAGCAGTTAGACGCCATCTTAGACGAAGCGCAAGACAGCGGGATCTACACGTCGGTTGGCAGCTACGATCACAAAAATTTGGTCAAGTTGATTGTTATCTTGAGCAAACAAACCGGCATTTCGCCTGAAGATTTGCAGCGCGTCTTTGGCCAAAGCGTGTTTGATAATCTGTTCGCGACCTTGCCTGACGCCAACAGTTTGGGCGGCTGTAAAAACTCACTGCAATTTATCAAATTGGTAGAAGACTACATTCATATTGAGGTGAAAAAGCTTTACGCCGAAGCCAATCCACCGAAGTTTGTGTTTATCTCAGAAAGTGAATCTGAAGTGGTGTTTGATTATCAAAGTGCCCGATGTATGTCGCATGTTTGCCTTGGCCTGCTTGAGGGTTGCGCGCGCCATTTTGGTGAAACATTGGCGATTGAAATGAAAGACAAGACCGGCGCGGGGGATGACGTGCGTTTCCATGTGGTACTCGAAGGCTAGCCTATGGATAGTCCATCGCCGCTAGAGCGCAAGTTGGCGAGAGAGATCGCTGCGCGTAAGCAAGCAGAAAAGCTGCTCGAAAATAAAAGTTTGGAGCTGTATGAGGCGAATCAGCAGCTTCAGTTGGTCTTAGCGCAACTCAAAAAACAAACCCACAAAGATTTACGCAAGCTCGATTTTGAGCAGCAGATCAACGAAGCGTTGATCCATTTTGGCCGGGCGTTCTTAAGTCGCACACTTGATGATGGCTTAATTGCCAATTTCCTAGAGCGGATTCAATCCTCTTCCGTCGTCCTACGTGCAGGGGTGTTTATCTCACCCAACTTATTGCCTACGGTGATCGCCGACCAATTTGGTCAAGGTAGCCAAACCACGCTCGAGAGTATCAAGCCTTATGCGGTTTGGGATGAGACGACACTCAGGCTGCCACTTGAAGTGGATTACGCGGTGATAGGTGAACTCTGTGTAGAGGTAGAACCGAGCGTGATAGAGGCCGATTTTATCGAGAGCCAAATCGCGCTGGTAGGCGAGCTGCTCTGCAATGCCATCAGTCGCCAGCTTATTATGACCAGTAACCAAGAAGCGCGCGCACGTGCCGAGGAGTCAGAGAAAGCGACCAAGGAATTTGTCGCGATGATCAACCATGAGTTACGCACACCTCTTAACGGATTGCTCGGCAGTGCAGAGCTGCTGTCTGAAACGGAGCTAAACGAAGAGCAGCGAACCTTACTCACTAACTTAGCCCATTCGGGTGGCCTGCTGCGCCATATCATCAATGACATTCTTGATTTCAGTAAGATGAGCGCTGGGATGATGGAATTGATTCCCAAAACCTTCCTCTGGGCGGACATCCTAGCCATGTTACTCGGTGTGTTTGAACCAAGAGCGAGAGAAAAAGGCATTGGTTTTATTATCGACGAGTGCACGGAATTGCCAGAAGCCTTCACTGGTGACTTTGAACGCATCAGTCAAATCTTAGTCAATTTAGTCGGCAATGCGGTTAAGTTTACCGAACAAGGTCAAGTGAGTGTCTCTGCGAAGTGGCAAGAGGGGCAGTTACACATCAAGGTGGTCGATACGGGGATAGGGATTGATTTTGATTCGTTAGAGCAGCTGTTTACGCCATTTGTCCAAGCTGACCGAACGGCAAAACGTAACTATGAGGGCACTGGACTTGGGCTCGCCATCTCGAAAAATCTTGTGGAGCTGATGGGCGGTGAGATCGCAGCAGATAGCGAGAAGGGCAAAGGCAGTTGTTTCTCTTTTCATATTCCCTTGACCTTGGCTTCAATAGAAGAGTGGTCGTCGGGTCAGGTCGAAGCGAAAAAACACCAAAAACCTTTAGACGATCTCACCATTTTAGTAGTGGATGATATCCGCATGAACCAAGTGATCATCAACCAGATGTTGAAAAAACTCGCTATTGTGCCTGATATTGCTAACAACGGGCTGGAAGCTGTCGAGGCGGTCACACAGCGTCACTACGATTTGATTTTCATGGATTGTCGCATGCCCGAAATGGACGGGTTTGAGGCGACGCAATATTTACGCGATCAAAACTACACTTTACCCATTATCGCGTTGACTGCCGGCACCACGCTCGAAGAGCGCGAGCGCTGCATCGAGAGTGGGATGAACGACATTCTGACCAAACCCTACACTGCCAAAGATCTACATCTGATGCTTGAAAAGTGGGGTTAAGCACTCAACACGGGTAAAATGCGGCTGAGCTTATCGAGCGTCTCTTGATATTCGGCATCATTTTGACTGTCAGCCACCAAACCGCCTCCTGCCCAAACGTACATCTGGCCGCCTTCTGCCACTAGGGTGCGAATAGTGATGCTGGTGTCCATTCGGCCGTGGCGACTGATGTAGCCAATGCTGCCACAATAAGCATTGCGACGATGCGGTTCCAACTCTTCGATGATCTCCATCGCGCGCACTTTGGGTGCGCCGGTAATGGATCCCCCCGGAAAACACGCACGTAGCAAATCACTGGCACGGTATGACGAGTCCAACTTGGCGGTAATCGTGCTTACCAAATGGTGCACCGCTGGGAAGCTCTCAATATCAAACAATTTCGGAACGGCAACACTGCCTGGTTCTGCGACGCGGCCAACATCATTTCGCAGCAAATCGACAATCATCAAGTTTTCCGCTTGATCTTTCTCCGCGTTCAATAAATCGTCAGCGGCGAGCTTGTCGCGTTCAGGGTTGGTGTAGCGTGGTCGGGTGCCTTTAATCGGTTTGGTCTCGATCTGGCCGCCATTGAGCTGCAGAAAACGCTCGGGAGAAACACTCAAAATCGCGCCTTGCTCGGTGCGAATAAAGGCAGAAAAAGGGCTTTGATTGACCGCTTCGAGTTTTTGATACGCTTGCCACTCATCACCTAGATAAGGGGCTTGAAAACGCTGCGCCAAGTTGATTTGGTAACAGTCGCCCGAGCGCAGATATTGCTGCACTTGGTCAAACTTGCGCGCGTAATCCGCTGGCGTCATATTCGATTGCCACGGCGCTTGCAGCGCAAACGTCGGCGAGGATACCTCTGATTGAGCAAACAACCATTGGTGCGCAGCCTCGATGTCTTCACCAACCAAAACCGCACTCTGTTGCGAGTGATCGACCACCAGTGCCCAGCGATACAGGCCGACGGCCATATCTGGCGCGGTGAGATCGTGTATCGCATGCACAGGTAACTGTTCCACGCGGCGGCCCAAATCGTAAGCAAAATAACCCAATGCACCGCCAACAAAGGGCAGTTCCCCGTCGTAGTCTGTGTCACTTAGCCAGCGCTGTTGCGTGTCGTCGAGCAGCTGAAAAGGGTCTAACTTACTGTCCTTTTCCCCCTCAGGCGTGACCACCGTACTGGTATCGCCACGCGTTGTGACGGTGGCAATCGGCTGGGCAACCAGAATATCGAAACGGCTGTCGACATGATCTCGTGACGGTGAGCGTAACAACATCGCCCACGGCATCGACGAAATCGGGGCAAATAGCGTCGTCGCTAAGTGCGGATCATAAGAAAGAGGTTTGATTTGTAAGCCATTTGGCGCGTTGTTATTCATTTGTTTAATTTGTGACAAAGAGATCGTTCGTTGCATGGTATCAGAGGGAAAGCAAGAGTATCATAATGGCAACTCAGGTCGCTACATCGGCGTTTGACCCTATTACGGCGTTGGTCATACGACTCCTCTTAAGCAAACGCGTATCTATCGGCCTTATAATAAGGAAGCATAACGATAAAAGAGGCATGCAATGACGGTAATTCGCAAGCAGGATGTGATCAGCAGTGTGGCTGACGCACTTCAGTACATCTCTTACTACCACCCATTGGACTTTGTTCAAGCCCTAGAAAAAGCCTACCACAAGGAAGAGAGCCAAGCCGCGAAAGACGCGATTGCTCAAATTCTAATTAACTCGCGCATGTCCGCAGAAGGGCACCGACCTATCTGCCAAGACACCGGCATTGTGACCTGTTTTGTCAATATCGGCATGGCCGTGCAATGGGACTCCACCGACATGACGGTGCAGGAAATGGTCGATGAGGGTGTGCGCCAAGCCTATACCAACCCTGACAACCCACTGCGCGCCTCAGTACTGATGGACCCTGCCGGTAAACGCATTAATACCAAAGACAACACGCCAGCGGTGGTACACATCAATATGGTGCCGGGTGACAAAGTTGAAATTCAAATTGCGGCCAAAGGCGGCGGCAGTGAAAATAAAACCAAAATGGTGATGCTCAACCCATCCGATGATATTGCAGAGTGGGTAGAGAAAACCTTGCCAACTATGGGCGCAGGTTGGTGTCCACCGGGTATGCTGGGCATTGGTATCGGTGGCACTGCTGAAAAAGCGGCGGTATTGGCGAAAGAATCATTAATGGAGCACATTGATATTCAAGAGCTCATCGAACGCGGCCCGCAGAACGCAGAAGAGGAGCTTCGTTTAGACATCTTCAACCGTGTGAACCGTCTAGGTATCGGCGCGCAAGGTTTAGGCGGCTTAACGACGGTTGTTGACGTTAAAATCAAAACCGCGCCTACTCATGCAGCCTCCAAACCTGTTTGTCTAATCCCGAACTGCGCTGCGACGCGCCACGTGCACTTTACGCTTGATGGCAGCGGCCCTGCGGATCTGACGCCGCCGAAACTCGAAGAGTGGCCAGACATTACCTGGGAAGCGGGCGAAAATACTCGCAGAGTGAATCTAGATACCGTGACGCAAGCAGACATTGAGCAATGGAAAACCGGTGAAACGGTGCTGTTGTCAGGTAAAATTCTGACCGGCCGAGATGCGGCGCACAAACGCATTCAAGGGATGCTAGAGAGCGGTGAAGGCTTGCCTGAAGGCGTGGACTTAAAAGGCAAGTTTATCTACTACGTGGGCCCCGTTGATGCGGTGGGCGATGAAGTCGTTGGGCCTGCTGGGCCAACCACCTCAACCCGTATGGACAAATTCACCGATATGATGCTCGAACAAACCGGCATCATGGGCATGATAGGCAAAGCCGAACGCGGCCCGGCAACGGTGGAATCGATCAAAAAACACAAAGCGGTCTATTTGATGGCCGTAGGCGGCGCGGCTTACCTAGTGGCGAAAGCGATCAAAAAAGCGCGTGTCGTCGCCTTTGAAGATTTGGGTATGGAAGCGATCTACGAATTCGAAGTGGAAGATATGCCCGTTTCTGTCGCCGTCGACTCCAATGGTGTGAACGCTCACCAGATTGGCCCAGACACTTGGAAAGTGAAAATCCAAGAGATGGGAAGCCAAGCTTAAGTGTGAGAAATCGCTGATTTCATTAGGAATCAGTTGACAAAGGTGCGAATGAGTCGCACCTTTTGTTGAACGTCTACTGGTATTAGGAGTGCACATGCCTCGTTTTGTACAAATCTTACAGCTGATCATCGCTGCGGTTGTTGGCGCCTTCATCGGCTACGACTTAATTCTGCACGGTATCAGTATCTTCAATGAGAAATACGTCACCATTACCTGTGTGCTGTTTGTATTGGTTGAGATTAGCTTGTTTGTTATCTACAAATTGATTGAAGACGATTAAGCGACGCTCAAGCGCAATCTCGATTTGCTAAGCCTCTGATTTTAATCAGGGGCTTTTTTGTTCATCTTTGATTAAGATTGAAGTCGGTACCTTTAGTACAAATGATCAAAAGAGGCCATTCATGTCCATTCCCACGCCGATAAAACAGCTCTCACAAGAGATGCAAGATTTGCTCAGTCGCAGTATGGATTCTCACGTGCGAATCGCGGTCACGGGGTTATCTCGTGCAGGGAAAACCGCGTTTATCAGCTCGCTCGTCAATCAACTGCTGCATGCCTCGACCCATGAGGCGCTTCCCTTGCTGGAAGCCTCGCGTGAAAAGCGAATTATTGGTGCGCGACGTGAACCACAAACCAATCTCATGGTGCCGCGCTTTGCCTATGATGAGGCGATGCGGGTCTTGTATGCAGAGCAGCCCGATTGGCCGTTACCCACTCGTGACGTGAGTGAAATTCGCTTAGCGCTTAAATACAAACCGAAGAAGCGAAGCAAAAAGTTGCTTGGCAGCAGTGCAACGCTCAATATTGATATTATTGATTATCCAGGCGAGTGGCTGCTGGATTTGCCGTTGTTGGAGATGGATTTTGATCAATGGTCTGAGCAGCAATTTGCTGCGTTGAAAGGCGAAAGAGCTCAACTGGCCGAGCCTTGGCTTAGTCAGTTAGCGCAATTTTCGCCCCAAGCGGACGCCGATGAAGACCAACTGGCCGCACTGTCAGCCGCCTACGCCGACTATTTGCATGCCTGTAAAGCCGCGGGGCTACACTGGGTACAGCCGGGGAGATTTGTTTTGCCGGGCGATTTGACCGGGGCACCTGTATTGCAATTTTTCCCTTATGTGGAGAAAGAACAAGGGAAACAAGTAAACAAAGACAGCCAGTTAGCGATGCTCAGAGCGCGCTATCACGAATACCAAACTAAGGTTGTCAAAGCATTTTATAAGCACCATTTCGCAACGTTTGATCGCCAAATTGTGCTGGTGGATTGTTTGCAGCCGCTCAACGCGGGCGCTGATGCTTTTCATGATATGCGCGGCGCGTTAGAGCAACTGATGGGCAGTTTTCGCTATGGGAAAAGCCACTTGTTGCGACGTCTGTTCTCACCTACTATCGACAAGATTTTGTTTGCCGCTACCAAAGCCGATCATGTGACGCCCGATCAGCACCCACACTTGGTATCACTGCTGGGCCAGATGGTTTACCCAGCATGGCAAGCCACCACGTTTGAGAATATCGAGATGCAGTGCCTCTCCATTGCTTCCGTACAGGCAACCCAACCGGGCTTTGTGACCAAAGCGGGGACGTCTTACCCTGCACTAAGAGGTGTCGACCTTGGCGGTGAGCCGCAAACCATTTATCCCGGCGAAGTGCCGAGAAAACTGCCCGGTGCCAGCTATTGGCAGCAGCACGGTTTTGAGTTCACGGAATTTAGACCGCAAAAAGCACAGCTCGATGCGCCACTACCTCATATCCGAATGGATAAAGTTCTGCAGTTTTTGCTGGGAGATAAATTGAAATGAATCAGCATGAAGAGCACCACAGTGAACCTCGCTTGAAGAAAAAGCAGGTCTTTGAGTCCACGCCCAATGAGGACACGCAGTGCCAAGGGGAGGCAGAGTCACAGGCGGACGACTTGACTCTCAAGCAGGCTTTCTCGTCCCAAGAGTCCTTCGCGCCCGTTAGCATTGATGATGAGGTGGAAGCGGATGAGGCCATTGAGAAGCTAGAAAACTTGCGACCGAAAAAACGCACCAGTCGTTGGGTGACAGTGTTGCTTAGCGCCTTTGCTGGATTGGTGGGCTGGCAAGCGGTCGATTCACTCTACAGTGCAATTCAAGCAGGGGATTGGCTGACATTAGGGTGGACTGGATTTGTCGCGGCGTTGGCCGGCCTTGGTGTAACAGTGCTGGTGAAAGAGTTATGGAAACTGCGCCGCTTGCGTCACCATTTTAGCGTACAAGAACAAAGCCAAGCGCTGTTGGAGGCCAACAGTGTTGGCCAAGCGAAGGCATTTTGTGAGCAGTTGGCCAAGCAAAGTGGTCTTGATGACAAGAGCCCTGATTTTCAGCGTTGGCAAGAGGCGGTGACCCAGTCTCACAGCGACGCTGAGATTCTAGAACTGTTTGATGCGTTGGTCATCGCAGAGCAAGACCGACGCGCCAAAGCGATTGTCACTCAACATGCCACGGAGTCCGCGGCTTTAGTGGCGATCAGCCCATTGGCGATCGCAGATATGGCCTTGGTCGCGTGGCGAAATTTCAAGATGGTGGACAAGCTAGCGGCGGTCTACGGTGTGGAGCTGGGCTATTGGTCTCGGCTGACGCTGTTTAAAGCCACCTTAGTCAATATGGCCGCGGCGGGAGCGAGTGAATTAGCGGTCGATGCCAGTATCGACTTGATGTCAATGGACTTAGCAGGTCGCTTGTCTGCGCGTGCGGGGCAAGGACTTGGGGTTGGCATTCTCACAGCAAGACTCGGCATTAAAGCCATGGGACTATTGAGGCCGCTTCCTTGGCTGGCGGGGAAACAGGTCCGATTGGGTGAGATTCGCAAGCAAATTGTAGAAAAAGTCGTCGCTTTATCGGTCAAATAGCGCGAATGTGAGGCAGGCAAGCGCATGCGGCTTGACGAAAATCGGGGCTTAGGCGACACTTCTGTCAACTTTTCGTGACACCCAAATTAGGAACGGATCTGTGCGCTTAGAAGTACTATGTGAAGACAGGGTTGGTCTCACCCGCGAGCTACTCGATATCCTTGCCTCTAAGGATATCGACTTACGCGGCATCGAAATTGACATCTCGGGCATCATTTATCTCAACTGCCCAGACATCGACTTTGACACCTTCAGTGAACTGATGGCAGAAATACGCCGCATTTCAGGTGTCGACGACGTACGTAAAATTCAGTTCATGCCGATGGAGCGCCACAATACAGAGCTGATTTCGCTGCTGAACAATCTACCTGAGCCTGTATTGGCCATTGATCTCAAAGGCAATGTCGACATGGCTAACCATGCCGCGACGAGCTTGTTCAATCTTGAACCACAAGAGATGCTGGGTCACCCTGTGGCTTCGCTGCTGCCCAACTTTAACTTTTCAAAGTGGATAGATGGCAAGATCAATCGCCAAAGGGAAAATATCGTGATTGGTGGGCTGGATTACTTAATGGAAGTCATGCCGGTTTACATTACCGATGAAACCAATGTTTCTGTACTCGCCAGTGCGATGGTGATGATTCGCTCAGCTCAAGAGAAGAGCTTGCTTGATGACTCGCTCCCACTGCACAACAACCTCGGCTTTGAGCATTTTGTCGGTATTTCCAATCGCCATAAAGCGCTGATCAGCCAAGCGAAGAAACTCTCTATGCTTGATCAACCCCTGCTGATTCAAGGCGAAACCGGCACCGGCAAAGAGATGCTCGCGCGTGCATGCCACAATCGCTCTCATCGTGCGGATCACCCATTTTTGGTATTGAGCTGTGCCTCGATGCCTGATGATGTGGCGGAAACCGAGCTGTTTGGTCACGCGCCGGGCTCATTCAACCATCAACAAGGCCACAAAGGGATCTTTGAACAAGCCAATGGTGGGACAGTGTTCCTCGACGAAATCGGTGAAATGAGTCCACATTTGCAGATCAAACTTCTGCGATTGCTTCAAGATGGCACCTTCCGCCGAGTGGGTGAAGAGCACGAAGTGCATGTCGATGTGCGTGTGATTGCCTCTACGCGCCACAACTTAGCCGATCTAGCGGAGTCAAAAGCGTTTCGTGAAGATCTTTTTTATCGCCTTAATGTCCTCACCCTCAATATTCCGCCTCTGCGTGAGCGCACTAACGATATCGCAGTATTGCTCGACCTATTTGTCGCTAAATACATGAAGCAGCTGGGTGTGGACAAACCCACTCTCCAAGAAGGCTTGGTGGATCAACTGGTCAATTACCATTGGCCGGGGAATATGCGCCAGCTAGAAAACATGGTCCTTAGAGCGCTGACGGAACTGGAAAGCGATACGTTAACGGTCGATCTTTTCCATCTTCCGCAACTAGAAAACAGCCACGGCAGCAGCGCCAAGATCAATCTAGACGGTTCATTAGATGACATTATGAAAGACTATGAATCACAGGTGTTAGAGCGTTTGTATCAGTCGTTCCCATCGAGTCGTAAGTTGGCCAAACGCCTCAACGTCTCGCACACCTCTATTGCCAATAAACTGCGCGAGTATGGGATCAGAAAAAACTAGATGAAGCGAATCAGTACCCCCACCAGCGTATTTGAGGTCGATGGTGATGTCACACTGCGCACGGCAGAGCCGACCGATGGTCAGATGATCAGTGATTACTTTGTGGCGAACCGCGAACACCTAAAGCCTTGGGAGCCCGAGCGAGAAGCGCCGTTTTATACCTGCTCAGGCTGGACTCAACGCCTGATCAAGTTGCATGAACTGCACAAGATGGGCCTTGGCTATTATCTGCTTATTCTCGACACGGATTCCGGCGAGATGCTTGGCACGATTTCGTTTAGCAATATCTCGCGTTTTCCTGCTCACACGTGCACGGTGGGCTACTCCCTTGGTCAAAGCGCGCTAGGACGAGGTGTGATGACCCGAGCACTGCGTTTAGCGGTGAACTACATGTTTGAGATTCAAAACCTCCACCGAATCAACGCCAGCTATATGCCAAGAAACACAAGGAGCGAAGCGGTGTTGCAGAGAGTGGGGTTTGAAGCAGAAGGCTTCGCAAAAGCGTACTTATTGATCAATGGTCAGTGGGAAGATCACAAACTGACGTCGTTAATTAATCCACATTGGAAGGCGAATTGAATGACACGCTTAGAACAGCAGCTTAATCTTCTGATTGAGCTCGACCAATTGAAAAGCGTCTTGCGCCGCACACGAGTCAAGAGCGCGCAGGGCCGATTAGAAAACAGCGCAGAGCACAGTTGGCATGTCGCTTTGATGGCAGTGTTGCTGCAAGAGCACGCCAATCAGCCCGTCGACATCGCACGAGTAGTGAAAATGCTGCTGCTGCACGATATTGTCGAAATTGATGCCGGTGACACCTTTGTTTATGATGCCAAAGCGAGCGCTGAACAAGAAGAAAAGGAACTGAAAGCCGCGCAGCGCCTGTTCGCAATGCTTCCTAGCGATCAGGGGGAGGCGCTGTTTCAGCTATGGTGTGAGTTTGAACAAGGCCAAAGTGACGATGCTAAGTTCGCCAAGGCGCTCGATAGGCTCATCCCTATGTTGCTCAACTACCACAATGAGGGGCAAAGTTGGCAGGAGCATGGCGTACGCCGAGAGCAAGCGCTAACGGTGAATCGTAAAATTGAGTTGGGCTCCACCGCGTTGTGGGACAAAGCCAAACACCTGATTGAAGACGCGACCAAAAAAGGTTGGCTGAAAGCTGACTAACACGTAGAGGACTATTGATGTCGTACATACCTTTGGATGAATACCAAAGAAAATGGATTTTTACTCACCAGTCAATGCCATTGCCTGAAGAAGACTTGGTGCAACTGCAACCCATGACACAAGCGAGAGCTGCGCAGCTCTGGAAAGAGAACATCAGTGCACAAAGCCCCGATTCAGAGCGCTTTAGCTCATCTGACTGGCCGATGAAAGCCAGCAATTGGTCTGAGAGTGTTGACTGGATGGCAAACTGGGAAAGTGATGACGAGAGTTTACCACAAGCGGTCCTTGAGCATCTTGATTGGCAAGATGATGTCACCGTCTATTTTTGTTACGAGAAATATAACATCATTGAAACCAAGTGGGCCATTTTCAAAAAACACTGGAAGAACTTTTTGTTTTACGATGATGGCCCGATGTTGATTGCCCGCCGCCGTGATCAAGCCTTGTGGTTCAGTGATGACGGCCAAGTAAAACTGGGGCGTCGTAAATAATCAATACGCGGCGCCCAGCCGCTTTTGTCGGGGGTGATTGCTTTATTTCCATAAGCGGGAAATGATTATTTTGAACCGCGAATAAAAGTGATTTCGCTCCCATTTACCTGACCTCATAATGCAAGATATGCGCAATTTGTTATCATGTTTGAGACTTATAGTGTGAATATGACGCTACCGTGCATTATCATCCACAGGTAAATATCATCGATAGGTAAGGTTAAGGAAAAGCAGTGGACGCGATCATCCGAGAACTGAAAAAAGACTTTCACTCTAAGCTCAATGCGCTGCAACCCCCTGCGGCGAATAAAGAGTCCTCATTGGCGGTTCTCACCCAAGAGGAATTAAAAGAGTTGGAAGCTCGATGGATTGAGCTCAATATCTGGAAGAGCCAACAAAGCTAAGTCCACACGCTCTGCATTTAAACAACCAAAGACTGACAACCTCAATCTGAGTGAATCGATTGGGGTTTTTTATTGCCTAGCGTAATTGCTTAACAGCAAAAATGTTATATTATAACAAAAATGATCTTATCGTTGAATTTTACAGTAAGAGTCCCCATAGTTAACGGCAAAGGCGCTATCAATGAACGCGTATAATGATAATAGAAAGTTGCAAGTGAGAACCCATATGGCGGAAGTAAGAGCCAGAGTGGATTTTAAAGTCGGAGCCCAAAGCAACATCGACGCAGAAATCCTTTCTTTTCATGGTCTTAAAACAGACAAAGAACACGTCGCGATCATCTTTAAGCAAGCAGACAAAACGCAGCAAGCGCCTCTGGTTCGCATGCATTCAGAATGCCTGACCGGTGACGTTTTTCATTCCTCTCGTTGCGATTGCGGCGAACAGTTGGACGAAACCATCAACCGCATGGGTGAGCTCGGCGGTATCATTTTGTATTTGCGTCAAGAGGGGCGGGGCATCGGTCTTTACAACAAAATCGACGCCTATCGTTTACAAAGTGAAGGGATGAACACCTACGAAGCCAACAACCATCTCGGATTTGGCGATGACTTGCGTGACTTTACTGAAGCGGCTCAAATGCTCAAAGCGCTGGGTGTAGAGACCATCCGATTGGTCACCAACAACCCTAAGAAAATTCGAGAGTTGAAAGAGCACGGCATAGAGATTCAAGAAGTCGTCAATACCTCTGCTCACCTCAAAGAGGGAAATCAGGGCTACTTACAGGCGAAAGTGTCGCACGGTAAGCATAAGCTCAATCTGTAACACACTCATTTCCCACCAATTATTAAAACCTCACTTTGTGAGGTTTTTTTATATCCGCACTGAATCCTTGCTTGCAAAAAAATTGTAAATTTGTATTATTGGAATTAATAGTGCAAATGATAATAATTAGCACTATTAATATAAATAATAGTTAAGCTCAACAAGGATGCCCCTTTCATGAACGTAAAGTCTCTATTCGCTCAATCTGTTACTGCATCACTCGTATTGGCGAGTGGATCGTTGTACGCAGCCAACGTGACCCAAGCGCAAGTGGTCGAACACTATGCGGATGTTGCACACGCTGTCTTTGCCGACGCGCTGATCACGGCAAAAACACTCGACAACGCTATCGAGTCGTTTCTGGCTGATCCATCGGCGGCGAAACTGGAAGCCGTGAAACAAGCCTGGCTCGCGTCACGCGTTCCTTACCAACAATCGGAAGTGTTCCGTTTTGGTAACACCGTTGTTGATGATTGGGAAGGGCAACTCAACGCCTGGCCTCTGGATGAAGGTTTGATTGACTACGTATCGAGCGACTATCAATACGAACTTGGTAATGAAGGCGCGGCGGCCAACATCGTTGCCAACACAGAGCTGAAGATCGGTGCGACGACCTTAGATGTGTCGACCATCACGCCTGAGTTGATTGCGGACTTGAATGAAGTGGGCGGATCAGAAGCGAACGTGGCATCGGGCTACCATGCGATTGAATTCTTGCTTTGGGGCCAAGATCTAAACGGTACCAATGCGGGCGCGGGTGCACGTGCTTACACAGATTTTGTCGTGGGGGAAGGTTGTACCAATGGTCACTGTGACCGCCGTGGTCAATACTTGCAAGCGGCGGCAGACTTGTTGGTCCAAGATCTTGAGTGGATGGAAAAGCAGTGGTCTGCCGATGAAAAAGGCAACTACCGTGAAGCCCTGCTGGCGGATTCTGCTGAGAACGGTTTGCGTAAAATGCTGTTTGGAATGGGGTCACTCTCTCTTGGTGAACTGGCGGGTGAGCGAATGAAAGTCGCGCTAGAAGCCAACTCAACAGAAGATGAGCACGATTGTTTCTCTGACAACACGCACAACTCTCACTACTACAACGAGCAAGGTATCTACAACGTTTATACCGGGCTTTACAAGCGTCAAGATGGCACACTATTGTCAGGCCCAAGTCTGCATGATCTAGTGACGCAGAAAGATGCGCAAGCGGCAGCAGAGATCCAAAAGCAGTTTGATGTGACACGCGCCCAAGTGGGTGAGTTGGTCACATCGGCTGAACAAGGTCAGTATTT
Organism: Vibrio sp. R10-SG-ISO4; assembly: GCF_059834135.1. NCBI lineage: Bacteria > Pseudomonadati > Pseudomonadota > Gammaproteobacteria > Vibrionales > Vibrionaceae > Vibrio > Vibrio sp. R10-SG-ISO4. Next base: position 404,089 of record NZ_JCBDHJ010000008.1, read on the forward strand.
CGACCAATTGATCGCATCAGGGAATGCGCAAGGTAATGCCTTGGTCAATGAAGCGATCATGTCTCTGGTTGCACAGACCGCTTCTATCGAGCGCGCGGCGAAAATTGTGGGTATCACCAACCTAAATCCTGACACCGCTGACCACGAATTTTAATCGTGGTATCAAAATCAAGGGCTCTTTTTAGAGCCCTTTTGCTGTTTTTATTCCCTAGTAGTTTTTGATAGTAGTTCTTGTTTAGATTTAAGGAAAAGTCCCTTTCATCATGTTGTACTCAGCTCTTTCGTTATCCCGCAAACGACCCTCGCGCTCATTGGCTCTATACATACTGGCTTTTGCCTTTCAGCCGATGGCGAATGCGTATGAAGTTAAGTCAGGCGGCGCCACCTCTGTAAACAAAGAGGGACCGAATGCGTATTCGCTCCCAGCGGCGAATTTACCCTTGAGTAAGCGTTTGGATTTCAGTGTCGGTAATAGCTTCTTTCGCAACCCTTGGGTACAAGCGCCTGCATCAACCGATGCCAGAGACGGGCTAGGGCCGCTGTTTAATACCAACGGTTGTCAAAACTGTCACATCAAAGATGGTCGTGGTCATCCACCAGAAGAGAACGACCAGCATGCCGTGTCAATGCTGATAAGACTCAGCATCCCAGCGATGACGGCGGAGCAAAAAGCGGCGTACATTCGTGATGGCGTGATCCCTGAACCGACTTACGGCGCACAGTTGCAAGATTTCGCTATTCAAGATCAGCAAGCGGAAGGGCAAATCAAGATCACCTACACCAACCATGTAGAAACCTTCAGTGATGGCACCACCATCACGTTGCGTAAACCTCATGTCCAGCTGACGGATCTTGGCTATGGGCCACTTCACCCGGACACTCAGCTCTCAGCGCGTATTGCGCCACCGATGATAGGGCTAGGGTTACTGGAAAGTATCGCCGATGACACACTTGCGCAGTGGGCCGATGAACACGATGAGAATCAAGATGGCATCTCAGGCAAACTTAACCGCGTGTGGGATATTGAAAAACAGGCCCATGTCATTGGTCGTTTTGGCTGGAAAGCGGGGCAACCGACCTTGATGCAGCAAAACGCCGCCGCATTTAACGGCGATGTTGGCCTCACCAGCCGCTTATTCCCAGAAGAGAATTGCACGCAAGCGCAAAGCCTATGCCGTGACTTGCCCAACGGCGGTTCACCTGAAGTCAGTGACAATATTTTGGACTTTGTCGAATTCTACTCTCAGCACTTAGCGGTGCCCATTCGCCGCAATATGAATGACCCCAAGGTGAAGCAGGGACAGGCTTTGTTTGCGCAAGCAGGCTGCGACAGTTGCCATAAAACGGACGTTGTGACGGCCGAGCGAGAGGGCTTGCCTGCACTTTCTGGGCAACGCATTCACCCTTATACGGATTTGCTGCTGCATGATATGGGCGAAGGCCTTGCAGACCATCGGCCTGAATACTTGGCGACGGGCCGAGAGTGGCGTACCGCGCCGCTTTGGAGTATAGGCTATACCCAAGAAGTGAATGGGCATACCTACTTCCTCCACGATGGGAGAGCTCGAAACTTACTCGAAGCCGTATTGTGGCACGGGGGAGAAGCCCTCCCTGCCAAGCAGCATGTACTGACATTTAATCAACAAGAGCGTGAGGCGTTGGTCGCCTTTCTCAACTCATTATAAGGAACGTTATGAAGCCCTTTACTCTATCGACCGTTGTTTTAGCGGCGAGCTTGTCTGGCTGCCAAAGCGTCTCTTACTCGACGTCAGAGAGCGGCTATGAAGTCACGTCTCACGTTAGCCAAGGTGTCTATCAAGTGGAATACCTTGCTGCTGCGCGTTTGGCTGACTCAACCCAAGCCTTGCACCTTGAGATGGTGAACTATTGCCAAAATGGTCACCACGACCCAGAACTCAAAACCCAGTGGCAAGCCACGATGCAAGATTGGATGGCTCTCCAAGGTCAGGAGCGCGGGCCGGTACAGGCCCTTGAACAGAGCTGGAACCTACAGTTCTGGCCAGATAAAAAGAACACCACGGGTCGCAAGATGAGCGCATTAACGACATCGACATGGACCGCAGCAGAGATCGCGCAGCAAAGTGTTACGGTGCAAGGATTGGGGGCAGTGGAATGGTTACTTTATGACGCCAGTTCGTCACTGGAGCGCTCACAGACCACTTGTCAAACGGCGCAAGCGATCACCGAAACACTCGCCAACAATGCCAATACCATTCACCAAGCGTGGAAAACCAATCCTTGGCAAGCGCTGAACGATGAGCAATGGCTGGCGGAGTACATAGCGTTGCTGTCCAATCAACTCGAATTCAGTATGAAAAAGATGACCTTGCCGCTGGCGGATTTTGGTCAGCCGCGTCGCTACTTTGCTGAATCTTGGCGCTCGCAAGTATCGATGGCCAATCTGTATGCGAACGTCGAGGCGATGCAGGCTCTTTATCTGGCAGGCGGTAATGGCTTAGATGCACGTTTACGCCGCGAGGGACACAGTGAGCTTGCCGATCGCGTGCTCAACCAATTTGAGCTGATCAGTACCACATGGCCTAAAGACGATAGCTTGTTTACTTTGCTTGAGAGTAAAGAGGGTTACCGAGAGGCGTATGCTCAGTACAATAAGTTGGAGCAGCTGAAGTACCTCATTCACGATGAAGTGGCTGTCGAGTTAGGTGTGGTGATAGGATTTAATGCAACCGATGGTGACTGATTCAACACGCCGACAGCTATTGAAAGCCGCATTGCTCGGCGCCGCAGTGCCTTGGATGCCTATGGGGTGCGCCTCGGCGAAAAAGAATACCGGGCAGCCCGATTTGATTGGTTGTGCGATGACGGGTCCGAATCGCTTTAGCGCTGTGGTGGCCGATTCCACTGGCATGCCGATACGTCAAGTCGCGCTCCCGTCTCGTGGGCATGGTGTCGCGACATCCGCAAGGCTTCACCACGCGGTCGCGTTTGCGCGTCGTCCGGGGCACTACTTTTTAGTGTTTGATTACGATACCGGTGACGTTGTCACTCTAAGCGCTGCAGCAGGTGATCGTCATTTCTACGGTCATGGCGTCTACTCCAATGATGGGCAGTGGCTTTATGCCACCGAAGGGGAACGCGGATCTAGCCGCGGGATCATCGGTGTCTACGACGTGCTGGCGGGTTATAAGAAAGTGGCAGAGTTTACCGGGTTTGGTCTTGGGCCGCATGAAGTGATCGTGATGCCTGATGACCGCTTGGTGATTGGTGTCGGAGGGGTACACACTGATGGGCGGACACCTTTGAATCTCACCACTATGCAGCCGAGCCTAAGTTATCTTGACGCAAACGGCCAGGTGGTGGAACAAGTCTCACTACCTGATAGGCATTTGAGCATCCGACATCTCGCCCATGATGGCGATCAAACCGTGTTGTGCGGTCAGCAATACAGAGGCCAACCGGAGGCGACCCCGTCACTGCTGGCTATGCATAGCGCAGGTGAAGAGATGGTGTCGTTACGAGCAGCGCCGGAAGAGTGGGCGCGCTTTGACCACTACATTGCCAGTATTGCCGCTACACAAGAGTGGATTCTTGCTACCTCGCCAAGAGGAAACTGCTATGGCATTTGGAGTAAAGCGACCGGTCAGCTGGTGGAACTGTCGGCACTGGCCGATGCCTCTGGTGTGGTTGTTCATCAACAACGTTTTATGGTCAGCTCTGGTTCAGGGCAAGTGGTCTCGCAAGAGCAACCCAAGGTGAAAACTCGGCAACAGTCGGGTGTTCAATGGGACAACCATTGGTCGAGGATCACATAGTTCAATTAAATAGCGATAGAGTGTCATACACTTTTAATGGGCGTTCTCATAAACTGTGCACACGCGCCCATTATTTTTTGCCATACTGATCACATGGACGCTGAAAAGCAAACGGCGGAGAGAGCGTATGAAGAGATGGATGATCGGTGTTTGGGTAACCCTAGTAATGGCGTTCCCACTCAAAGCCATGGAGCATTTTCAGCAAATCGGTTGGATTGACAGTAGCAGTCCAGTGCATGAGATTGTTCAATATCCGCAACTGGTGGAGCAGGCTTATCGTCAGAACAGTGACCAGATGATTTGGTTCGATATGCAACAAAGCACCAAACTTGAGTTCCAACTTGAGGTTATCCAGCAAGCGCAATTCAGCCCTCTGTTTTCACGTCAACTCAGTTATTTGGCCTTCTTTCGTAAGAGCAATCGCTGGCATGAGTATGACATCCTCGCCACTGACACACTGCTGCTCTATCTCAGTTACGCCGAGCACGCACGCTCACAAGGCGAAGGTTGGTTTTTTGGCGCTTCACTCAATTCAGCGCTACCTCAGCTGAGCAGTGATGCTTGGCTCGCCTTTCAATCTGCAGCTCACAATCAGCAGCTCGCTGAGTTGATTGAAGCCTACACACCCGACAGCGAAGGCTATCAAAAGCTGGTCGATAGCTATCTGGATCTCCTTAAGTATCAAAAGATTGATGTGCCCAAATACACCCAACAAGGTCTAAAGCGGGTGGGGGATACGCTGACCGATCGTGACGTGTTGCTTGAACGTATGGCGATGGTCGGCGTTAACTTAGATGAGGTCAGGCGCGATGTGAGTTGGTACGACGTGACACTGGAGCCGGCGATTAAACGCTTTCAAGCGCTACATGGTCTTACCCAAGATGGCATTATTGGCAGTGAGACCATCGGCTGGCTAAACCGACCGATCGAATTACGGATGACAACTCTCGCACTCAATGCAGAGCGGATGCGAATGTGGCCCGCTCAGCGCGACACGCTCATTTTGGTCAATGTGCCGAGCTTTGATATGCACTATTGGCATGCCGGTCAGACGGTTTTCGAATCCAAAGTGATTGTGGGCAAAACCAAACGACCTACGCCAGTAATGCAAACCCGTCTCGACTCTTTGATATTCAATCCCACTTGGAATATCCCATGGAAAATCATGGTCGAGGACATCATTCCTCAGGTGAAACGCGATCCTGAGTATCTGGCTAAACACAGTATCCAGATCATTCCTAAATGGGGATCAAGTGAGACAATTCCGGCCAGCGAGATAGACTGGCAGAACTTGAGACCTAAGTCTTTCCCTTATCGGATGCGGCAGATGTCGGGCAGCTACAATGCCTTAGGTCTGTATAAGTTTAATACCCCCAACGCGCGTGCGATTTATCTGCACGACACGCCAAGCAAAGGTCTCTTTAGTCAAACGTCGCGAGCGTTCAGCTCCGGATGTATTCGCGTTGAACATGCGGACACCTTCGCCAACTTGCTTCTTGCTCAGCAAGGCATGAGTATCAATGATGTCGATCGCAGTGAGTGGGTATCGAACAAAGCCGTAGCGCTGCGCACGCGTATTCCGGTTTACATCATTTATCAAACGGCATGGTATGAGGAAGGGATTGTCCACTACCGCGACGATATTTACCGCCTCGATAAATCCAGTTACACAAAAAGTTAAGCTGACCAAAAATTTACAATTCTATCAACGTACAAAAATAGCCTGACAGCTCAATTACTAAGCAAACGTGCCGCTCAAATTTTTGAGATTGTGCACGTTTTATGCATTTGCACTTATTATTAGACTCGGGTAGTGTCCTGACATCTTGATAACTACCCCATTTGATGAAGGTGCAAAGTTTTGGATTTATCACGCAGACATTTCATTCAGTTGGCAGGCAGTGGCATTGTTGTAGCAAGTTGTCTACCCGGGGTGGCATTCGCATCACGAGCCCAGCAGCCACGTGTCCTCGCTATGAGTAATCTCCATACTGGAGAAGCATTAGAAACCTGTTACTTTGACGGTGCTAAGTACGTTAAAAATGAGCTAAAACGTTTAAACCATTTATGTCGTGACTTTCGACGTAATGAGGTTCACCCAATGGATAAACGTTTGTTTGACCAAATTTCAAAAATACAAACTATGCTCGGTGTCGAAGCCGAAGTGCAGATTGTCTCCGGCTACCGCTCTCCAGCCACCAATGAAGCGCTGCGCGCGCAGTCAAGTGGTGTGGCGAAGAAGAGCTACCACATGCTTGGTCAAGCGATCGATTTTCGCCTCGATGGTGTGGACTTGAAGAAAGTGCGCGATGCCGCTAGAGAGCTCAAAGCGGGCGGCGTTGGGTTTTACCCAAGTAGCGACTTTGTTCACATCGACACTGGGCCGGTACGCTACTGGGCGTAACGGTTGTCAAATCGAACCGGTGGTGTCATAGTTCAGCCAGTTTAACTGTTACTCAAGGCTGAATTATGGCACTCAAATACCAAGTCGTCCCTGTCACCTCCTTCTCTCAAAACTGCTCCATCGTCTGGTGTGATGAAACCATGAAAGGCATCGTCATTGACCCAGGCGGTGACGTGAAGTCATTGGCGACGCTTATCCAAGAGTTGGGTGTCGACGTCGTCAAACTGGTGTTGACTCATGGCCATCTCGATCATGTCGGCGGCACAGAGCCTCTTTCTGATGCCTTGGGCGGTGTTGAGATTGTTGGCCCACACAAAGACGATAACTTCTGGTTACAAGGACTAGAAGGGCAGAGCCAAATGTTTGGTTTCCCGCTTACCAGTGCATTTGAACCTCATGAGTGGCTAGAGGATGGCGATACGGTCACGTTTGGTCATCAGCAGTTGGATGTCCTTCACACTCCGGGCCACACTCCCGGTCATGTGGTGTTGTTCAGTCCATCGGCGCAACTGGCGTTTGTTGGTGATGTGTTGTTTAACGGCTCCATCGGTCGAACCGACTTCCCGAAAGGTGACTTCAATACCTTGATTCATTCGATAAAATCAAAACTGTGGCCGTTAGGTAATGAGGTCCGCTTTGTTCCCGGTCACGGACCGGAATCTACTTTCGGCCATGAACGCCGCACTAACCCGTTTGTGGCGGATGAAATGCCGCTTTACTGATGAATCTTGCCCTAAAGGTCGCGAATGCGGCCTTTTTTGTGGTCGTTATTCGGGTTCTGCGGCGGCTAGGTAACGTCGCATTAGACCGACAAACTCATCGGCAGGGCGATCAAGGTCTTGGGTAGAGATGAAGATATCATAGTCATAGTAGGCGCGTTGATAGCGCATGCGGTTGGCGAGCATCGCTTGCAAACCAGTAAAGGCATGCCCGTCTTCGTCGTGGTAATCGGCCGAGTCCAACACAATCTCCTCAAAACGCGTTCCTTGTTTGTGCTGTTTTGCGCCAAGGTAAAGTAGTGCACGTTGGCTGAGCAAAATTTCTGTCGCTATCCGAGGGCACACGCCAGTGAGGTAGGGCGAGTAGTGTTTGAGTTTGATGCCTATCCAAGGCAGTGGCTGCTGCCAACCGTCGCTATCGTAGTAACACAGACTAACGCGGCTGATGTTGTTCCATTTCACTACCCAGCCTCCTTTGAACAGATGTTGCTGAAAATGGGTCGACGTTAGGGTGTATTTGACGGTACTTTTTAAAATCAACCAATAGGCGACGAAGAGCGAAAAACCGAGCAAGAACAGCGCCAATAAGAAGGGTTTAAAACCGGGGGCCCAGAACATTAACGCTGCAAACACCACCAACAACAGAGAAGCCAGTGACACTCGCAACAAGGGGGAAGCAAGGTTGATAGGCTGATTCACAAGGTGTTGCGTTTCCATGTCGCTCTCCGGTCACAATCTGATGACTTCTAATACTACGATGAGCAGGACCGATAAGTTTATACGTTGTTTAAATTGTAGTCTGATCTTGGTAGATAGCGCATTTTTGGCGCACAAAGCCGCCCTAACTCTGTAAATAGTGTGGAAATTTTGGTATAAAACGCGCTTCAAATTTCAACCGCTGCTCGATTCCTCGTGAATCTGCAGTGATACGGAGACAGATTCAATGAGATTAGCTCATAAGCGTAAAGTGCAGATGAAACTGCAAAAACGCATTAAAGCGACGGTAGCAAACATTCAAGCGGTAGCGAAAGCTGCGCCTGCGCCTGCACCTAAAGTAGCCGCTGAAAAACCGGCTGAGAAAGTCGTCGCAGCGAAATCAGTGGACGTGGCATTGACACCGAAACAGCAACAAGTGCTAGACATCGTGCTGGCCAACTGTGAAGGCATCAACCCGAAAGGTATCGGCATCGCAGCTGGTCAAGAAGAGGCGAAAGCGGCTTCATGGGCGACGGGTGCGCTTAAGAAACTGTTGGACGAAAATCTCGTCGTTAAAGAGCAGCTAGCAGGCAACAAGGTCATCTACAAAGCCATATAATCTGCCCGCTCAGTATTGCCGTGCTCTGTGAGTGAGCACAAACACAAGAGCCTCGATGAATGTCGAGGCTCTTGTGTTTTTATCGGGCACGACAACCAGTTTTTAACATTTGTCACAATTATCACATCTTTCTACTGATTCATTTTACTCATCAATTACTACGTATAAATTGATCTTCTACTTATCTGTCTGGTTAATAACTAGCTGATAAATAGTTATTTATCTATTGTCGTATAAATTATCCTACGTATTACTACGTAATTCTTTGGTCTAAGGCTTGCGGGGGTTGTTAATTTTTCTCCGTGTTCACGCTGATTTAATAATCAATAGCTTTCTACCAAGCTGTAAACGAAACAAAAGTAACTGGATAGTTGCTACAGCTAACAAAGGACGTGAACATGAGTCTAATTAAACAAACGTTGAAACGAGTACTGAAAGGGACCGCGATGGCTGCGGCGCTTGCGGTTGCGGCAACCTCCGCAAACGCAGCGGAAAAAGTCTATCGTCTGAAACTGGCCGAAACTTGGGGACCAAACTTCCCGATTTTTGGTGACGCGACGAAGAACATGGCGAAAATGGCGGAAGAAATGTCTAACGGCCGCCTGCAAATCCGTATTGATTCTGCCAACAAACACAAAGCGCCGCTTGGCGTGTTTGATATGGTGAAATCGGGCCAATACGACATGGGCCACTCCGCATCGTATTACTGGAAAGGCAAAGTGCCAAACACCTTGTACTTCACCTCAATGCCATTCGGCATGCTGCCCACAGAGCAATACGCTTGGTTCTACTACGGCGGTGGTATGGAGCTGATGGAAAAAGTGTATTCGCCACACAATTTAATGTCGTTCCCTGGCGGTAACACAGACGTTCAGATGGGCGGTTGGTTTCAAAAAGAGATCAACTCAGTGGAAGACTTGCAAGGTCTTAAAATGCGTATCCCGGGCTTTGCAGGCGAAATCCTTGCGGAGCTAGGTGCGAAACCAACCAATATCGCACCGGGTGAACTCTATACCTCGCTAGAGCGCCGCACCATTGATGCGCTTGAGTGGGTAGGTCCATCTCTTGACCTACGTATGGGCTTCCACAAAATCGCGCCATACTACTACACAGGTTGGCACGAGCCAGCAACTGAGCTGCAGTTCCTTGTCAACAAGCGTACTTGGGAAAAATTGCCAGATGATCTGAAAGCGATCTTGCAAGTCGCGATGAAGACTGCTGCGTATGATATGTACACCCAATCTAAGCATGAAAGTGGCAAAAACTGGGTATCCATCAAAACTGAATACCCAAATGTTCAAGTTAAAGATTTCCCAGCGGAAGTGATGACGGCGCTACGCGAAGCGAACGATCGACTTCTTAAGCAACACGCGGATGAAGATGCGCTTGCGAAGGAAATTCAAGAGTCACAAGCGGCTTATATGCAGCAAGTGCGTTCTTGGACAGACATTTCTACCCGTGCCTACCTCAACAGTTCGGCACAATAACAGCAATAACCTAAGCGCCGAGTTTGTCTCGGCGCAAGCCCAAGAAGCCTCACTCACTAGATTCTGAGTCTAAAACAGAGCGTATATCGAGTGTAATCAAAGTGTTGTAAGCCTAACTTGCAACACGCTTTCAAAATTCCATGGAGTAGGGAATGAGAAGTCTTATCTATGTCGAGCGTATTTTTAATCGCTTTGGTGACTTTCTAGGCTGGCTATCCAGTATTCTTTTTATCTTATTGCTTGCCAACGTTGTCTATGACGTGGTGATGCGTTACGCATTTAATGATGTCTCCATCGCGTTCCAAGAAATGGAGTGGCATCTCTTTTCAGCCGTCTTTTTATTGGGTGTCCCTTATGCGCTGAAAGCGGGCGGGCATGTTCGAGTGGATCTTTTCTACGAGCGACTATCGATGCGCGCCCAAGCGATCATTGATCTACTTGGTACGGTGGTCTTTCTTTTCCCATTTTGTTTGTTGGTGGCGTGGTTTGGTATCGATTTCGCCAAAGAGAGCTATGCGTTAGGTGAGACATCGGGCGACCCCGGTGGTTTGCCTTACCGCTGGATCATCAAAGCCATGATTCCGGTTTCCTTCTTCTTTATGGCTATCAGTGGCATTGGATTATTGATCCACTCCCTCAATAAGATTTTTAACCCACAGCTGCTGTACGTTAACAGCAAAGATCAACACTAGGAGACAAGAAGATGGTCGGTATTGTAATGTTTTTTGTCGCCTTGTTTGCACTGCTGCTAGGCTTTCCCGTCGCCTTTACCTTTGGCGGTATCGCATTGATTTTTGGTGTGTGGGCCGAAGGCATGGATATGTTTGCCTTTATGCCTTATCGCATCCAATCCATTATGGAAAACACGGTGCTCATGGCTGTGCCGTTATTTGTTTTTATGGGCTTGGTGCTGCAAAAGACGCGTCTGGCGGAGCAGTTGCTTGAGTCTATGGGGCGCTTATTTGGTGGCGTTCGCGGAGGTATCGCGATTTCCACCGTGCTGGTGGGAGCGTTGCTTGCGGCCTCTACTGGTGTCGTGGGGGCCTCGGTGGTGGCGATGGGGCTGATTTCACTGCCTGTGATGCTGAAATATAATTACGACAAGGGATTGGCCTGCGGCACCATCTGTGCGTCTGGCACACTAGGCCAGATCATTCCGCCCTCTATCGTGTTAATTTTGCTCGGTGATGTGTTGGGCGTACCTGTCGGCGATCTGTTTCAAGCGGCAGTATGGCCGGGGCTAGTCTTGGTTGGTGCGTACGTCATTTATATTTTGATTTACGCGAAACTCAACCCAGAGGCGGCGCAACCGATTCCAAGTGATGGCAGCATCAGCCGTAAGCAAGAAGTGATCACGGCGCTTAAAGCGGTGATCCCACCGTTGGCCTTAATTGTGGTCGTTCTTGGGTCTATTTTTGCTGGCGTGGCGACACCGACGGAGTCGGCAGCGCTTGGTGGCGCGGGTGCTATCGTTCTTGCTCTGCTTTATAAGCAATTTAGCTGGGGCATGGTGTATGACGCGGCAAAAGAGACGGTTAAAGTGACCGCGATGGTTTTTGCTATCTTGTTGGGTGCCACCGCTTTTTCGATGGCGTTCACCTATACCGGTGGTGACTACTTGGTCGAAGAGTGGATGCTACAAATTCCTGGCGAGAAATGGGGCTTTTTGATCATCACCATGCTGGTCATCTTGGTGTTGGGCTTTTTCATCGACTTCGTTGAAATCTGTTTCATCATCGTACCCATCATCGCGCCCGTGGCGGAGCTGTTAGGCATCAATATGACTTGGTTTGCTATCTTGATTGCGATGAACTTGCAGACCTCATTCTTAACACCGCCTTTTGGTTTCAGTCTCTTCTATCTCAAGGGCGTTGCGCCGAAAGGGGTCACCACCACGGATATCTACCGAGGCGTGGTGCCGTTTATTGCGATTCAAATCCTGGTACTGGCGTCGCTGTTGGTCTTCCCTCAATTTTACGGAATGTGATCACTCGATTACAGTTGATTAACAACTCCTGCTAAAGTGGAGGCCACCCAAATCGGGTGGCCTTTGTGTTAAATGGGGAGAAGGAATGCCGTTACAAGCCAAGCTGATTTTGCTTAGCCTTGTGCCTTTGCTTCTGGTGACGGCCATCACCAGTTGGATTTCAATTCATCAGGCGAAAACCCTAGGTGAGCAAGAAATTGAGATTTTTGAGAGTGGCTTAATCAAGTCAAAAGAGTCGGCGCTGAAAGACAGCGTGGATCTCGCGTTTGATGCGATCGCCTACATCTATAATGACCCTCATTTGCCGGAAGAGGTGGCCAAACAAGAGGTCAAATCTATCCTCAATAAGCTCCGCTATGGCAAAGACAAAGATGGCTATTTTTTTGCCTATGATGGCGAAGGGACCAACTTAGTCCACCCTGTGATGCCCCATCTTGTAGGCGAAAACCTTTACGATCTGCAAGATGAAAACGGCGACCACTTGATTGCTTCTTTATTGATGCAAGCGCGCAGCGGCGGCGGTTACCACCGCTATTTGTGGCAAAAACCGTCAACGGGGGAAAATGTCCCCAAGCTTAGCTACGCGGCTTGGCTGGATCGCTGGCAATGGATGATCGGCACTGGGGTGTACATCGAAGACATTACCCAAGAAGTGGCCAATTTGCGCTCTGAAGTGAACAAAAACATCGAAACGACCTTTTTTTCTGTGATTGTGATTGTGGTGGTCACGGTCGCGGTGATTGTTGTCATCACCTTGGCAGTCAATCTTCACGAGCACCGTTTGGCGGATAAAAGCTTGAAGGAGCTGGCACATAAAACGGTGATGTTTCAAGAGGATGAGAAGAAGCATCTTGCCCGAGAACTGCACGATGGCATCAACCAACTGTTGGTCTCTAGCAAGTGCCATCTTGAGCTGCTCGGAAATAAACTTGATGACGCCGTCCTTCAGCAATACGTCACTCAGTCGCAAAATTCGCTGCTGACGGCGATCAACGAGGTCAGACACATTTCTCACCAATTGCGCCCGAGCGCATTAGATGACATCGGCCTTGAGGCTGCTCTGAAAACCCTGCTGCACGATTTCAAACTGCACTCGGGGATTGATGTTGAAGCGTCGATCCACACTGAGAAAGGCAAGCTAAAATCAGAAGTGGCAACGACCTTGTATCGTATTGCTCAGGAGTCTTTGACCAACATCGAGAAACATGCACAGGCGAAAAACGTCACCCTAATATTGCAGCAGATGGGCAGCATGCTGCAGTTGATCATTAGAGATGACGGCGTCGGGTTTGATGTGACGTCCGCGTTGAGAAAAAACGGTATTGGACTGAGGAATATGCGCGAGCGCGTAGAATTTATTGGCGGAGAGATTGAAATCGAGAGTGACGCCGGGCTGGGTACTGAAATCACTGTCTTACTCGAACTGGAAGGATTAGTGTATGGATAAACCAATTGAAGTGGTGATCGTGGACGATCACCAAGTGGTGCTGGATGGATTCATCGCACGGTTAAAACAAGAGCCAGAGATTCGAGTAGTAGGCTGTGCCAGTAATGGTTTAGAAGCGATTGATGTGGTCAAGGCACTGAATCCAGATGTGGTTTTAATGGATGTCAGTATGCCGCTGATGAACGGCATTGATGCGACCCGCCTTATCAAAGAAGAAATGCCCGAGGTCAAAGTGCTGATGTTAACCATGCACGATAACCGCGAATACATCATGAAGGTGATGCAGGCTGGGGCGGTCGGCTACATGCTCAAAGAAATTTGTGCCACACGTATGGTGCAGGCTATCAAAACCGTCTATCAAGGCTCAACCTACTTCTGTGAATCAGTAACGCAAACCCTCTTTTCCCAAGAGGTGATTCCCGCCGCGCAAAAACCCAATCCATTGAGTCGCCGGGAAGAAGCGGTGCTTAAGTTGGTGGCACAAGGCAACAGCAGCAAAAAGATCGCGGCGCTGCTCAATATCAGTTTTCGAACCGTTGAGACCCACCGTCAAAACATCAAACATAAGCTCGATTTGCACAGTACCGCAGAATTGGCCAAGTATGCCGTTGAACACGGATTAGACGTTTAACGACCCTAATTAATCGTTACGACAAAAAGTCGCAATTGCCGATTGCATTACCACTTCGGTATAAGGCGTTTTCCTATTAATTCATGGAGCGCCAACGGCTGATGAACGCGCTAATCGATGCACTTTTTACACACGGTTACTATATTTGGGATGATTTTCTTTCAGAACACGAAGTGGCGGAGCTTCGTGATTGCCTACCGGACACCTGGAAAAAAGCACGCATTGGCCGCAATGAAGAGACGGTTCGCGCTGCCTCGATTCGAAGCGACAAAATTCACTGGTTGTCTCCTGCGATGGGCGAACCTGTTCAGGCTTACCTAGACAAGATGGAGCGTATTCGTCTGGCGGCCAACCAGCACTTTTTCCTCGGCCTCTTTGAATATGAAGCGCACTTTGCTAAGTATGAGCGCGGTGACTTTTATCAAAAGCATCTCGACAGCTTTAAAGGCAATGAAAACCGCCGCTTAACGACGGTGTTTTACATGAATGAAGAGTGGCATGAAGCCGACCAAGGCGAGTTAGTGATTTACGATCTCAACGATCAAATGATTGAGAAGGTCGCGCCGAAAGCGGGTCGCTTGCTGGTGTTTTTCTCTGAGCAATTTCCTCATGAGGTACTGCCCACCCAAGCGGAACGATACAGTATCGCTGGGTGGTTTCGAGTCAACGGCGTGCAGGGCAACCAGCTCGATATTGCGCGCTAACGCTACGGCCTCCGCGAGCGCCCTCAAAGGCAAAAGTGACAGTTTTCTCGGGTTAGACCGTACATGCCGGCACGACTCGCCAGGTGCTTATTGCCTTCTCTTAGCCCCATTTTATAGCCATCTAACAATCGGTCTTGACGCATGGTGAGGCGATTCACTTGAAACGTCTCATCAGGTGCGATGACTCTAATCTGCGTGCCTTTCGGTGGATTGCGGATAAAGTCGAGCGAGCGGTTGTAGTTCTCTGCTCTCACGGCCATCGCGTTGGCGATGGCGGGATATTTGGCCAGCAATCGCCTCATTAGCCAAGGATGTTTTGCTTTTGGCATTCGATAGCTCAGCGGGTGTGACAGAATCACAGTGATCTCTCTGGCGCCGCGTCGGTGCGCCTCTGCGACAGGGATCGAATCGGACACGCCGCCGTCTGTGTAGCAATTGCCAGAAAAGCAGGGCGTATGTTTGTACGCAATAGGCAGAGCGCAGGTCGCCTCAATCACTTGCTCTAAGTTATGCGGTTTGACCTGATAATAGTCCGCTTCTCCGGTATCAATATTGGTCGCGGCTGCAATCAGCGGCATGTTACCAAACATCATGGTTTCATTGATCGGATAACGACGGTTTGATTCGCGGATAAGCCAGCCGACATCGACCAAATTTCCCCCCTTTAAAAAGCGTCTCGGATCGTAAAAGCGACGGTCGGTGGCGAGTTGGGTGATGACATTAAAGCTGCGCTCGGGCTGTTTAGACAAGTAACCGATGAGATTGGTGGAGCCAGCCGACACACCAAGCGTAAAGTCGTAAGGGTAGTAGTCTTGGTGGATAAACGTATCCAATACGCCTGCGGCGAAGATTCCGCGCATCGCGCCGCCTTCCACAACCAGTGCTTTCATGCTTTCTCTCAACTCATTTCATTAAACAGGTCTTACCAGATTACGTAAATGGGTCGGTGTTGGTAAATCGTTTATGCAAATTGCTGGGATAGGTCAAATCGAACAACTGGATCAATTGTTTTAAACTATTAAATCAATAGATTTAAGCGGATTTACCGATTTACTCTGTGGCGATACATTAAACCTATCACGACAACGCACCGTAAGAAAAAGGGCGTAAGTCATTCTCAAACACTTCAGTTTTTTAATTACTTAAGTGGTTAGACACGTTGTTTTAGAGGGCAAAACTATGACATCACAAATTAATCTTATTGGTCTAGATAAAGACAAAGCACAGCAACTCGCCGTTGAGCTCAATGATCTTCTTGCACACTATCAAGTGCTTTACATGAATACCCGTGGTTACCACTGGAACATCAAAGGCCAGCAATTTTTTGAGCTGCATGTGAAATTCGAAGAGATCTACACTGATCTGCAAACCAAAATCGATGAATTGGCAGAGCGAATCTTGACGTTAGGTTTCACGCCAGACCACAGCTTCACCCAATACCTTGAAGGCAGTACGATTCAAGAGCACAAAAACGCGACACAAGGGAGCGAGTGTATCAAAGGTTTGGTTGACGGCTTCAGTGTGCTCCTGAGTAAACAACGCACGATCCTAGAGCAATCGGGTGACGCTGCGGATGAGGGCACGGCGGCACTGATGGGAGATTACATCCGTGAACAAGAGAAACTGCTATGGATGCTAAACGCGTATTTGCAATAATGGCACGGCTTTTACCCACCTATTTATGGGGCGCCGAGAAAAAACACTGAGGATATAACCAGTAAAATTTGACGGTTGATGATCATCGACTATACTGTATGTATAAACAGTCAAGGAGGTGGAATATGATATGGGAAACCATTGAACGCGTTAACCGCCTACGTCAAAAGGCGTTGTCAGACCCGGAGTTCATTCAATCAGCGAAGGAGCATGAGCAAGCCATTCGTCATCAAGATGAAAGCTATGAAGCTCGCGCCAAACGGAGCAAAAAATTGAAAGATAGAACTCTGGCCGATATTTACAAGCAAGTCGACTTTGCACCGGATCCCGAAGGTCGGCAACATTAAAGCCTTGCTCCAATCGTCATTTTTCTGTTTAACCTAACTCTAAGCAGCCCACTCGGGCTGCTTTTTCGTTCAGGCTTTTTCGTTGAGGTAAGATGGGTGGCAAAAAAAGAAGGTCGCATCACGCGACCCGATCACAGGAAGTCAACAATGTCAGTCGACAAAGCATATCAACATGGAGTTTTCTCATCCCTAGACAACTTACATCTAAAGTTTAGTTGAAGATGTGGGAATGAACAGAGTGTGAATTGAATTAATGCTAAGTGGAAAACGAGAGCAGCGTCGCGGCTCAGCGTAAACAGAGCGGGTGGTTATGGGTGCGGCAAGGTCTCATAAATCAAGGGTAAAGGTTCCTATTTATCTGCCGATAACTATACTAGTTAGAGTGGGTTAAGGCCGAAATAGGAGCCAGCCATGAACGACATGGAACAAAAAAGACAATACTATCGCTTAAAATATCCTCGCCGAGCGAGACCAAGTGTGCGCTTTTCTGATGAGCGTTTTCACGTCACTGAGGTCTCGGAAGGGGGGATTCGTGTCGTGATGAATAATTTTACCTCGGTATATAAGGGACTATCGCTTGCCGGTATTCTGGATCTACACTGCGACAACCAAGTAGCCATTGAGGGAGCCGTGCTGCGTATTGATGGTGGAGAGGTCGTCCTTAAACTGAAAAAAGGGCCGACATTTAAACATATGGTGCAAGAGCAGCGTCACATCAAAAATACCTATCCTACCTATTTTGAGCGTTTAAAAACCATCGAAGCGGCGTGATGGTTTCACGCCTTACTCAGCGTGTCGCCACCCTGTTAAAGCGTCGTTATTTCGTTAGGTGATGGCTATACACCCCACGCGTTCGCTGCTAATGTCTAGCCACGAGAACGCAAAACCTTTGGAGTGCGACATTGCACGGATTGCCTCAAGATCCCCATTCTCTTTTTGATGTGCCTCACGAGCGCCGAACGCGCACCTCTGATGTCATCCTCGCGTTAGCAGAACAAGCCAGTCAATCGACCATTACCTTGCGTAGCTTGACGCAACGCTTTGGCGATCGCACCTTCGGCTTGTTTTTGGTGCTGATGGCCATTTTTAGCATCGTGCCGTTTGTCTCTCTGTTTGCAGGGCTCACCATCATCGTTTTGGGCTTACAGATGGTGGCAGGGCGACGTCGTGCTTGGCTTCCAGATTGGATTCTTGATCGTGCGATGCCCGCCGCTGCGGTCAAAAAAGCACTGTTAACCTTTGAGCCTAAAGTGCGAGCGATAGAGCGCTACATCCGCCCACGATGGCGATTTACCGAAGCGCCCATTGTCGATCGATTGAACGGCAGTATTGTGGCTGTATTAGGAGTGATTATTGCGATCCCGGTACCCTTGGCGAATTTGGCGCCTGCCCTGGTGGTGATCTTTATGGGGCTGGGTTTGCTTGAGCGTGATGGCTTAGTGCAAATGGTTGCCTTACTTCTCGGGCTACTGGCGATGACGACCATGGGGTATTGGCTATTTATTCATTAACGCCAGAATGAGAGAAACGCATCACACGAATCTATTGACACTGTTTGATAATCAAACTAAATTAACAGTCAAATAGTTTGAAGGTCAAAGTAATATGCGGTCATCATCTTGCCAATCTCACGGTTTTTCCAGCCACAATCATCAAGGGGAAACCCGCACTTTCTATGTCTTACTGCTGACGGTCGTCACCATGGTGGTGGAAATCGTTGCAGGGACAGTCTATGGCTCGATGGCTTTGCTGGCGGACGGATGGCACATGGGTACTCATGCCGCCGCATTTTGCATCACGCTATTTGCCTATCGCTATGCGAAAAGGCATGCCAATAGTGGTCGTTTCTCGTTTGGTACCGGTAAGGTCGGCGTGCTCGGTGGTTACACTAGCGCCATTGCTCTGGGCATTGTTGCGCTACTGATGGTAGTGGAATCGGTTCATCGTTTGATCAATCCTCAACCGATTCAGTTTAATGAGGCAATCTTGGTCGCGGTAATAGGTTTAGTGGTCAATCTTGCCAGTATGGTGTTGTTGGGCGATCATCATCACGACCATCACGACCATCACGACCATCACGACCATCACGACCATCACGACCATCACGACCATCATCATGACCACAATTTGCGCGCCGCCTACTTACACGTGTTGACCGACGCCTTGACCTCTATTCTTGCCATTGTGGCGCTGCTGTTTGGTAAATTCTATGGTTGGCATTGGCTTGATGCCTTGATGGGTATCGTCGGAGCCTTGGTGATCACCAAATGGACGCTCTCCTTGATTCATCAAACCAGCCCAATCTTACTTGATGAAAGCATCGATGATCACTACCTGGATGAGGTTGAGTCAGAGCTGGTGCGTCACGGTGAAGTGGTGGACTTACATGTTTGGAAAATCAGTGGCCATCATCACAGTGCCGCGATCACACTCAGGGTCTCTAACGGGCAGACGGCTGAAGAGATCAAGCAGCATTTAGAGAAGTTTGATAAGATTCATCACCTAACGTTAGAAGTACAGTATGAGCCGCAATGAACACGTTATCGCAACTCAATCACGCACTGACTGAATTTTATGACAAACTGTCATCTTGGGAGCAGTCGGTCGTCAAAGAGACGGGGTATAGCTTAGCCCAAGTGCATACCATTGAAACCTTGGGGGTTAATGGGCCCTTGCGCATGAAAGAACTGGCGCAAAAACTTGGAATCACAACGGGGACGCTAACCGTGCAAATCGATAAGTTGGTCAACGCAGATCTGATTGAGCGATGCCCGCACCCTGACGACCGCCGAGCGATTGTGGTTCGTTTGACCGAGCAAGGGCAAGAGATTCATCAGCGCCACAATCAGCTTCATCTTGAATTGGTGAACGAATTGACTCAAGGACTCGAGGCCCAACAAATTGAGACGTTGCTTCAGTGCGTTAATGCGATGAATGATCAGTTTTGAACGCTGAGCGACGGTGAAGATTGCGCCATAAGCTTCATCCTACAGAAGTTTTCCACGCCACTTCGGGAATCGGCTTGGGTGCCTCTTCGAGGTCGGTTTCATCGCTGCACACAGTGCCCTATCGGAATCCGGGTTTGCTGGCAGCCGTTAATTTCGGTGATGGTTTGCACTGGAACCGCATCCCATTGGGTTTTGCTATCAAGAGGCTCGGAGGCTAGGGCCATATTCCCATCCAAACAGCGGATAAAGACCGTCGGCGCGAACGGCGTTGTCAAATAAGCCGTTTTTGATCATCAAGAGAAAAATCAGTTCAATATTGGTGGAACCGCGTTTAAGCAGGTTGAGTGATTTAGGCAGCAAACGCTCAAGCATGAACTTAACCTGTTTATAGCCGCCGATTTGACCATTGTGAAGGAACATCCAATGATCGACGATAAAAGGATGACAATTGGGTCAAAAAATGAGCCCAAAGTATCGTGACTCTGGACTCATTTTTAAGTCTACGGTTGTGTAACCAGACTAAACTTTGAAGTTGCCCACGAGATCGTGAACGTGCTCTCCGGAAACAGCCAATGAAGAACTTATTTGCTCAGCACGTTGTAAATCAGCACTTAGCTCTTCAACGATGTGCTGAATCGCGACGAGGTTTTGATTAATATCTTCCGCAACGGCGCTTTGCTCCTCAGCGGCGGCGGCGGTTTGTATCCCCATATCATGAATCGTGCGGACTGACGTTTCAATGCCACCCAAGCGTTGCTGGATTACAGAAGAATCTTGTACCGTTTTTTCTCCACGTTGCTGGCTGGCCGACATTGTTGAGACCGCTTTTTTAACGCCATTTTGTAGCGCTCTGAGCATCTCATTAATCTCTTCTGTACTTGATTGCGTTCGACTCGCCAATGAACGGACTTCGTCTGCCACGACAGCAAAACCACGACCTTGTTCGCCTGCTCGCGCCGCTTCGATAGCTGCGTTCAGTGCCAACAAGTTGGTTTGTTCTGCGATGCCGCCAATCACTTCTATCACACTGGTGATTTGATGGGTTTGATCGCTCAAAGACTCGATGGCATCAGAGGCAATATTCACCTCTGCAACTAATTCGTTGATGCTCCTCATCGCTTCAGCCACCTCTTGCTGGGCATCTTGAATTTGTTGATTTGCTTCGTTTATCGAGTCAGAGGTAAGGTTAGTGTTGTTCGCGACTTCACGAGAGGTCGCGGCCATTTCCGTTACTGCCGTGACGACTTTTTCCGTTTCTTGACTGTGATGTTGCATTGTTTGGCTCGACTTTGAGGTATGAGCATCTAAATCGTGGGCTGCTTGCATCACGGAAACAGAACTGTTTTGAATATCTTTAATTAGTGGCTGCATTTTATCCATAAAGGTGTTGAACGCTTGACCTAGCTGAGCAACCTCATCGTGTCCTTTCGTTTCCAAACGGCGGGTTAAATCACCACCCCCCTGTGCTACGTCATGAAGTCGTTGAGCCATATTGGTCAGTGGTAACAAGCTTTTGCTCACAACCAAACTGATAATAATAATAGTGATAATAAGACCTAACACTGAAACCATAACGGCAAAGCCGATATCTGACATTATGTTCGCTTCACGTTCGACACGATATTGAGCCACGAGCTGATCGACGTCGTCGATATAAATCCCTGTACCCAATACCCAGTCCCATTTGGGTAGGTGCTCCGCGTAACCTAATTTTGGTGCTTGTGCATCAATGGATGGCTTATGCCAAGAGAAGTAAAGAAAGCCGTCACCTTTTTGAGATGCGTCGATAAGTCCAGCAATGACGGGGACGCCATTATCATCTTTTAAATCATAGAGATTCTTGCCTTCTAACGATGGCTTGATGGCGTGCATCGTGTTAACGCCTTGGGAGTTGTAGGCGAAGAAGTAACCATCATCCGCAAAACGCATACTTTCAAGAATGTGTTTTGCTTGCGGAATATTTTCACCATTTTTATCACTCTCATAGAGAGATTGAATTGCCGTGCGCCCCATCAATAGATACGCTTTTAGCTCATCTTGACGAGACTCAATGAGTTCCTGACGATACAGTTTGGATTGCTCCTCAAGATCTCGGACGCCATTCCAATAGAAGATCCCAGTCACTAAAACAGTAATCAGTACGAGGGGAATAATAGTAATTGACAGCAATTTCCCGCGACTTTTTAAATGCATAACCATGCTCCACATTATTTTTTTGATGCTGGCTTGAGATGTAGGGGGAACCAGCGTTATTGTTGTAATTCGTTTGTTAATGTAGCGATTATTTTTCTGATGGTATATGAGAGAGTAAGCAAAGCTTTGCAGGGCTCACAAACCGCTACCCGGATCGGGCAATTGCAACGTATTGAGTATCACCTCATAGCGTCCGGAGCGATGCAGTTGCTCAAGCCCTTGATTGAACTTTTCAACTATGAGCCTGCTTTGGGGATGCCGTTTTGAAATCATCAGGTGGTAACGACGCTCTTCAGTCGGAAAACGAGATTTGGCAATTCGAGTCATTTCTTCACCATCGAGCAGGGCCTGCATGAAGTAGCGACCCACGTGCTCTTCTAAAGAGATCACTTCGATGCGTCTATACAGTAGCCGTCTGAATAAATCTTCGTAGGTGCCCACTCGCACGATGGTTAGACGCTGCTCTGCCTCCATTTTCTCTAATAACGGATAGCTAACATGCATCGGTGCCCCAAGGATCGTACCTTCCAACGCTTCCATATTGGGATAGCTTTCTTGGTAACCGTCGAGAAAATAGAGGTAGTCATGGCTCTCAATGATTGGGTCACTGAAGACAAAGTCATCATCACGCTGAAGTGTCCAAACCCAAGGAAATGTGCCTATCCATATGTTGTTCATTACTTGAGTTTGTTTGTAGGCTCTCGGCCACGGGAAAAAGGCGAACGTCACCTCTATATCTACTTGCGCAAAGGCTTCTGTGACGATTTGACTGGCGATACCGTGATGTTGAAGAGACTCTGAGGTATAAGGCGGAAACTCACCAATGGCGAGGGCAACTTCTCGTATCGAGTCGTGCGCGTAGACAGAAGGAGTGAGCAGCAACCCACATAGCCAAACCCATTGCCAACCTCTCAACATGGTTTCCCTCCGTGACGTGTTGTCCTCTGCCCACAGAGCGGAATATAAGTGGGACTAGGTTCATATCAATAAGCGTAGAGCAATACTACGCTTTGCATATGATACGTCAATAATGAGGAGCGAAAAGTGGTAATGAGAGTTGACCGTAAAGCGGGAAAATAAAACGAGCTAGCCAAAAGAGGGCTAGCTCGTTGACCTGTGGATAGTACAACGCACAGTATCGTCAAATGGCTAGTTGTCTTTGGTTGTCTACCAAGACGATGCAACCATAGCATAAAAGATATAATAATACATGTGACATTTTTTCTCTGAATGTGACAAGTCAGGAGCGACGAAGTGTTTGATCGGCTTCAATATCCTGAATGAACCCTAAACGAAGCCGCCTTTTCACGCTGTCATCAAACTGGGTGTGGATCCAAGTCGTAACGAGTTCCGCTGCTTTGACTCTGTCGGTCGTTAATGCACCAAGAGCGAGTATGTTGGTATCGTTATGCTCACGGGACTGCTTGACCGTGTAGCCATCACTGCCCAAGACTGCGCGAATACCATTGACCTTGTTCGCGCAAATAGACATGCCCACTCCCGTACCACAGATGAGAATGCCAAAACGAGCGTCACCTTGCTTTACATACTGGCATGCTTCAACGGCATAAAAAGCCGAATGGGTGATTTCCTTAGTATCGCTGCCAAGATCAATGACTTCATGACCTAATTGAGAGAGATGCGCGACGAGATGACGTTTTAAATCGACCCCATTGTGATCGTTGGCGATGACCAGTTTCATGCTTGCTCCTGCGTTAATACGTTGTCGAGACAGTGCTTGGCGAAGCGCGGCAGTATACTCGTCGCTAGCGGTGTTTGACAGGTCTTGGTTTGCAGGTCACTGCAGAGTTTATCGCCCAGTTGTGTGTTTAAGTCTGCGATCATGTCGTTCATGATAGCGGCAGAAAACTCAGGATGAAATTGTACGCCCCAGGTGTTGTCGCCCACGCGAAAAGCATGGTGAGGATCCATTTTGCTGGCGGCAAGTCGGTGAGCACCAACAGGCAGTGTGAGCACCGATTGGTAGTGGATGGCTTGAGCAGGAAAGGTATCCGGTAGGGAAGAAAAGATTGGATCGTGCTCTGGGTGTTTAGATATTTCCACCGTGCCTAGCTCCAATCCTTGGGGATTAACATCCACCTTGCCACCCAGAGCATGGGCGATCAGCTGATGGCCAAAACAGATACCGAGCATCGGTATGTGCTGCTGATGCAGCGCTCGAATATGCTGACTCAGTGATGTCATCCATGCCGTCTGCTCGGTCACCATCGACAACGATCCCATAATGATCATACCCGCTAATTCATCATAAGGTGGAAAGAGGCCGTGGATACCATCATGAAAGCGAATGGGCAGGGGTGTGGTTCCAATCGCCTCTTGAGCCCAAAGTTCAAAATCACCATATTTTTCGAGCTGATTTTGGGGCGCAGAACCGACGTTGACGATAAGCAGTGATTTCATAGTGGTGGACTCTCTTCCTTGGTCATGGATGTAATCTAGAGAATTTACTGGTTAGACGCAATGTCTTGCTGGTGACTACTGAAACCACTGGCGCAGCTTACCAACCCGTTGAATGATCAAAGCGTCTATGGCCAACACAACCAAGATGGTCATCCCGCCGAGCGGAAAGAGTAGCCCAATGATGAACAGTGTCACTAGCCCAACCTTCCAAACTCGATCACTTTGAAAGGTTGGTGGTACACCTAATCGAGCGCGTTGAGGGCGGCGTATCCACCACATCATCGTGCCTGAAACACAGAGAAACAGCGTAATAAGGCAAAACAAAACATTGAATACCTTGTTCCACAACCCGACATCGCCTTGATGAAGTGACACACTAGCTGCCATCCATTTGGCAAATATGGTGTAGTCTTGCCACGTTACATCGAGAACGGGCGTCCCGGAGTATTGATCGAGATGGAGTGTCCGGTCTTGGCGAGGGTCAAAATTGTCGCCATTCATCGAATTGGCAGCAATCGTGTAAACGCCTTTTTCACTAAGTGGCAGATAAACATGGTAGCGAGTAAAGCCGAGTTGATGTGCCTGCTCGACCACCTCGTCGAGCGTAATACTACCAAGATGAGAGTGTGTCGCCGCTGGCATCTGGGTGGTCATATTGGTGTGATCGTGGGTTGGACCCTCCTCAGATTGAGGAAGTGGGGTTTGTTCAAGATTCCACGGCATCTGTTTGTGGCCAGTTGGGTTTAAGTCTTGATGCGTAAGCTGAGAATTCGGCTTTTCTCCCCATGTGTAGTAGGTGGGAAAGGTGTTCCAAGCTTGCGTTAATTTGGCGCCCCAAATCCCAGTCCAGGCGAGACCTGAAATTAAGAAAAACAGCAACACAAGTGACAACACACCGCCCAAGTTGGCATGTAAGTCACGTAACAAGACTCGACGGCCTTGACCCAAGCGAAGCGTTAGAAAACCGGCTCGTCTTGCATGATCATTTGGCCACCACAAGGCCACGCCCGTCACAACCAATAAGATGCCTAAGCTAGCAGCGATCTCTAGCAGTCGATCGCCGACGTCACCGATCAGCAGGTTTGCATGTATGCGGTTTGCCCATTGGTACACGCTCCGGTTGCGTTCAATCGTACCTTGCAGTGTGCCTGAGTATGGATTCACTGCGACTATTAATGAGCGACCATCTTGTGTTTCAAGCGAATAACGATTGACGGTATCGT